>CALJUL010000022.1 GCA_937975725.1 uncultured Pseudoxanthomonas sp. | reverse complement strand
GGACAGGTAGTTGACGAAGTTGAAGGTGGTGCCCGAGCCGTCGGAGCGGTGCACGACGGTGATCTTCTGCGCCGGCAACTGGACGCCGCCGTTCAGGGCGACGATGCGCGGGTCGTTCCACTCCTTGACCTTGCCCAGGAAGATGTCGGCCAGCAGCTCGCCGTCCAGCTTCAGCGCACCCGAGGCCACGCCCGGCACGTTGACGACCGGCACCACGCCACCGATGACGGAGGGGAACTGCGCCAGGTTGAACTTGGCCAACTCGTCGGGCTTGAGCGGCGCGTCGGACGAGCCGAAGTCCACCGTGCCGGCCTTGATCTGGGCGATGCCGCCGCCGGAGCCGATGGACTGGTAGTTGACCTTCTTGTTGGTGGCCTTGGCGTAGTCGGCCGACCACTTGGACATCACGGGATAGACGAACGAAGCGCCGGCGCCGGTGACGTCGGCGGCGAAGGCGTTGGCCGAGAACGCGGTGGCGAGCGCCAGCAGCGCCACGCGGGACTTGAGGGAATCGAACACGGAAGGCTCCTGGGAGGGGATTGCGGCGCGGTCCGCCGTCGCCGCGCATTTCACGACGCCGGGATGACAGCGCGGTGTCGGCGGCATGACAGAAAGATGACGGCCGTCGAGGCGGCCGCGGCGCCGGGCCGTAAACGCCGAAGGGCGCGGCCCATGCCGCGCCCTTCGCCATCGTGCTGCGCGCCGTCGCCGGCGGGCGGGGTCACGAAAAGGACTGCACGATCACCAGAAGAACTGCATGCGCGCTTCCAGGATGTTCGGGTCGTCCTTCAGCGCGCCCTTCTCCTGCTTGACCGCCACGTAGTTCAGCATGAACTTGAAGTTGGAATGCCAGTACCAGTTCACGCCGGCCGTCCAGCTATCCAGCTTGCCGCCGACCACCGCGCCGTCGGTCAGGTCCAGGGTGTCGTAGCGCAGGCCGAGCTGCCACATGCCCTTGCCGGGATCGCCGGGCAGGCCGGTGGTCGGCGTGCCCGCCTTGTAGCCCCAGGTCTCGCCGGTCAGGTTCCACAGGCCGGAGACGTAGTAGCCGTCGCCGCTGAAATCGTCGAAACCGCCGTAGCGTTTGACGTCGATCTGCATGTACTCGGCCTGCAGCTTGAACGGGCCCTTGATCCACAGGCCCTCCGCGCCGACCACGCTGGCGCGGTCGCTGGCGCGCAGGCCGGAGCTGCCGGTGTCGACGAAGCGGGTCGGCACCATGTCCGCCATCGGGCGCGCGCGCAGGCGGATCACGTCGCCGTCGGTGTCCTTGTCCAGGTAGGACGCGCCGAAGTGCAGCACGTTGCCGGCCTCGTTGATTGGCGCCCAGTAACCGCGCAGCGCGTAGCCGCTGCCGTGCTCGCGGTTGCGGGTCAGTTCGCGGCCGAAGTAGCTGGCGGTCAGGCCCCAGCCCGCGTCGCCCACGTTGTACTGCAAGCCCACGCGGCGCGGCGTGCCCAGCGAGTTGGTGATCGAGGACTTGGATACGAAGTCGTTGTTCTTGGTACTGGACAGTTCCTCCATCGTCGCGCCGGGCTGCTTGAACTGGCCCAGTTGTACGAAGTGGTTGGCGTTGTTGCCGAACTTGTACTTGACGTTGGCGTCCAGCCACTTGTCGTCCTTGGCGTCGTAGCCCAGCACCCACTCGATGTTGCCCGGGCCCTTGCCCTTGAGCACCAGCTCGGCGCGGCGCAGTTCCTGCAGGTAGTCCTTGCCGTCCAGGTCGGACGAGGAATCGGCGCCGTAGTCGATGGTGTCGGAGTCGAACTTGTAGAAATCGGCCTGGACCAGGCCTTCGAAGCTCACTTCCGAGCCGCCGACCACGTCGATGGCGATTTCGGCGTGCGCGGCCGGCGCCGCGAACGCGGCGAGCAGGGCCAGGGACAGGGTGCTGCGGGACAGTTTCATGGGTAGCCCTTGGGGCGAGGTGGGTGATGCCGCGCAGGCTAGGGTGTGAAAGTTGCGTTATTGTTACAGCGCTGTCTTGTTTCGCCGGGATGACCGCGCGGTGACAGCGCAATCCGCATCAGAACGCGCGCACCGGCAGGCGGCGCGGCGCAACCACAGGGGAAGACGGAAGGATGAAGTCGGTACGCGGGATGATCGGCGCGCTGGCGCTGGGGATGGGTGTGCACGCGGCGGCCATCGCCGCCACTGCCGAGCCGGTGGACCTGGATGTGGTGGCGTGGATACGGGCCGAGGCGTTCAACCGTTCGCAGGCGGCGGCCAGCCTGAAGGAACTCACCGAGACCGTCGGGCCGCGCCTGACCAATTCGCCTGCCTATGCGCGTGCCGGCGAATGGGCGCGCGCCAAGCTCGCGGGCTGGGGCCTGGCGCAGGTGCGCGAGGAGGTCTACGACCCGGCGTTCGGCCGCGGCTGGGAATTCCGCGCTTCGCGCGCCGAGTTGTTGTCGCCGCGCCAGTTGCCGATCCACGCGCTGCCGAAGGCATGGACGCCGGGCACCGACGGTCCGGTCGAGGGCGACGTGGCGCTGGCCTCGTTCAAGACCCTGGAGGACATCGAGAAACAGCGCGGCAAGCTGCGCGGCCGGATCGTGCTGCTGGACGAGGAGCGCGCCTACAAGCCGGCGGAGAAGGTCGACTTCCGGCGCTACAGCGAGGCCGACCTGGGCGAATTGCAGACGTTCCCCGTTCCCGCCGACCCCGCCTCCGACGCGCAGGAGAAGCGCCTGGAGGACTACCGCAAGCGGCAGGCGCTGACCCGTGCGCTGAACGCCTTCCTGGCCGAAGAGGGCGTGCTGGCGACGCTGTCGATCAGCCCCTGGGACAACGGCATCGTCCGCGTCACCGGCGGCGGTTCGCGCAAGGCCGGCGAGCCGGTCGGCGTGACCGAACTGGTGCTGCCGGCCGAGCACTACAACCCCCTGGTCCGCGCGGTGCAGGCCGGACAGAAGGTGCGCATGCGCGTGGACGTGGACGCGCGCTTCACCAGCGAACAGGACCTGCCGGCCGCCAACGTCTTCGCCGAACTGCCGGGCCAGGGCGCCAGGGCGGGCGAAGTGGTGATGATCGGCGCGCACCTGGATTCCTGGCACACCGGCACCGGCGCCAGCGACAACGGCGCCGGCGTGGTGGTGATGATGGAGGCCATGCGCATCCTCAAGGCTATCGGCGCCAAGCCGCGCCGCACGATCCGGCTGGCGTTGTGGGGCGGCGAGGAGCAGGGCCTGCATGGCTCGGCCGGCTACGTCGCCCACCACCTGGCGGACTACCCCGAGCCGACCGACCCCGAGCAGAAGGCGCTGCCGCGCGCCTTCCAGCGCGGCACCGGCCCGCTGCAACGGCGCCGCGACTACGACCGCCTCTCCACCTACTTCAACTTCGACAACGGCACCGGCCGCATCCGCGGCATCTACGCGCAGGAAAACCACGCCGCCGTGCCGGTGTTCAAGGCGTGGCTGGAGCCGTTCGCCGACGTCGGTGCGACCATCGTGACCACGCGCGGCACCGGCGGCACCGACCACCTCTCGTTCGACCGCGTCGGCCTGCCGGGCTTCCAGTTCGTGCAGGACCCGGCCGACTATGGCACCCACGTCCACCACACCCACCTGGACACCTACGACCACGTGGTGCCGGAAGACCTCAAGCAGGCTGCCGCCATCATCGCCTCGTTCGCCTACCACGCGGCGATGCGCGAAGAGCGCTTGCCGCGCAAGCCCTTCGTGGAGCGTGACGCGCAGTAGATGCGGGCTGCGGCCTGTTGCGGGAACGGCGTGCCGCGGGCGCGTGCGTTTCTTGCGGCCGCGTGGCAAGGAGGAGAAGAGGGAAGGCTTCGGCCTTGAAGCGGCGGCGGTACGCGGTGCCGCCGCTTCAGGCGACGGTCTTGTCCTTGTACCGGCACAGGTCGCGGATGACGCACTGCGGGCAGTCGGGCTTGCGCGCCTTGCAGACGTAGCGGCCGTGCAGGATCAGCCAGTGGTGCGCGTCCTGCCGGAATTCCTCCGGTACCACCTTCATCAGCCGCTCCTCCACCGCGCGCACGTCCTTGCCCGGGGCCAGTCCGGTGCGGTTGGCGACGCGGAAGATGTGCGTGTCCACCGCGATGGTGGGCTCGCCGAAGGCGGTGTTCAGCACCACGTTGGCGGTCTTGCGGCCCACCCCCGGCAGCGCTTCCAGGGCTTCGCGCGAGCGCGGCACTTCGCCGCCGTACCATTCCAGCAGGATGCGGCAGGTGGCGATGATGTTCTTGGCCTTGGCGTTGAACAGGCCGATGGTGGCGATGTACTTCTTCAGGCCGTCCTCGCCCAGGGCGAGGATGGCGGCCGGGGTGTCGGCGACCGGGAACAGGCGGCGCGTGGCCTTGTTGACGCCCACGTCGGTCGCCTGCGCGGACAGCGTCACCGCGACCAGCAGTTCGAACGGCGTGCTGTATTCCAGTTCGGTGGTGGGCCGTGGGTTCAGTTCGCGCAGGCGCGTGAACAGTTCCACCGTTTCCGCGCGCGTCAGCGTCGGGCCGCGCCGGGCGGGGCGGCTCATCGCTTCATCCGTTCGGCCGCCCGGGCCTTGGCGCGGGCCAGGATCTCCGCCGCCGCCGGGGGCAGGGCCGGCGCGCGCGCCGCCGCGGCCGGCGCTGCG
>CALJUL010000021.1 GCA_937975725.1 uncultured Pseudoxanthomonas sp. | reverse complement strand
GCGAAGCCCATGGCGATCTCGTAGCTGACCACCTGCGCGGCCGAGCGCATCGCGCCCAGGAAGGCGTACTTCGAGTTAGACGCCCAGCCGGCGATGATGATGCCGTACACGCCCAGCGAGGTCATCGCCAGCAGGTACAGCAGGCCGGCATTGGCGTTGGACAGCACCAGCTTGTAGTCGAACGGCACCACCGCCCACGCGGCGAAGGCCGGTGCCAGCACGATCAGCGGCGCGATCACGTACATCGCCTTGTGCGCGCTGCTGGGCTGGATGATTTCCTTGAACAGCAGCTTGAAGACGTCGGCGAAGGCCTGAAAGATGCCCATGCCCACGTACATCGGCCCGTGGCGCACGTGCATCCAGCCGATCAGCTTGCGTTCCCACACCACGTAGAACGCGACCGAGATGATCACCGGCATGGCGATCGCCAGGATCTTCAGCACGATCCACAGCACCGCGCCGATGTCGCCCAGCCCGAACAACCACTCGCGCAGGGGGCCGACGGCGTTGATCAACAGCTCGTTCATGCGCTCACCACCGTGACACGTCCTGCGCCCAGCGGCGCGGTCGCGCCGTAGCCGCTCTCGATCCACGCGGCGCCCGCGGCGACGCGGGCGTCCACCACCACCGGCAGCGCGGCGGTCCCGATGCCGTTGCCGACCTTGGCCATCTGCCCGTCGGCCACGCCGGCGGCCTGCGCGTCGGCCGGGTTCAGCACGATGCGCGCGCCCACGTTCAGCGGATGCGCCTGCAAGGCCTCGGCACGACGGACGGTGCCGTCGGTGCGGTAGATCGCGGCGCTGACCGCCAGCTCCAGGCCGTCGCCGGCGATGGCCGGCGCGGCGGAACGGGCGACGGTCACGGCCTTGGCGTTGCCGATGGCCTCGCGCATGCCGGCCGCGTCGGCGAATTCGAAGCCGGCCAGTTGCAGCTCACCGCCCAGCGCGCGCAGCACCTTCCAGCCCTCGCGCGCCTCGCCCGGCAGCTTGCCGGCGGCCTGGGTGCGCTGGTCCTTGCCGTCCAGGTTGGTCAGCGTGGCCTCGATCTCCGGCAGTGCGCCGATTGGCAGGATCACGTCGGCGACGTCTCGGGTCGACTTGCAGGCGAAGTGGCTGAACGCCACCACCTTGGCCGAGGCCAGCGCGCGGCTGGCGGCCGGCGTGTCGGCGAAATCCAGGCCCGGCTCGATGCCGTAGATGACGTAGGCGCCGCGCGGCTCGGCGAACATGCCGGCCACGTCGCGGCCGCTCGGCAGCACGCCCTGGCGCGCCAGGCCGACGGCGTTGGCGCCCTGCGGGATGCGGCACAACGCGGCGCCGGTCGCGGCGGCGAACTCGGCCGCGGCGGCACGCAGCGCGGCGGCCTGCGGATGGTTCTCGGCGAGGCCGCCGACGATCACCACGGCGCGGTTGCCGGCCTTGGCCGCCTCGCGCAGCGCGGGCGCGTTAAGCGCCTCGCCCAGCTTCGACGGCGCGACGATATGCTTGCCTGCCAGGGCGAAGGCGAAATCGAAGTCCACCGGGTTGACCGCATGGATCCTGGCGTTGCGCCGGGTCTGCGCCTTGCGCAGGCGCGCATGCAGCAGCGGCAGTTCGTGGCGGACGTTGCTGCCGAACAGCACGATCACGTCGGCCTGCTCGATCTCGGCCAGCGGCAGTGCGAACGGCCCGGCGACGGCGCCGTCGGAGAAGTCGCGGTTGTTGATGCGGTGGTCGAGGTTGCCGGTGCCGAGGCCGTCGGCCAGCTTCGCCAGCAGACCGCCCTCCTCGTTCGACACCGCCGGGTGCACCAGCACGCCGAGGCTGTCGCCGCGGTTCGCGCGCAGGATTTCGGCGGCGGCGGCCAGGCCTTCGGCCCAGGACACTTCGCGCCACTCGCCACCGACCTTCTGCAACGGCTTCACCGCGCGGTCGTCGGCGTACAGGCCCTGGTGCGAATAGCGGTCGCGGTCGGACAGCCAGCATTCGTTGACCGCCTCGTTCTCGCGCGGCACGGTGCGCAGCACCTGGCCGCGACGGGAGTGGTAGAACACGTTCGAACCCATCGCGTCGTGGAAGCCGACGGATTCGCGCGCGATCAGCTCCCACGGGCGAGCGCGGAACTGGAACACCTTGTTGGTCAGCGCACCCACCGGGCACACGTCGATGACGTTGCCGGACAGCTCGGTGGTCAACGGCTTGCCGTCGTAGGTGCCGATCTGCAGGTTCTCGCCGCGGTACATGCCGCCCAGCTCGTAGGTGCCGGCCACGTCCGCGGTGAAGCGGATGCAGCGCGTGCACTGGATGCAGCGGGTCATCTCGGTGGCGACCAGCGGACCGATGTCCTCGTCCGGCACCACGCGCTTGCGCTCCTGGAAGCGGCTGACCGAGCGGCCGTAGCCCAGCGACAGGTCCTGCAGCTCGCACTCGCCGCCCTGGTCGCAGATCGGGCAGTCCAGCGGATGGTTGATCAGCAGGAATTCCATCACGTTGCGCTGCGACTTCAGCGCCTTCTCGCTGCGCGTGGCGATCTTCATGCCGTCCATCACCGGCGTGGCGCAGGCCGGCGCCGGCTTGGGCATCTTCTCCACTTCCACCAGGCACATGCGGCAGTTGGCCGCGATCGGCAGCTTCTCGTGGTAGCAGAAGCGCGGGATCGGGATGCCGGCCTTGTCGGCCGCCTGGATGATCATCGAACCCTTGGGCGCGGCCAGCTCCACGCCGTCGATGAAGACGGTGACATGGTCGGGCGGCAGGTTGGGATTCACGGGCTGCGCACTCACGCGGCCACCTCCAGGTTGGAACGGACCACCGTGCCGGCACGCTCGTCGTCGACGAGGAAGCGCTTGTTCACGATCGCGTATTCGAATTCGTGCCAGAAGTGGCGCAGGAAGCCCTGCACCGGCCACGCGGCGGCCTCGCCGAAGGCGCAGATGGTGTGGCCTTCGATCTGGCCAGCGGCGGCCTTCAGCATGTGCAGGTCGTCCAGCGTGGCCTTCTGCTCGGCGATGCGGGTCAGCATGCGGTACATCCAGCCGGTGCCTTCGCGGCACGGCGTGCACTGGCCGCAGCTTTCCTTGAAGTAGAACCGCGCGATGCGCTGGCAGGCGCGCACCATGCAGGTGGTGTCGTCCATCACGATGACGGCGCCCGAACCCAGGCCGGAGCCGGCCTTCTGGATGGCGTCGTAGTCCATCGTCAGGCCCATCATCACCTCGCCCGGCAGCACCGGCATCGAGGAACCGCCCGGGATGACCGCCTTGATCCTGCGGCCTTCGCGCATGCCGCCGCAAAGCTCCAGCAGATCGGCGAACGGCGTGCCCAGGCGGATCTCGTGGTTGCCCGGGCGCGCGACGTGGCCGGAGACCGAGAAGATCTTGCAGCCGCCGTTGTTGGGCTTGCCCAGGCTCATGAACCACTCGGCGCCGTTGCGCACGATGGCGGGCACCGAGGCGTAGGTCTCGGTGTTGTTGATCGTGGTCGGCTTGCCGTACAGGCCGAAGTTGGCCGGGAACGGCGGCTTGAAGCGCGGCTGGCCCTTCTTGCCTTCCAGCGACTCCATCAGCGCGGTCTCTTCGCCGCAGATGTAGGCGCCCGCGCCCAGCGCGTTGTACAGGTCGATGTCCACGCCGGAGCCGAGGATGTTCTTGCCCAGCCAGCCGTGCCTGTAGGCTTCGGCGGTGGCTTCCTCCAGGTGCTCGAACGGTTCGTGGTGGAACTCGCCGCGCAGGTAGTTGTAGCCCACGGTCGAACCGGTGGCGTAGCAGGCGATGGCCATGCCCTCGATCACCGCGTGCGGGTTGTAGCGCAGGATGTCGCGGTCCTTGGCGGTGCCCGGCTCGGATTCGTCCGAGTTGCAGAGGATGTACTTCTGCATGTCGCCCTTGGGCATGAAGCTCCACTTCAGGCCGGTCGGGAAGCCCGCGCCGCCGCGACCGCGCAGGCCGGACTGCTTGACCATCTCGACGACGTCGGCCGGCGGGATCTTCTCTTCGATGATCCTGCGCAGCGCGGCGTAGCCGCCGGTCTTGAGGTAGTTCTCGTACGACCACGGCTTGTCGAAATGCAGCGTGGTGTAGACGGCCTGGTGCTCCTTGGGAGCGGGGCCGACCGGGCCGTAGCCTTCGGACGTGTGGGGATGATGTGCCATGCGTTACTCCAGCCCGTCCAGCAGCTCGTCCACCTTCTCGGGCGTGAGCTTCTCGTGGTAGTGGCCGTTGATGACCACGACCGGCGCGCCGCAGCAGGCAGCCACGCATTCTTCTTCGCGCTTCAGGTAGACGCGACCGTCGGCGGTGGACTCGCCCAGCCTGCAGCCCAGCTTCTTCTCCGCGTGCGCCACCAGGTCCTGCGCGCCGTTGAGCCAGCAACTGATGTTGGTGCAGAAGGCGACGTTGTTGCGGCCGACCTTCTCGGTCTCGAACATCGAGTAGAAGCTGGCGACCTCGTAGGCCCATACCGGCGGGATGTCCAGGTACTTGGCGACCGCGGCGATCAGCTCGTCGGTCAGCCAACCCTGGTTCTGCTCCTGCGCGGCGTGCAGGCCCTGCAGCACCGCCGAGCGCTTGCGGTCCGGCGGGAACTTGGTCAGCCAGTGGTCGATGTGCGCGCGCGTCTCGTCGCTCAACGCCACCAGCGGATCGACGTTCTGCGCCGCCTCGAAATTACCCGTGGCCCTCATCGGTCCACCTCACCGAATACCAAGTCATAAGTGCCGATCATCGCGACGACGTCGGGAAGCATGTGGCCGCGCACGATCTCGTCCATCGAGGACAGGTGCGCGAAGCCCGGCGCGCGCAGCTTCACGCGGAAGGGCTTGTTGGCGCCGTCGGACACCAGGTAGCAGCCGAACTCGCCCTTCGGCGCCTCGACCGCGGCGTAGGTCTCGCCGGCCGGCACGCAGTAGCCTTCGCTGAAGAGCTTGAAGTGGTGGATCAGCGCTTCCATGTCGTCCTTCATCTCCTCGCGCTTGGGAGGGGCGACCTTGAAGTTGCGCACCATGACCGGGCCGGGGTTGGCCTTCAGCCACTGCACGCACTGCTTGATGATGCGGTTGGACTGGCGCATCTCGGCCACGCGCACCAGGTAGCGGTCGTAGCAGTCGCCGTTCATGCCCACCGGGATGTCGAAGTCCACCGCGTCGTACTTGGCGTAGGGCTGCTTCTTGCGCAGATCCCAGGCGATGCCCGAGCCGCGCAGCATGGCGCCGGTCATGCCCCAGGCGCGCGCCTGCTCGGGCGCGACCACGCCGATGCCGACGGTGCGCTGCTTCCAGATGCGGTTGTCGGTCAGCAGCGTCTCGTACTCGTCGACGCGCTTGGGGAACTCGTTGGTGAAGTCTTCCAGGAAGTCCAGCAGCGAGCCTTCGCGGGCCTGGTTGAAGTGCTTCAGGGTCTTGCCCTTGCGCCAGGGCGATTCCTTGTACTTCGGCATCCGATCCGGCAGGTCGCGGTAGACGCCGCCGGGACGGTAGTAGGTTGCGTGCATCCGCGCGCCGCTGACCGCCTCGTAGCAGTCCATCAGCTCCTCGCGTTCGCGGAAGGCGTACAGCATCACCGCCATCGCGCCCAGGTCGAGCGCGTTGGAGCCGATCCACATCAGGTGGTTCAGGATGCGGGTGATCTCGTCGAACATCGTGCGGATGTACTGCGCGCGCTCCGGCGCCTCGATCCCCATCAGGGTCTCGATGGCGCGCACGTAGGCGTGCTCGTTGCACATCATCGACACGTAGTCCAGGCGGTCCATGTAGCCGATCGACTGGTTGAACGGCTTGGACTCGGCCAGCTTCTCGGTGCCCCGGTGCAGCAGGCCCACGTGCGGGTCGGCGCGGACGATGGTCTCGCCGTCCATCTCCAGGATCAGGCGCAGCACGCCGTGCGCGGCCGGATGCTGCGGACCGAAGTTCAGGGTGTAGTTGCGGATTTCCTGCTTGGCTTCCGCAGGATTGCTGGCGAACGCGACGCCGGATTGCGGATTGCTCATGCCTTGCCCTCACGCGCCGCAGCTTCGCCGGCGGCGGTCTGGTAGCGGGCGTCGTCGCGGATCACGCGCGGCACGCCCACGCGGGGCTCGACCGAGGTGACCGGCTCGTACACCACGCGCTTCTTCTCTTCGTCGTAGCGGACTTCGACGTTGCCGATCAACGGGAAGTCCTTGCGGAACGGATGGCCGACGAAACCGTAGTCGGTCAGGATGCGGCGCAGGTCCGGGTGGCCCTCGAAGACGATGCCGTACAGGTCGAACGCCTCGCGCTCGAACCAGTTCAGGCCGGGCCACACGTCGCACAGCGAAGCCACCACCGGCAGGCCGTCGTCCGGCGCGAAGCAGCGCACGCGCAGGCGGCGGTTGTGCTGGTAGGACAGCAGGTGCAGGACCACGGCGAAGCGCCGCTGCGGCACCGGCTGCGGCTGGATGCCCTCGGGCGTCTCGCGGCTGGGGAACTCGCCCCAGGCGAAGCGGCCCTGCGCCTTGCCTTCGACGCCACGGCTGAAACCCTGCGACGACGCGTCCTCGGTGTCCCACTCGTCGCAGCCGTAGCCCAGGTAGTCCACGCCGCTGACGTCGACGGCCTGCTCGAAGCCGAACTCGTCGCGCAGCGCCAGGCAGGCCGCGTGCCAGGAGCCGGACGGCACTTCCAGGGTGACTTCGCCGCGCGGCTCGGCGACGCTGACCGTCGCGTCGGCGAAGCGCGCGCGCAGGTGGTCGGTGAAGTTTGCAGCTTGCTCGGCCATGGGGCGTGGCGTGCTCTGAAGGAGAATGTCGGGGGAAGGAACGGGATCAGCGCGCGATGGTCTGCGTGCGCCAGATCTTCTTCTGCAACTGCAGGATGCCGTACACCAGCGCCTCGGCTGTCGGCGGGCAGCCCGGCACGTACACGTCCACCGGCACGATGCGGTCGCAGCCGCGCACGACGGAGTACGAGTAGTGGTAGTAGCCGCCGCCGTTGGCGCAACTGCCCATCGAGATCACCCACTTCGGGTCGGGCATCTGGTCGTAGACCTTGCGCAGCGCCGGGGCCATCTTGTTGACCAGGGTGCCAGCCACGATCATCACGTCGGACTGGCGCGGCGACGGGCGGAACACCACGCCGTAGCGGTCCAGGTCCAGGCGCGAGGTGCCGGCGTGCATCATCTCCACCGCGCAGCAGGCCAGGCCGAAGGTCATCGGCCACA
>CALJUL010000020.1 GCA_937975725.1 uncultured Pseudoxanthomonas sp. | reverse complement strand
ATACGAGATTTCTGCCTGTCTCGTGGGCTCGGAGATGTGTATAAGAGACAGGGGGGACATGGAGCGAACCCTCGGACCGCCGGATTACGGCGCCGGGCGGGCGTAGGACTCGTTGAAGTCGCGGCGCATCTTCTTCTTTTCCACGTTCAGGCGCGCCCACTCAGGATGGGTGCCGGACAGCAGCAGCGCCTTGTACGGATCCTTGACCGAGGCCTTGCGCTCGAACTCGGCCTGGTTGGCGTACTCGGTCACCAGGAACGCCCGCGGGTTCTTCAGGCCGCCGGTGGCTTCGCGCTCCAGGTACATCGTGTAGCGGGTCATGATGCCGGAGTGGTACTGGTTGTCCATGTTCGGATCGATGTAGGCCTCCGAATAGTCCTTGTACTCCTCCGGCGAGACGAACGACTCGTACTGGCTGATCACGTAGACCGACTGGTCGGGGTTGTTCTTCTTGCTGACGCGCTCGGTCATCACGTCGACGCGGCTGACGATCACGTCGGGGCCGAAGTCGGCCGCCGGGCTGGCCTTCCACTGCTCATAGGCCGCCTCGCTGGGGAACTTGACCACCGCCAGCTCGTCGAAGCCGGGGCCGTAGCCTTCCTTCACTTCGTACTCGTATTCCTTCACCACGCGCACTTCCGACGCGGCGCCGTCGTCCTTCAGCGCGCGCAGCCGCTTGGCGAAGTCGGCCGGCACGGGCTTGCCCGGCGGCACCCACACGATGGCGTTGGCGGGCGCGTCGGCCGGCGCCGCGGCCGCCGCGGCGGGCTGCGCCGCACTGCTGTCCGCAGCCGGTGCGGCCGCCTCCTTCTTGCCGCAGGCGACCAATGCCGCGCACGCCAGCAGGATGCCGAACACTTTCGTTGCCTTGCCTCGAACCTGGGATTTCATGCTGTGTCTCCACTTGCCGTGATTGTGTGGCCGCACGGACGTGCGATGCCGCGGATGCCCTCGCGGGCGCGAGCCGGATCAGTTGGCCGGAACGGCCAGCGTCCAGCTCTGGGTGGTGCGCAGGGATTCCTTCAGGTCGGACTGGCGCGCGTATTCCTTGTCCACGCGCGCGATGTCGTCGCTGAGCTTGGCCTTGATCGGCTCGGCTTCCTGCTCGGTCTTGGCGTCGGCGTACTCGAGCACGAGCAGCGCGCGACCGTCCTTGCCGTGCTCCAGGTACATGCCGTAGCGGGTGAGGATGTGGTGCTGGACCTGCGCGTCCAGGTACTTGGTCAGGTAGCCGTCCACCCAGCCCTGGAACGCTTCGCGCGGCGAAGTGAGCGCGTAATAGCTGATCTTGTAGACCGGCTTGCTGCCGTTCGCCGGCGCCTTGCCGCCCTCGGTCAGCACGTCGGCCTCCTTCACCTGCAGGGGAGCGGCGAGCGACTTGGCGTTGGCGCGCTTCCACGCCGCGAGCTCGTCGTGGCTGTCGAAGTTCAGCACCACCATGGAACCGAAGCCGGAGGGCTTCTCGCGCTTGAGGCTGTCCACGTGGACCACGTCGGCGTTGCCGAGGCTGCTGCGCCACCGGGCGACATCGGCCGACAGCGAGGCCGGCTTGGCGGCGCCCTCGGGCACGACCAGGATCAGGTCCTCGACTTCGCCGGCGCTGGCCATCGGCGCGCCGGCCGCGAAGATCGCCAGCGCCAGGGCGGAAGCGGTGAAGAGACGGCGCATGCGGTTTGCCACTGGATGTTCGGTGTTCATGGATGACCCCTGCTAGCGAAGTGGAAGAGGATGCGCGGCGCCGGACGACGGGGACCGGCGCCACGCCGGGGGAGGAAACGGATCAGGGCGCGGGCGACAGCAGCCATTGCAGGGCGGCGCCGTAGACCGCCAGGCCGTCCTCGGTCAGGTCGGGGAAGCGCGGCGCGTCCAGCGGGAACAGCAGCCGGCGCGCCGGGGCGACCATGTCGTTCGCCATCGTGGCGCCCTTCTCGTAGGCGAACAGGGTGGCGTGCTCGGGCTGGTTGGGGATGGTGGCGATCACCTGCGCACCCGCCGGCGGACGCGACCACGCCAGCACGCCGGGCGTGCGGTACAGCTTGAACTGGCCCGGCGGCAGGCCGGCGGCCACCGGGTGGTACGCGCGCACCATGTGCACGTAGTTCTCCGGCGGATACAGGCTTTCCTTGTGGTCGTTGACGCCGTAGTCGGTGTTGCGGCGGCGCGTGACCATGCCCAGCGCGTCGACGGCCTTGGCCTCCAGCAGCAGCACCGGGATGCGAACGTCGGCGTACTTCACGCCCAGCTTGTACTTGTTGGTGCTGGCGGAAATGATCACCAGGTCCATGCCCTGGGCACGGCTGTCCGGCTCCATGTGGTCGGCGGTGTGCACTTCGAAGCCCAGCGACTTCAGCCACGTCAGTTGCGCCTGGTCGGAGGCTTCGTTCTCCGGCCACGGCAGGTCGTAGCGGCGGACGAACAGCACCTTCTTGCCGCGCGCCGCGCGCTCCAGCGCCGCACGCTGCTGGTCTCGCGGAGCGGACACGCGCGCCTGCGGCGGGCTGACCGCCCAGCGCAGCGCGGCGTCGAACAGGCGGCGGCCGCTGAACCAGGCGAATTCCTTGGGGTCCTCGGCGGCCGGGCCCTGCGCGTCGGACAGGATCGACCAACTGTTGTCGCCCAGGAACAGGCCCACGCGCCGTGCCGGCGCCACCGCGTCGCCGACCATCATGGCGTCGCGCTCGTAGGAGAACACCGCCGCCTTCTCGTAGTCGCCCTCGAACACCACCGCCACGTCGGCACCGCGGCCGGGCTTGCCCCAGCTCGGGTCGGTCACGCCGCCGCTGAACAGCAGCGGGGCGAACATGCCCTGCGGGATGCGCGCGGCCTTCAGGATCGGGTTGGTGCCGCTGGTGGCGTGCGCGTAGTAGTCGGCATGGTTGGCGTTGTGGAACGGCTTCTCGCGCACGACCGAAAAGTCCTCGTGCAGCTTGTCGCCGGTCATGCCCAGCAGCGGGAAGCTGTAGGCGCTCCACGTCACCACCGGCACCTTGGCGTCGCGGTAGCGCGCGCCCAGTTCGCGGGCATTGACGGTGGAGGAGATCAGGACCAGGTCCTTGCCCGAGGCGGCGGCGGCCGCGTCAGTGGCGGCGGCCAGGGTCACCTTCGCGCCCAGCGTGCCCAGGTAGTCGCGGATCAGCGGATCGTCGTTGGGCGCGCCCTTCGGCGTCTGCCCAACCACGAACAGCACCTGCTTGCCCTTCAGCGCGTCGTCGCGCACCGCGTCTTGGGCCATGGCCGGCAGGACGACGAAGGCGCAGGCGAACAGGGCGAATCTACCGACGGTCTTCAACATGGCGTTGCCTCGATATGCGTTCATTTGCCGATCACCTGGATGCCGTTGGCGCCGGCCACGAAGGCGCGGCCGGTCTTCTCGTCGAAGGCCGCCGCGGTGCCGCCCGCCGCCTTGGGCACGCTGGCCTCCAGCGAGGGCGTGAGCTTGGCGTTCTGCACGACGTCCAGGGTGCCGTCGGCGTTGGGCATGTACAGGCGCACCAGGCGCGCCGGTGCGTACTGGATGGCGATGCCGGACGCGCCGGTGCCGGTGGTGTCGACCACGCTCAGCATCTGGCCCGGGTCCGGATCGACCACGATCATCTTGCCGTTGCCGGTGGCGACGTAGAGACGGCGCTCCTTGACGTCGTTGGCCACCGCGACCGGCGCCTTGCCCGGCCACACCGAGATGGTGCCCAGCGGCTTGAGCGAGGCGGTGTCGATCACGTGCAGCGCGTCGCGCGCCTCGTCGGCCACGAACAGGTGGCCGCGCCCGTCGGCCGAGGCCTGGCGCAGGCGGCCGCCCAGCGCCACCGCGCCCTTCTTCGCACCGCTCCTGGCGTCCAGCGACACCAGTTGCCCGCTCTTGGCGTTGGACACGTAGACGGCGCCGGCCTTGGGATCGTACTCGAGCTCGCGCGGCTCGCTGCCGCCGGACGGCACCGAGCGCACGGTCGCCAGGCTGTCCAGGTCGAACACCACCACGGTGCCGCGCTCGGGGCTGGTGGCGTAACCACGGCGCAGGTCCGGCGCCAGCGCCAGCCCGCCCACGCTGCCTTCGACCGCGACCGAGCCGGTCTTCTCGCCGCGGTCGATGTCGTACACATCCACGCCGCCCGCACGGCCGGCGTAGAGCCGGCGCGCCGCGGCGTCCACCTGCAGCGCCTGCACCGGGCCGTTGCCTTCCACCTGCCAGGTGGCGGCGACCTTGTAGGCCGGATCGGCGGCCATGGCCATGCCCGGCACGAGCGCCGCGGCCAGGACCAGGGATGTCAATGCGATCGGAATCGGTTTCATGAGGGATCCTGTGTTGGGGTGGTCCGGGCCGCGGTGTTCAGCGGTCCAGCATCTGGCGGCCCGGGGCCGCCTGGAACTCGCGCAGCGGCAGGAAGATGCCGTGCTCGCGCACGACCTGCTGTCCTTCCTGGCTGAGGATGAAGCGGACGAATTCGTTGAGCGTCGGCGGCAGCGCCTTGCCCGGCTCCTTGTTGACGTTGAAGTACACCAGCCGCGTCAGCGGGTACGTCGCCAGCGCGACGTTCTCGTAGGTCGGCGCCACCGCCGCGGTGCCGGCCGATGGCGACAGCGGCAACATGCGCACCGGCGCGTCGATGTAGGCCAGGCCGGAATAACCCAGCGCGTAGCGGTCCCCGGCCACGTTGTCGGCCAGCGGGAACACCAGCTTCTCGAAGTGGATGTCCTCGCGCCATTCGCCGCGCTTGCCGCCCCGGTCCAGGATCTTCTGGCGGACGAATTCCTCGAACCCGTTCCACGGCTTGATGCCGTGCACATTGATCTTCTTGTCCGCCCACTCCCCGGTCAGGCCCAACTGGCCCCAGGTGGTGATCGGCGCGGCGCCGCTGTGGCGGGTGCTGGAATAGATCGCATCGATCTGGTCGTAGCTGAGCTGCTGGATCGGGTTGTCGGGATGGACGAAGAAGCCCATCGCGTCCAGGAAGCCGTAGTGGCGGTAGCTGCCGCCGGAAATCGGGATGCTGGTGGGGCCGTAGCCGAAGCGCGCGTTGAACTCGGTCAGGTCCTCGGGCTTGAGTTCGCGCGAGACGAACACGAAGTCCACTGATTCCTTGATCAGTTCCTTGGTGCCCAGGCTGCCGGCATACGGCGGTGCGATGCTCAGCTTCACCTGCGGGTGGTACTTGGCGAAACGCTCGAACCACATCCCCACCAGCCCGACCAGCACGTCCGACGAGGCGCCGGCGAAGCTGCCGCGCAGCTTCAGCCCCGGCGTCGGCACGTAGTGCGGCAACCGCGCGTCCACGCTGGGCTGCAGCACTTCCGGCGGCGGAGTGGTGCGCCCGCGCAGGCGGCCGTTCTCCTTCTCTTCCTCGGTCTGCGGCAGTCGCGACGGCAGGCCCGGCTCCAGCCACTCCACCATGCCCGCCCTGGCGGTGCGCGGGCGCGACGCCTCGTGGCCGGCGTCGCCGGCCTGCGCGGCGCCGGCCAGGACGGCGGCGCAGGCCAGGATCAGGGAAACGGCGGCGCGGCGGCTCACCATAGCGGGATCCTCACGGAGAAGGTGATGTTGCGCGGCACGCCGGGCACGACGCCGTTCTCGTTGGTCGTGGAATTCACGCCTTCGAAGTACAGCTTGTCGAACACGTTGCCGATCTTGAGGGTGAAGTCGTAGCGGTCGGCCAGGCGGTAGTACAGCGCCAGGTCGGCCACGGTGTACGAAGGCAGCACCAGCACGCGCGCGTCGTTGCGGCTGGGCAGGCTGCCGGCGACTTCGCTGCTGTAGGACAGGCCGGCGCCGATGCCCAGGTTGCGCAGCGGGCCTTCGCGGAAGTCGTAGCGCGTCCACAGGTTGGCCGACTTCAGCGCCGAGTTGGTCAGGCGCGAACCCACCAGCGGCGCGGCGCCGGCGTTGTAGGTCTCCGACACGTAGGCGTCGGTGTAGGCGATGCCGCCGATGATCTGCAGGTTCTCGCTGGCCTGGTAGTTGATCTCCAGCTCGGTGCCCTTGGAGCGCTCGGCACCGACCTGCTGCGAGCAGGTGCCGCCGACGCCGGCGTTGCACGCGATGGACGCCAGCGTGTTCGACTTCTCGATGTCGAACGTCGCCAGGGTCGCGGTCAGCCGGTTGTCGAGCAGCTCGGCCTTCGCGCCGACTTCGTACTGCCGGCCTTCCTGCGGGTCGAACGGGTTGGGGTTGCCGGCCGCGTCCTGCACGCCCGCGGCCTGCGGGATGTAGGAGGTGGCGTAGCTGGCGTAGAGCGTCCAGTTGGGCTTGGGATGGAACAGCAGGCCGGCGGTGGGCAGCGCGGTCGAGGAGGACGTCTGGTTGCGCGTCAGCGGCGGCGTCTTGCGCTCCTCGGTCTTCTGCTGCTCGTCGGCGTAGCGCAGGCCCAGGTTGAGCTTCCAGTGCTCGGATAGCGTCATCAGGTCCGAGACGTAGGCGCCGACCGAGGTGTTCTCGGTGTAGCGGCGGTTGACCGGGCCGGTGGGGAAGCTGCTCAGCGGCGGCGTGCGCCCCAGGATCGGGTCGTACACGCTGACGTTGATGCGGCCCGGGCCCGGCAGCGAGGCAGCGCCGCTGGCGGGGCCGTCGTAGAACTGGATGCGCTCGAAGTCGGTGGTGTCCACGCCGTAGGTCGCGCCGACCAGCAGCTTGTGCTCGACCGGGCCGGTGGCGAACGGAATGGAGAAGTTGCCGTCGAAATAGTCGTAGTTGCGCTTGTTGAGCTGCTGGCGCGCGCGCCGGCGAAGGGTCACGTTGTCGGCCAGCACGCTGACGTTGTCGAAGCCCTTGGCGTGGTCCTCGCCGCGCACGCCGCGGTAGGCCAGGTTGAGCGTGCCGCCGTTGTGGAAGTAGTGCGAGAACGTCAGGGTGCCGGAGTACGCCGTCTCGTCGGCGGTGTCCTCCTTCTCCTGATAGCGCGTGCGGATGTCGGCGATCAGGTTGGCGTCCTTGTTCGGCGCCACGAGCTGGTTGTTCTCGTAGGAGTTCTCGCGCTTGCGGTATTCGAAGGCCGCGGTCATTTGCGAGGCGTCGGTGATGTGCCAGGTCAGGCTGGGCGCGATGTACTGCGACTCGTCCCAACTGTTGTAGCGGAAACCGTCCTTGTCGCCGTACTCGGCGACCAGGCGGTACAGCAGGCGCTGCTCGGCGTCGATGGGACCGGTGAAGTCGACGCCCAGGCTGTAGCCGTTGGCGTCGCCGGCCGACAGCCCGGCGCCGCTGAAGGTCGAGGCGCGCAGGTCGATCACTCCCGCCGCCTTGGCCTTGGGCTTCTTGGTGATGATGTTGACGAAGCCGCCGGGCTGGGCGCTGCCGTACAGGATGGACGCCGGCCCCTTGACCACCTCGATGCCCTCGGCGGCGAAGGTCGGCGGCGAGCCGAAGCGGCCGGCCACGCCGGGCATGCCGTCCACCATGATGGCGTTCTTGTCCGCCTGGGTGCTCTTGAAGCCGCGGATGGAGATGTCGTAGCCGGTGTTGCCGCCGCGGCGCACGCCGGTCATGTAGCTGTACAGGTCGGCGATGCTGCTCGTCTCGATCGCCTTCATGAACGAGTCGCTGTAGGCCGCCACCGAGTACGGCGTCTCCATCACGGTGATGTCCTGCTTCATGGCGCTCTTGGCGCCCTGCGCGACGAACTTGGCCTGGACCTGGACCGCGTCCAGGGTGGTGGCGTCCTGCCCGGGCGCATCCGCCTCCGTGCCGCGGGTTTCCCCGGTCGCCTCCTGCGCGTGGGCACCTTGCATCAAACCCAGCAGTACGGCGACAGCCAACAGATTCTTGCGAGCCATGATCTCCCCTCCCAAGGCGATCGAACAACGGTGGACGGACGGAAAAAGCGTGGATGGAAAGCGCGGCATCCCGCGCGGTGGAAAACCAGGTGGACGTTTCAGCCGGCGACGAACGGAAAGACCGCGCAGGCCAGGGCCGTGGCCATCATCAGCAGGCACACCAGCACCGCCCACTTGAGGGTGAACTTCTGGTGGTCGCCGAACTCCACGCCGGCCAGCCCGACCAGCAGATAGGTCGACGGCACCAGTGGGCTCAGCAGATGCACCGGCTGCCCGATCAGCGAGGCCCGCGCCATCTCCACCGGCGTGATGCCGTAGGTCTGCGCGGCCTGCGAGACGATCGGCAGCACGCCGTAGTAGAAGGCGTCGTTGGAAATGAAGAAGGTAAAGGGCATGCTGGCCAGCGCCGTGATCGTCGCCAGGTACGGGCCCCACGCGTCCGGGATCACCGCCAGGAAGCTGTTGGACATCGCCTCGACCATGCCCGTGCCCGACAGGATGCCGGTGAACACGCCGGCGGCGAAGATCACCGCCACTACCGGCAGCGCGTTCTTGGCGTGCTCGGACACGCGCTCGCGCTGCAGCTTCACGCAGGGATAGTTGATGATCACGGCGATGGAGAAGCCGACCATGAACAGCACCGACAGCGGCAGCACGCCCATCACCAGGCAGACCATCAGCGCGGCGGTCAGCAGCGCGTTGACCCAGAGCAGGCGCGGGCGCTTGAGCGCCAGGTGCGCCTCGTCGTCGCTGGGCAGCAGCGCGCTGTCCTGGATCTCCGGCGAGCCGTGCAGGTCGATCGTACCCAGGCGGCGGCGCTCGCGCTTGCCCAGCACGTAGGCCAGGCCGATCACGCCGGCCACGCCCACCACCATGGCCGGGATCATCGGCACGAACACGTCGGACGGATCCACCTGCAACGCGCTGGCCGCGCGCGCCAGCGGGCCGCCCCACGGCGTCAGGTTCATCACGCCGCCGGCCAGGATGGTCACGCAGGTCAGGTTCAGCGCGTCCATGCCCAGGCGGCGGTACAGCGGCAGCATCGCCGCCACGGTGATCATGTAGGTGGTGGAACCGTCGCCGTCCAGCGACACGAACGCCGCCAGGATGGCCGTGCCCATCACCACCTTGAGCGGATCGCCGCCGACCGCCTTCAGGATGCGGCGGATGACCGGGTCGAACATGCCCGCATCGATCATCACGCCGAAGTAGAGGATCGCGAACATCAGCATCACGCCGGTGGGCGCCAGCGTCTTGATGCCTTCCAGCATCATCTTGCCCAGCTCGGGCCCGCCGAAGCCGCCGACCAGCGCGAACAGGATCGGGATCGTGATCAAGGCGACGAGCGGCGACAGCCGCTTCGTCATGATCAGCGCCATGAAGACGATCACCATCCCGAATCCAAGCAAGGTCAGCACTGCCCGCTCCTTGTCCCCTTCCCCAGGGGCCGACTGGCCACGGCGGGCGTTTTGCCTTGCCGTCCCCCCGCGCCGGCCGAAGGGCCGCGCCGAGGGTGGAGCGATACTAAGCAGGCCATACTGTCGAACACCTGACATTGCAGCGCAGCATCCGGCGCCCGCTCAGGGCATCGCGCGCGATGCGCGGGAAGGCTGGAAACAAGGGTTTTCCCGCGTTTTCCCGGGCCCGGCGCCGGCGCGCCGCTAGCTGTCGCCGGCACCTTTCCGCGTCAGCATCCCGACGGACGGATGCGGGTTCTTCTTCATCGGGCCGGGATAGGAAACGCGCCGATGTCCGCGCCCGCCGGCGCATGCACGGCGGGCGCGTGCGCTCAGCGCTTGCCGCCGAGGATGGCGCGCCAGACTTCGAACATCTGCCGGCGCTTTTCCTGGTCCAGGTACACCAGCAGGCCCGGGCCCAGCGAGATGGGGCGCAGCACGCCGATCTGCGATTCGTTGACGCCCAGGCGCTCGTACACGCCGTCCAGTTCCTTGCGGATCGGCGGCAGCCCGCAGCGCGCGGCCATCACCTGCTGCCCGCGCACCGACAGCAGATAGTCCAGGAAGCGGTGCGCGAGTTCCGGATTGGGCGCGTGCTTGGACACCACCACCGTGCGCGAGACCACCAGCGTGTGGTCGCGCGGATAGACCAGCAGGAAGTTGCGCTCGCTGCCCGGCCGCGCGCGCGCATACGAGCCCAGCAGGTTGTAGCCGGCCACCAGCTCGCCGGCCTCGATGCGCTCCAGCAGCGTGGCCGTGTGCTCCTCGACCTGCAGGTCGATGTCGCCGAAGGCTTCCACCAGCGCACCGAACTCGCTGCTGTGGCGCACGTCCTGCGACGCCAGCAGGTAGCCCACGCTGCTCTTGGAGATATCGTAGGTGCCGATGCGGCCGCGCCAGAACGCCGGGTCGCGGCGTATCTGGTCGATCAGCTCCGCGCGCGACTGCGGCACCGGCCGGCCCTTCATGGCCTCGCGGTTGAACACCATCACCGCCGGCTCGAAGGTGAAGCCGAACGCCTCGTCGCGCCAGCGCGCCCACGCCGGCAGCGCGTTGGCGCTCTGCGAGACATGGCGGGCGGCGTAGCCGTCGTTGACCAGCTTCACCTGCAGGTCCATCGACGTGCTGATGAGCAGGTCGGCGCGGTGGATGCCCGCCTTTTCCTCGCGCACGAAGCGCTCGTACTGCGGCGTCGCGTCCAGGTTCTCGTAGCGCACGCCGATGCCCGGGTGCACGCGCTGGAAGTCCACCACCAGCGGCTCGAACACCGCCGTGTCCAGGGTGCTGTACAGGGTGAGCGTGCCTTCCACCTGCGCGCGCACCGGGTATTCCTTGGCCCAGGCCGGCAGCGCCGCCAGGCACAGGGCCAGCCACCACCATCGCCGTTTCATTGCATCCCCTTCAAGGTCAGCCGCACCACCAGCCCGCCGCCGTCGCGGTCCTCCAGCGCCACGCTGCCGCCGTGGCTGGCGGCCACGCGCGCGACGATGGCCATGCCCAGGCCCGCGCCCGGGGCGCCGGTGTCGCCGCGCTCGAAGCGCTCGAACACCCGCGCGCGATCCCCGCGCGCGATGCCCGGCCCGCGGTCGGACACGGTCAGTTCGTAGCCGTCGCCGGCGGCGTGCAGCGCCACTTCCACCTCCGCCTCCGGGCCCAGCGAATCCGGGCTGCCGTGGCGGATGGCGTTGTCCACCAGGTTCTTGATCGCCTCGCCCAGCAGCACCGCGTCGCCGCGCATCGGCGCGCGCATGACGCTGCTGATGAAGCCCACCGGCACGTCGCCGGACATGGGCACGGCCTCGCGCATCGCCCGCTTGATCACGTCCACCAGGTCGAAGGCCTCGAAGTGCCGCGCCTCAGCCCGGTGCATGACCATGGCGTCACTGAGCATCTGGTTGACCAGGCGCGTGAGGCGGGCGGCGTTGCGCTCGATCTTCAGCAGCTCGCGCCGCGTCTCGCGCGGGTCGTCCTCGTCCAGCGCCAGTTGCACCTGCGCGCGCAGCCCGGCCAGCGGCGTGCGGATCTGGTGCGCGGCGTCGCCGATGAAGGCGCGCAGCCCGGCCATGTTGCCTTCCAGCCGCCGCATGAAGCCGTTCATGGCGTGCACCATGGGCCGCACTTCGGCCGGCACCGGCACCCGCAGCGGGTGCAGGTCGGCCGGCTCGCGCCCGGCCAGGTCGGCACTGATCGATTCCAGCGGGCGCAGCGCGCGGCCCACGCCGAACCACGCCAGCGCCAGCGACAGCAGGGTCAGCAGCGCGATCGGCAGCAACGCGCCCAGCACCAGTTCGCCGGCCAGTTCCTCGCGCGCCAGCCGCGTCTGCCCCACCTGCACCCAGACCCAGCCGCGCATGCCAGGCTGGGCGATCTGCCGGCCCAGCACCACGAAGCGCACCATGTCGCCGCGGTACGCCGCGTCGAAGAAGCGCGGCGCCGGCACTTCGGAAGGCTCCTCGCCGCGCGGGCGTGGCGCCGGCACCAGCGGCAGGTCCTCGTAGCCGGTCACCGTCTTCGCGCCCGGGCCGTACACCCGGTAGAACACCTTGTCCTCCGGCGCCGCCGACAGCATGTCCAGCGCGGCGTAGGGAATGTCCACCCGCACCCGGGCGCCGTCCATCGACAGGGTTTCGGCGATGGACAGCGCCGAGCCGGCGAGCAGGCGGTCGTAGGAGAGATCGGCGGCGCGCAGTCCGTAGGCGCGCGCCGCCAGGTACATCACCACCGTCCCGGCCAGGAACAGCAGCGCCATCGTGCCGACCAGCCGCGCCTTGAGCGAGCGGACCCGCTCACTCATTCCCGCCGGTCCTGGCCTCGGCCACGTAGCCGAGGCCGCGCATCGTCCGGATGCTGAGGTGGTCCCCCAGCTTGCGACGCAGGCGGCCGACGTAGACCTCGATGGCGTTGGCGCCGGCCTCGTCGTCGAAGTCGAACAACTGGGAGGAGATGTCCTCCTTGCTCAGCACCCGGCCCAGGTTGCCGATCAGGATCTCCAGCAGGCGGTACTCGCGCCGCGGCAGGTCGATCAGCGTGTTGCCGATCATCACCGTCTTGGAAGTGCGGTCGAACACCAGCTCGCCGATCACCGTGCTGCCGGAGGCGATGCCCTGCGCGCGCCGGAGCAGGGCGCGGCAGCGCGCGTCGAATTCGCGGAAGTCGAACGGCTTGGACAGGTAGTCGTCCGCGCCCACGTCCAGCGCGCCCACGCGGTCCTCCACCTCCGAGCGCGCGGTCAGCATCAGCACCGGCGTCTTCTCGCCGCGCGCGCGCATGCCGCGCAGGATGGAGAAGCCGTCGCGGCGCGGCAGGCCGATGTCCAGGATCACCAGCTCGTAGCGCTGGTAGCGCAGCACTTCGTCGGCGGACTGGCCGTCGCGCTGCCAGTCCGTCGCGTAGCCTTCGCGCTTGAGCCGGCGCTGGACCGCATCGCCCAGGTCGGCATCGTCTTCCACTACCAATATCCGCATGCTGGGGCCCCTCCCCGCGATGCCGTCGCTGACGCTTCACACAGCCGATATGTCAGCTTGATGTCAGCTTCGACGACTTAGCTTTCCGGCATCGTACACGCAGGTGCGGGCAGGTGTGGAGTCGCGGATGCGGCCCGCATCCTTCGGCACCGCGAATGCTTCCGGCCGGCCGCGCCGCCATGGACCGCATGGCCGTTCCGCCGCCGCGTTCCGCTCCATCCACTGCCGCAATCCGATCACAGAGGAGTCGCCCACGATGAATGCCGTTCTTCCGATACGCCGGCCGCGCCCGCCGCAACCGGCGCTGCGCCGACTGGCGCTTGCGCTCGCCATGGCGCTGCCCACCGCCGGCGCGCTGGCGCAGACGGCCGACGAGGCGCAGCTCGTGCGCGACGAACTGAAGGCGCTGCGCGAGGACCAGTCGCGCATCGTCGAGATGCAGCGGCGCAACGAGGCGGCCATCCGCGCGCTCGAAGCGCGGCTCGGCGTGGCCTCGCCCGCCACGCCCGCGCCGGAAGCCGTGGCCGCTGCCGCCGCGGCGCCCGCCGCGCCCGCGCCCAGTGCGCTGGACCGCCTTAAGGTCACCGGCGACCTGCGCCTGCGCAGCCAGCACGACCGTTCCGACAGCGACCGCCCCGACCGCACCAGCGGCCAGGTCCGCGCGCGCATCGGCGCGACCTATGCGATCAACGACCGGGTGACCGTGGGCGGCCGGCTGGTGACCGGCGACGCGGACGATCCCAACAGCTCCGACGTGCAACTGTCCAACTGGGCCGACGACTTCGGCGTCAGCCTGGACCTGGCCTACGCGCAGGTCGACTTCGGCGACCTGAAGGTGTACGGCGGCAAGTTCCCGCAGCCCTTCGCGCGCACCGACCTGGTGTGGGACGGCGACGTCAACCCGCAGGGCGTGGGCGCCACCTACAAGCACGCCCTGGCCGGCGGCGGCGCAGTGCGCGCCAACGCGCTGTTCTTCGCCATCGACGAACAGGTGGCCGGCCCGGACAGCACCATGGGCGGCGTGCAGCTCGGCTACGACTCGCCGGCCTACGGCGGCTTCAAGTACGACGTCTCCGGCGCCTACTACCGCTACAGCCTGGGCAGCGTGGCCGGTGCCGATTCCGGCGACTGGCGCACCAACCGCCTGAACCCGGACGGCAGCTTCCTGTCCGACTACGAGCTGGCCAACGTGCTGGTGGGCGCGACCTGGCAGGGCGCGCGCGAGAAGTGGCCGGTGCGCGTGGTCGGCGACTACGTGCGCAACCTGGGCGCGGTCGACGGCGAGGACACCGGCTTCGGCGTGGACGTCAGCCTGGGCCGCGCCAGCAAACCGGGCGACTGGCGCTTCACCTACGGCTACGCGCAGACCGACGTGGACGCGGTGATGTCCGCGTTCTCGCAGGACAACATCGGCATCGCCACCAACTACAAGCTGCACGCGCTGACGGTGGACTACACACCGATGCCGAAGACGATGATCAGCGCCATCTGGTACCACTACAAGCCCAACGATCCGGCCTACGCGGGCAGCAACGCGCCCAACGACTGGCTGGACCGGATCCGCCTGTTCTTCCTGATGAACTTCTGAGGGCCGGCCGGATGCCCGCCGCATGAGCCCGGCGGCGCGATGGCTCGCCGCGGTCGCGGCGAGCATCGCGGCCGCAGCCGCCCTCCAGGCGCTGGGCGGCCCCCTGCCCTGGATGATCGGCCCCATCCTGGCCTTCGCGTTGTCCAACGCGGCGCATGCAGACCTGCATGCGCCGCGTTCGTTGCGCCATGCCGGGCAGTTGCTGGTCGGCGCCGCGCTGGGGCTCTACTTCACCGCCGCGGTGCTGGAACGCCTGGTCGAGCTACTGGGCTGGATCGCGCTGGCCACCGCGCTCTCGCTGTGCGCGGGCGTGGCTGCTTCGCGCATCCTCGCGCGCGTCGGCCGGGTGGACCCGGTGACCGCGCTGTTCGCGAGCGCGGTCGGCGGCGCAGCCGAGATGGCCAACCAGGCCGAACGCCACGGCGCGCGCGTGGACCAGGTGGCGGCCTCGCAGGTCACCCGCGTGCTGCTGGTGGTGTTGCTGCTGCCGCTGGGCTTCCAGGCCAGCGGCCTGCACGGCGACGATGCCTACTCCGCCGCGGCGGTGCCCTTGCGTCCGTTGGCGCTGGCCGCGCTGCTCGCCGGTAGCCTGCTGGCGGGCGGGATCGCCTACCGGCTGGGCGTGCCCAACGGCTGGCTGTTCGGCCCGCTGGTCCTGAGCGCGGCGCTGACCGCCGGCGGGCACGCGCCCTCCTCCGTGCCGCCGGCGCTGGTCAACCTGGGCCAGTGGCTGATCGGCTGCTCGCTGGGCGCGCGCTTCACCCCGGACTTCTTCCGCGGATCGCCGCGGTTCCTGCTGGGCGTGATCGCCAGCGGCTGCGCGCTGATCCTGCTGAGCCTGGGCATCGGCACGCTGGTCGCGTGGCTGTCCGGCATTCCCTGGGCGACGATGGCGCTGGCCACCGCACCGGGCGGACTGGCGGAAATGGGCCTGACCGCCAAGCTGCTGCAACTGGGCGTGCCGGTGGTGACCGCCTTCCACATCACGCGGCTGGCGGTGGTCGTGACCACGGTGGGGCCGGGCTTCCGGCTGGGGCGCTACCTGCGTGCGCGCCGGCGCGGGTGATCCGCGCGCGGCGTTGTCGCTTCATCGATTCGGTGTGCGGCGCGCAGATCCTGCGAAACGGATGCCGTGCTTGAAGCCCTTGGGCCTGCGCGCGCTGCAAGGTGGGTGGCGGTGGCGGTTGCAGCTACGGCTGCGGCAACATTATCGAAGTCGCTCTGGCTCTACCCCGGCTCCAGTTCTAGCGCCAACTCCGGCTTTGACACAGGCACCAGCGCCCGTATCCGGCACACCGGGCACCGACCCTTCAAGCCTTCTTACGGCACCGCACCCTGCAACCCGCTCGCCTTGGCATCCGCCGGCACTCCGGCAGCGCGGGAAACGCGGCCGGACCAGCGCTCGAACGTCAGGAACAGCACCGGCGTGATCAGCAGGGTGATGACCTGGGAGAGCAGCAGCCCGCCCACCACCGCCACGCCCATCGGCTGCCGCAGTTCGGCGCCGGCGCCCAGTCCCAGCGCCAGCGGCAGCGCGCCGACCATGGCGCAGATGGTGGTCATCATGATCGGGCGGAAGCGCTGCATGCAGGCTTCGCGGATCGCGCGCTCCGCGCTCCAGTCGCGGGCGCGCTGCGCCTCCAGGGCGAAGTCGATCATCATGATCGCGTTCTTCTTGACGATGCCGATCAGCAGCAGGATGCCGATCATCGCCACGAAGGTCAGTTCCAGTCCGGTCAGGCGCAACGCCAGCAGCGCGCCGACCGCGGCCGAGGGGATGCCGAGCAGGATGGTCACCGGGTGGATCCAGCTCTCGTACAGCACACCCAGGATCAGGTAGATCACCGCCACCGCAGCCACCAGCAGCCAGATCTGGGTGGTCTGCGATTTCTCGTACAGCGCGGCCTGGCCGTCGAACGAGCCGAACACGGTGTCCGGCATGCCGATGGCCTGCGCGGCCTGGGCAATGGCGACCTGCGCGTCGGACAGCGACTTGCCGGGCGCGAGCTCGAAGGACAGGGTGTGCGAAGGCAACTGCGCCTTGTGCGCGACCAGGGTCTTGCCCATGCCGCGGGCGAAGGTGGCGATGGCGCCCAGCGGGACCATCGCGCCGTCGGCGGCGCGCACGTGCACCCGCGCCAGCGCCTGCTCGTCACGGCGCTGCGCGTCGGACAGTTCCATGATGACCTTGTAGCTGGCCTCCGGCGCGTAGATCGTGGAGACCTCGCGCGCGCCGAAGGCGGCGTACAGCGTGTTGCGGAACGAGGCCATGTCGATGCCCAGCATCGCCAGCTTGTTGCGGTCCACCTGGATCGCCGCTTCCAGGCCCAGGTCCTCGGCGTCGGATTCCATGTCGGCGAACACGTCGGAAGCCTTGAGCTGTTGCAGCAGCCGTTCGGCCCACACTTCCAACTGGTCCGAGCCGATGGACTGCAGCGTGTACTGGTAGGCGCTGGAGGACGCGCTGGCGCCGACCTTCAGGTTCTGCACCGGGCTGAAGGACACCGAGATGCCGGGCAGGATGTTGGTGTCCTTGCGCATCCGGGACAGCACGGCCTCCATCGGCGGCCGTTCGCCGCGGTCCTTGAGGTCGATGTCGAACTTGGTACTGTCGTGGTCGACCTTGGAGGCGATGGTCCGCACCGCCGGGTCCCGCAGCAGGATGTCCTGCACCTGGCGCAGCGCCTTCAGCCGCGCGGTGTAGGACATGTCCGGCGGCGCCTTCAGCTTGACCGCCACCTGGCCGGTGTCCTCCTGCGGGAAGAAGCCCTTGGGCGCCCAGTGGTACAGCAGCGCGGTCAGCGCCAGCGTGGACGCGCCGATGGCCAGCACCCAGCGCCGGTGCGCCAGCGCCCAGTCCAGCGCGCGCGCATACACGCCGGCGGCCCAGCCGCGCGCTTCGTGGCGATGATCATGGCGGGCCGCCGCTTCGCGGCCCGGGCGCGAGGCGGCCAGAATGGAAGGCGCGATGGCCGGGATCAGGGTCAGCGACACCAGCGCCGAGACCAGGATGGCGGTGGAGACCACGATGGCGAATTCGTGGAACAGCAGGCCCATCGTGCCCGGCATGAAGAAGATCGGGATGAACACCGCCACCAGCGAGATGGAGATGGACAGCACGGTGAAGGCGACCTCGCGGCTGCCGCGCTCGACCGCCTCGCGGATCGGCAGGCCGTTCTCGCGGTGGCGCATGATGTTCTCCAGCACCACGATGGCGTCGTCCACCACCAGGCCCACGGCGATGGTCAGGCCCATCAGCGAGATGTTGTTCAGGCTCAGGCCCAGCAGCCACATCAGCGCGAAGGTGCCCAGCAGCGAGACCGGCACGGTGACCGCCGGGATGAGCGTGGCCGAGAGCCTGCGCAGGAACAGGAAGATCACCAGCACCACCAGGGCCACGGTCAGCCCCAGGGTCAGGTTGACGTCGTGGATGGCGTGGCGGATCGACAGCGAGCGGTCGCCGAGCAGGCGGACCTGCACGGAGGGCGGCATCTGCGTGCGCAGCCGCTCCAGCGTGCGGGTGATGCCGTCGATGGCGGCCACGGTGTTGGCGCCCGGCTGGCGGCGCACGTCCAGCACGATGGCGTAGCGGCCGTTGACCTCGCTGGTGTTCTGCGCGTCCTCCACGCTGTCGATGACCTGGGCCACGTCGCGCAGCTTGACCGTGCCGCCGTTGCGCGCGGCGACGATGACGCCGGAGAAGTCCGCCGCGCGCATCAGCCCGGTGTCCATCTGCAGCATGAGCATCTGGCGGTCGCCGTCCAGTTGCCCCAGCGGCGTGTTGACGTTGGTGGCCTTCAGCGCCGCCGCCACTTCCAGCAGGGTCAGGTCCAGCGCCGCCAGGCGCTGCGGGTCCACGTGCACGCGCACGGCGTAGCGCTTGCGTCCCTTGACGGTGATCTGCGCCACGCCGGGCACGGTGGACAGCGCGGGCACCACCACTTCGTCGATGTAGGTGTTGAGCTTGGACAGCGGCATGGACGGCGAGTCCAGCGCCACCGAGATGATCGGCGCGTCGCCGGGATTGATCTTCTTGTAGGTGGGCGGCGCCGGCAGTTCGGACGGCAGCGAACGGCTGATGCGGAACAGCGCGGCCTGCACGTCGGCCGCGGCGGCGTCGATGTTGCGCGAGGCTTCGAACTCGAGCTGGATCTTGGTCTCGCCCTGGATGCTGGTGGAGGTGGTGCCCACCAAGCCGGGCAGCGCGGAGAACTCCTTCTCCAGCGGCGTGGCGATGGAGGTGGCCATGTTCTCCGGGCTGGCGCCGGGCAGTTTGGCCTCCACCTCTATCGTCGGCGTCTCGTAGCGCGGCAGGGCCGAGATCGGCAGCCGCAGCCAGCAGATCGCGCCCACCACGACCACCGCCGACCACAGCATCAGCGTGGCGACGGGGCGGCGCAGGCAAAGCGCGGAGAGGTTCATGGCGCGCCGTCCGCCGGCGGCGACGGCCGCGTGCGCACGGCCATGCCTTCGTGGATGGCCTGGTTGCCCTCGGACACGATGGCTTCGCCGGGCGGCAGCCCGGTGACCACGGCCTGGCCGTCCTGGATGCCGACGAAGGTCACCGCGCGCGCGCGCACCTTGCTGCCGTCGTCTACCTGGTGCACGAAGTGCCCTTCCGGTCCTTCCAGCAGCGCCTGCGGCGGCAGCACCACGGCGTTGCGCTTCATCCCCGCCTGCACCCGCAGGCTGACGAAGGCGCCGGGCCACAGACGTTCGTCGGCGTTGTCGAACTGCGCCTTGAGCCGGATCGTGCCGGTCGCCGGATCGATGCTGTTGTCGGTGAACACGATGGCGCCGTCGATCCGGCCCTGCTCGGTCTGCGCGACGACGGACGCCTGGCCCTGCTGCAGCGCGCGGGTGAGCCCGCCCAGCTCGCGCTCGGGCAGGCTGAATTCCACCGCGATCGGGTCCACCTGCACGATCCTCACCAGGCTGGCGCTGTCCGACGGGCCGACCAGCGCGCCGCGGCGCACCGAGACCGCGCCGGCGCGGCCGGAGATCGGCGCGACGATGCGCGAATAGCCTTCCATCACCTGGCTGCCGTCGATCTCGGCGCGGGCCGCCTGCTGCTGCGCTTCCAGCATTTCCACCTTGCTGGCCGCCGCGTCCAGCGCGCTGGGGGAGATGTATTTGGAGGCGACCAGTTCCTTGGACCGTGCGTGGTTGCGGCGCGCATCGTTCAGTTCGGCGGTGACCTGGGCGTACTTGGCCCGGGCCTGGCGCACCAGCGCCGGCGCCTGCCCGGGATCGAGCACGAACAGCAACTGGCCGGCGGCCACGTCCTGGCCTTCGCGGAAATGCATGGAGGCGATGACGCCCTCGATCTGCGCCCGCACTTCGACTTCGTTCAAGGGCACCACGTGGCCCTGCGCTTCCACCACGTGCGGCAGGTCCACGACCCGGCTGATCACCAGTTCGACCAACGGCGGCGCCTTCTCGCCGGCGGCCTTGGCGTCGCCGCGGCCGCCGGCCAGGAAGTAGGCGGCCGCCAGGGCGGCGGCCGCGGCCAGCAGGGCCGGGACGAACCAGCGGGAGCGCAGCAGGGCGGTGGGACGGACGGGCTTCATCGGTGGCCTTGCGGAATAAGCCCGGGACGACCATGGCGGCGCTGGCGCCTGGGGCAGTGCCCGCACGACGAGGGGCGCCCGTCGCCACCATGGCCTTCCCGGTGGGAGGCTGATGGCTGTCCTTTTACCCCCGCGGACCTGACATCCGCCCGCAGGCAGGCGTCAGTTTGGTGTCAGGAACGCGGTGGAATCCTTGCCGCCATGCACCGTCGTCCCGCCCTCGCCGTCCTCGTCGCCCTGGCCTGCCTGCCGGCCCTGTCTGTCGCCCCCTTGCCCTCGCTGGGCAAGGACAAGGACCGCAAGGCCGAGGAGCGCCGCGCCAAGCAGGAAGCCCAGCGCGCCGCGCTGGCCGCGCTGCAGCGCGGCGAGATCCTGCCGCTGGCGCGTATCATGCAGATCGCCACCGCGCGCGTGCCGGGCGACATCATCGAGATCGAGTACAAGGCCGGGCCCAAGTACGAGGTCAAGATCCTGACGCCGGACGGGCGCATCAAGGAGATCAAGCTGGACGCCAGGACGGGCGAGGTCATCAAGATCGAGGACGACTGAGTGCGCGCACTGCTCGTAGAGGATGACCCGGATGTCAGTGCCGACGTCGCCACGGCGCTGGCCGCCAGCGGGTTCATCGTCGAGTGCGCCGACGACGGCCGCCGCGCCTGGTTCCTCGGCGACACCGAGGACTACGACGTGTGCATCCTCGACCTGGGCCTGCCGAGCATGGACGGCCTGTCCGTGCTCAGGCGCTGGCGCGCAGCCGAGCGCAGCTTCCCCATCCTGATCCTCTCCGCACGCGGCGACTGGACCGAGAAGGTGGAAGGCATCGAGGCCGGCGCCGACGACTACCTGGCCAAGCCCTTCAAGATCGGCGAACTGGTCACCCGCGCGCGCGCGCTGGTCCGGCGCGCGGCCGGGCGCACCTCGCCGCTGCTGGAGTGCGGCCGGCTGGTGCTGGACACGCGCCGCATGAGCGCGACCCTGGACGACAAGCCGATCCAACTCTCCGCGCTGGAATTCCGCTTCTTCGACTACCTGGCCCACCAGTCCGACCGCGCCGTCTCGGCCGGCGAACTGGCCGAGCACCTCTACGGCGCCAGCGAGTCCGGCGACACCAACGCCATCGAGGCGCTGGTGCTGCGACTGCGCCGCAAGTTCGGCAGCGACATCGTCGTGACCCGCCGCGGGTTCGGCTACCAGATCGGAAGCGCCGGCGGCACATGAATTCCGGCTCGCTGCGATGGCGCCTGATGCTGGGCGCGGCCGTCACCATGCTGGCCACCCTGGCGCTGGCGCTGTTTGCCATGAGCCTGCTGTTCTCCCGCCACATCGAGCGCCGCGTCGCCGAGGACCTGCAACGCGACGCGCTGCGCATGGTGGCCGAGCTGTCGTTCGACGCCGGCGGGCTGCCGCGCTCGGCCGACAGCCCGTCCGACCCTCGCTACGACACCCCCGCCGGCGGGCGCTACTGGCAACTGTCCGTGCCGCGCGGCAGCAGCCGCTCACTGTCGCTGTGGGACGAGAGCCTGCCGGCGCCGGCGGCCGCGCCCACGCGCGAATGGCAGGTGCGCGAGGCCGACGGGCCGTTCGGCCAGCGCGTGATGCTGCTGGAGCGCACGGTCAGCGTGGACGGCGCCGGGCAGCCGGTCACCGTGCAACTGGCGCAGAACATCGCCGACCTGCGGGTGGCGCGCAACCAGTTCCGCCGCGAGCTGGGCCTGTTCCTGGTCGCCCTGTGGCTGATGCTGATGGCGGCGGCCTGGGTCCAGATCCACCTCGGCCTGCGCCCGCTGGGGCGGCTGCGCCAGGAACTGGAACGCATGCGGCGCAGCCCGAGCGAACGGCTGGACGGCCGCTACCCCAGCGAAGTCGCGCCGCTGACTTCCGCGATCAACCGCCTGGCCGAAGCGCGCGAGCGCGACGTGCTGCGCGCGCGCCGGCGCGCGGCGGACCTGGCGCATTCGCTGAAGACGCCGCTGGCGGCGATGGGCGCGCTGAGCCGGCGGGTGCGCGCCGGCGGCCACGCGCCGCTGGCCGACGACCTGGACCGGGTGATCTCCACCGCGGGCGCGGCGCTGGAGGCCGAGCTGGCGCGCTCGCGCGCGGCCGCCATCCGCGACGGCATCAACACCGCGCAGGCCGATCCCAACGAGATCGCCGACCGCATCATCGCCGTCGTGCAGCGCACCGAGCGCGGCGGCGCGCTGGTCTACAACGTGGACATGGACGCCAGCCTGCGCCTGCCCATCGCCAACGACGACCTGATGGAAGTGCTGGGCGCGCTGGTCGAGAACGCCACCCGCTTCGCCCGCCGCCAGGTGTCCATCGGCGGGCGCGCCACGGCCGAAGGCGTGGAGCTGACCGTCGAGGACGACGGCCCCGGCCTGAGCATCAGCACCGAGGAAGCGCTGGCCCGCGGCGGGCGCCTGGACGAGACCGGCAGCGGCAACCACGGCCTGGGCCTGTCGATCGCGCGCGACATCATCGAGGCCACCCAGGGCACGCTGGCGCTGGGCAAGTCCGCGCTCGGCGGCCTGCAGGTCCGCCTGGCCTGGCGCCCGCTGTCCGACGCGCCCTGACGCATCGAATACGGGCGCCGGCATCCGCGTGCCGGCGGCACGCGCGAAGCGCGCACGGCCGCACTGGCCTTCGCAGAGCCACGCGCCGTCCTCCACGGCGGCCGACCCGCAACGGCCATCCTTGCGCCAGACGCCGTCCGCGACCACACGGCCAGCCGGAGGCACGATGAATGCGGCCCCGCACCGCACCCCCGCCCACCGTTCTGGCACCATGCGAAACTGCAGTCTGGCACTACGACCGCGCACGGTCCGCGGTCACCCTGCCCGCTCGACCCCGCCCACATGGAGATGCCGCCGTGTCCAACCAGGACCTGATCGAACGCCGCCGCACGAACGTCCCTCGCGGCGTGAGCACCGCGCTGGGCGTGTTCGTCGACCGCGCCGAGAACGCCGAAGTCTGGGACGCGGACGGCCGCCGCTTCATCGACTTCGCCTCCGGCATCGCCGTGCTCAACGTCGGCCACTGCCATCCCCGCGTGATCGCGGCGGCCGAACGGCAGATGCGCCGCTGCACACACACCGCCTTCCAGGTGGCCGGCTACGAGGCCTACGTGGCGCTGGCCGAGCGCCTCAACCGGCTGGCGCCGATCGAGGGCGAAGCGAAGACGATCTTCTTCTCCACCGGCGCCGAGGCGGTGGAGAACGCGGTCAAGATCGCGCGTGCGGCGACCCGCCGCCACGCCGTCGTCGCCTTCGCCGGCGGCTTCCACGGCCGCAGCTTCATGGCCATGTCGCTGACCGGCAAGACCGCGCCGTACAAGCGCGGCTTCGGCCCGCTGCCGGGCGGCGTGTACCACGTGCCGTTCCCCGCCGCGCACAAGGGCGTGACCGTGGCCGACAGCCTGGAGGCCATCGAAGGGCTGTTCAAGGCCGACGTGGCGGCCGAGGACGTGGCCGCCATCATCGTCGAGCCGGTGCAGGGCGAAGGCGGCTTCCTGCCCGCGCCGGCGGAGCTGATGCAGGCGCTGCGCGAACTGGCCGACGCGCACGGCATCGTGCTGATCGCCGACGAAGTGCAGACCGGCTTCGCCCGCACCGGGCGCCTGTTCGGCATCGAGCACACCGGGGTGAAGCCGGACCTGATGACCGTGGCCAAGTCGCTGGGCGGCGGCTTCCCGCTGTCCGGCGTGATCGGCCGCGCCGACCTGATGGATGCGGTGGAGCCGGGCGGGCTGGGCGGCACCTACGCCGGTTCGCCGGTGGCCTGCGCGGCGGCGCTGGCGGTGCTCGACGTGATCGAGGAGGAACGGCTGGCCGAGCGCGCGGACACGCTCGGCGCGCGGGCGAAGGCGCGGTTGCGGGAATTCGCCGCGCGCGAGGACCTGCGCCCGATCGCGCACGTGCGCGGACCGGGTTCGATGATCGCCTTCGACCTGGTGACCGAGCGCGATGGCGACCGGCCCGATCCCACCGCCACGCGCGACGTACTGCAACGCGCGCACGCGGCCGGGCTGATGCTGCTGGGCTGCGGCAGCCTGGGCGAATCCGTGCGCCTGCTCTATCCGCTGACCATTCCCGAGGCAGTGCTGGACGAAGGGCTGGCGCTGCTGGAAGACGCCCTGCGCCTGCCCGGCCGCTAGCGGCGGCGCGCATGCGGCGCCGCAGGCAGGATGGCCGATACTGGCTCCACGCCGTGGAGCCGCCCCCGTGCCGATGAAACGCGAACCGCGCACCGCCGACGGCCTCAACCTGGCCCTGGACCCGGCCGATCCGCTGAGCCTGCAACACCAGTTGCGGCAGAAGCTGGTCAACGCGATCCACCGCGGCGTGCTGCGCCCGGGCCAGCGGCTGCCGTCCTCGCGCCAGTTGGCGGCGCGCATCGGCGTGTCGCGCAACACCGTCAGCCTGGCCTACGACGCGCTGCTGGCCGAAGGGCACCTGGCCAGCCGTTCGCGCAGCGGCGTGTACGTGGCCTCGGCCGCGCCCGGCGCGCGCCTGGGCCGCGTGCAACGCAGCCTGGACCCGGCCTCGCCGATGGCCGCGCGCCTGCCGCCGGCGGCCGACGACGGCGGCTTCCGCTGCCCGCAGCACTGGCATCGCTATCCCTTCCCCTTCATCGACGGCCGTGTCGATACCGAACTGACCCCGGTGGCGGAGTGGAGCGAGGCGATCCGCCTGGCCGGCTCGCGCCACGAAGTCCTGCAATGGCCGCTGGAGAGCGGCGACGCCGACGACCTGATGCTGGCCGAGGAGATGCGCGGCAAGGTATTGCCCATGCGCGGCATCGAGGCCGGCGCGGACGAACTGCTGATGACGCTGTCCAGCCGCCACGCCCTGCAGATGGCCGGCGAACTGCTGGTGCGCCGCGGCACGCCGGTGGTCCTGGAACGGCCGACCGACCCGGAATTCGAGCGGCGGCTGCACGAGCGCGGCGCCGACGTGCGCTATCTCGATCCGGAACTGCGCGCACCGCTGCCGGCCGGCGCGGTGGTGGTGACCAGCGGCCGCCACGGTTCCGCTGCCGACTCCAAGTATCCGCGGCAACTGCTCGCGCAAGTCGCGGCGGCCGACGGGCTGCTGATCGAGCACGATGTGCCGGCCGGCGTGCAGGACGGCGGCCGCGTCGCGCCGGCGCTGCGCGCCTTCGACCGCGACGGCCGCGTGGTGTACGTGGGCGGCCTGGCGCCCACCGCGTCCTGCGGCGAGCCGCCCGGCGTGCTGGTGGCGCCGGCCGCCTTCATCGAGCGCGCGCGCCACCTGCGCCGCAGCCAGGGCGCCACGCCGCCGCGCATCCTGCAGCGCGCGTGGGCGTACTTCATCGGCCTGGGCCACTACTCCTCCTGCCTGGTGCGCGCCGGGCGCGTGCTGGCCGAGCGCCGCACCGCGCTGCGCGACGCGCTCAACCACTACCTGCACGAGCGCGTCAGCATCGAGACCTCGCCCGGCGCCAGCGCCTACTGGGTCAGCATGCCCGGCGGCATGGACGCGCGCGACCTGGCCTACCGCGCCGCCGCCCTCGGCATCCTGGTCGAACCCACGCGCTGCGCCGACGGCCGCGAGGCGCTGTGCATGGGCGTCACCGGCATCTCCGCCGACCGCATCCGCGAAGGCGTGCGCACCCTCGCACGGCTGGTGCGCGGCGACCTGTCGTCCGCCTCGCGCCGCATCGAGGACGATCCGGTGCCGCCGCTGCGCGGTCGCGCGCTGCGGCAGACCCTGGCCGGCGCCGCGCTGCTCTACCGCACCGTCTACGGCGAGCCCTGCACGCTGGAGATCCGCGCCAACGGCGATCTCGTCGGCACCGCCGGCTACGCCGGCGAGGACTGCGACCGCGGCCACTGGTGGCTGCAGGGCGACCGCTGGTACCGGCAATGGCGCCAGTGGGCCTACGGCGAGGCGGCCGGCTACGCCATCGTGGTCGACGGCGACCAGGTCCGCATCTACGGCGAGGACGGCCTGATGGTCGATGCCGCGGTGCTGGTGCGCAAGCCGGCGGCGCGGCGCCGCCGCGGCTAGCGCCTGGCGCCACACTGGCACCATCGATTCACTCTTACTGGCTCTAAGCGCACCCGCGCGCAGGCACTACCGTCCGGGGGAACGCCGCTTCGCAAGGACACGCCTTGGAAACTCCCGGACACCCCCGCAGCTTCGGCATCGCCGGGCTCCAGCTCGCCTACGGCCCCGGCGACAACCTGGAGCGGATCGCCGGCGAAGTCGGCGCGGTGGCGCGGCGCTTCCCGTGGGTGCGCATGGTGCTGCTGGGCGAACTGTGCGGCTTCGGCGCCAATCCCGAGCACGCGCAGTGCCTGCCCGGCGACGCCGAGGCGTTCCTGTGCGACCTGGCCCGCCGCCACGGCCTGTGGCTGGTGCCGGGCTCGCTGTACGAGCACCGCGACGGCGCCGTCTACAACACCACGCCGGTGATCGACCCGCGCGGCGGGGTGGTGGCGCGCTACCGCAAGCTGTTCCCATTCGCGCCCTACGAGCGCGGCATAACGCCGGGCACCGAGTGCGTGGTGTTCGACGTGCCGGACGCCGGACGCTTCGGCGTCTCGATCTGCTACGACATGTGGTTCCCGGAGACCACGCGCTCGCTGGTCAGCATGGGCGCGGAGGTGATCCTGCACCCCACCATGACCAACACCATCGACCGCGAGGTCGAGATCGCCATCGCCCGCGCCAGCGCGGCCACCAACCAGTGCTACTTCGTCGACGTCAACGTCGCCGGCGACCTGGGCGTGGGCCGGTCGGTGGTGTGCGGGCCGGGCGGCGAAGTGATCCACCAGGCCGGCAGCGGCCGCGAGGTGATCGCGTTCGAAGTCGATTTCGCCCATCTGCGCCGCTGCCGCGAACGCGGCTGGCACGGCTTGGGCCAGCCGCTCAAGAGTTTCCGCGACCATCCGGTGGTGTTCCCCGCCTACGGCGCCGCGCGCGCGCCGTCGGCGGCGCTGGACGCCCTGGGCCCGCTGCGCCTGCCGGACGCCTGACGCCCATGCGGCACGCCACCACACCACGCCATACGAACCACGGGGAGAGCAATGCCATGAACACGCACCACGAGCGCCCGACGCACCGCCGCCTGCCGCGCCGCCTGCCGCGCCGCTCCGCGCTGGCCGGCGCCATCTTCGCCGGCCTGCTGGCGCCCGCGCTGCCGGCGCTGGCGCAGGAAGCCGCCGACGCCGACAAGCCGACCGAGCTGGAAACCGTCGTGGTCACCGCGCAGGGACGCGAGCAGGACATCCTGGCCGTGCCCTACAACATCAGCGCGGTGTCGGGCGAGGCCATCGAGCAGGGCAACATCCTGGACACCGCCGAGCTGATGCGCGGCGTGGCCGGCGTGGGCGTGGTGGACCGCGGCGCGCGCAACTCCAGCGTGGTCAGCGGCATCCGCATCCGCGGCCTGAACGTGGACAGTTCGGCGCTGGGCGACTACGCGGTCTCGGCGGCGTCCACGGTCGCCACCTACGTGGACAAGACGCCGCTGTTCGCCAACTTCCTGCTCTCGGACATCGAGCGGGTGGAAGTGCTGCGGGGGCCGCAGGGCACGCTGTACGGCTCCGGCGCGCTGGGCGGCGCGGTGCGCTTCCTGCTGCGCCAGCCCGAACTGGACACCTGGGACGCGCGGGTCAGCCTGAGCGCCTCCAGCGTGGACGGCTCCGGCAGCATCGGCATGTCCGAGTCCTTCATGCTCAACGCACCGCTGGCCAGCACGCTGGCGCTGCGCGTCAACGCCACGCTCAACGACTACCCGGGCGTCACCGACTACCGCAACGTCTACAAGCTCGACGCGGACGGCCTGCCGGCCGCGCCGAACGGCGTGCTCGACCCGGCCGCCGAGTACCGCACCGTGCGCGACGCCGACTTCGTGCGCCAGAACTACGGCCGCGCCTCGCTGCTGTGGAAGCCCAGCGACCGCTTCGACGCCACCCTCAGCTACATGGCGCAGGCCGACCGCTTCGGCGGCCGCCGCGGCACCAGCCTGGGCAACGACGGCTGGGGCGTGCCGTACCGCGACCTGGAAGTCGGCGCGGTGCAACTGGAACCGGCGGCGCGGCACGTCAACCTGACCAGCCTGGAGGCCAACATCGACCTGGGCTTCGCCACCCTGACCTCCAGCACCTCGGACTACAACCACGAGGGCGACATCACCAGCGAGAACACCGGCTTCTACGCGCAGAACGGCTGGCTGGGCGCGTTCTACTACAACTACCCGCGGCCGATGGCCTCGGCGGTGCGCGACTACGGCGAGAGCGCTTTCACCCAGGAACTGCGCCTGACCTCCAAGAGCGTGGGCCGCTTCGACTACGTGCTGGGCGTCTTCCACCAGGACCAGAAGCGCCGCGCCTCGCAGCAGAGCTACCTGCGCGGGCTGAAGCGCTGGTGGGACGCGTGGGTCGTCACGCCCGCCGTGCAGGACCTGATCGTCAGCGACCAGGATTTCGACTACCGCCAGCGCGAACGCTTCAAGGAAACCGCGCTGTACGGCGAACTGACCTGGCACGCCACCGGCGACCTGCAGTTCACCGGCGGCTTCCGCCACTTCCGGCTCAAGGCCGCGTCCACCCAGTCGATGCTGGTGAGCCCCTGGGTCGGCTCGGCCACCAGCGTCAGCGAGGACCGCGAATCGGCCGAGGACACCCTGTTCAAGGCCAACGTGTCGTGGTTCTTCAACACCAACAACCAGCTCTACGCCACGGTGTCCGAAGGCTACCGGCGCGGCGGCACCAATGCCACGCCCACCACCGGCAACTACGCCGAGGACCCGGCCTGGGGCAGCTACCGGTCCGATACCGTGCGCAACCACGAGATCGGCATCAAGGGCCGCGTGGGCAGGCTCAACTACAACGCCGACGTGTTCTACGTGGACTGGAAGGACCCGCAGGTCAACAGTTCGACCACCAACTGGGGCTTCTTCGCCGTGCAGAACGCGCCCAAGGCCAGCACCCGCGGCGTCGAACTGGAACTGTCCGGCGCGGTCGGCGAAGGCTTCACCTACAGCCTGGGCTACACCTACACCGAGGCGCGGCTGGAAGCCGACGCGGTGGCCGTGGACGGCACCTACCTGTACGGCCGCAAGGGCGACGCACTACCCGGCGCGCCCGAGCACCGCTTCAACGCCGCGGCCGGCTACGGCATCCCGCTGGGCCGCGGCCTGCTGACGCTGCGCGGCGACGCCTACTACCAGTCCGAGACCGAGAACGCGCTCAGCCTCAGCCCGAAGTTCCGCCACACGCTGGACGGCTTCGCGCTGTTCAACGCCTCGGCAACCTACAGCATCGACAACTGGGACCTGACCCTGTGGCTGAAGAACCTGGCCAACGAGGAAGGCGTGACCGGCGTCTACACCGAGCAGTACATGGGCACCTCGCCGGCGCAGGACTACTACGGCAACGGCTCCAAGGCGCTGGTGACCCTGCCGCGGACCGTGGGCTTCACCCTCGGCTACCGTTTCTGACGTGAACGCGCCGCACGCCGCCCCGTCCCCGCCTGCCGCCGCATTGCGGCGGATCGACGCGCTGCATGCGCGGGGCGAGGCGGCGGCCTGCCGCGAGGCGCTGCACGGCCTGGCCGCGGGCGCGGCGCGCGATCCGGCGCTGCTGCAGGAACTGGGGCTGCGCTACACCGCGCTCGGCCTGCACGCCGAGGCCGAGCGCTGCTACGCGCAGGCCTGCGCGCTGGACCCGCAGGACCCCGGCGCGCTGTACAACCACGCCACCGCGCTGATCGCGCTGGGCAGGCTGGACGCGGCCGAAGCCTTGTTCGACGTGGCGATCGAACTGGCGCCGGACGACGACGCGGCCTGGTACAACCGCTCCACCCTGCGTCGGCAGACGCCCAGCGACAACCACGTCGCGGCGATCGAACAGCGCCTGGCCTCGCTGCCCCCCGCGCACCCGGCACGCATCGGACTGTGCCATGCGCTGGCCAAGGAGCTCGAAGACCTGGGCCGGCACGCCGACGCCTTCGCCGCGCTGCGCCAGGGCGCCGACGCGCGCCGCGCGCGCCTGCGCTACCGGGTGGAGGACGACCTGGACACGATGCGGCTGATCGAGGAGACCTTCGACGCCGCGTTCTTCGCCCGCGCGCACGCCGGCCATGCGGATGCGCGGCCGCTGTTCGTGGTCGGGCTGCCGCGCAGCGGCACCACCCTGGTCGACCGCATCCTCGGTTCGCACTCCGCCGTCGCCAGCCGCGGCGAGAGCGCCGACCTGGCACAGGCGGTGATGCGCGCCGCCGCCACCGCCCCCGCCGCCGGCAAGGCCGACCTGGTGCGGCGCTCGGCGCAGGCGGACTTCGCCGCGCTGGGCCGCGCCTACTGCGACACCCTGCCGGCGGGTACGCAGGCGCGGACCATCGACAAGACCCCGGGCAACTTCCTCTACCTGGCGCTGGTCGCCGCGGCGCTGCCGCAGGCGCGCATCGTCCACCTGCGGCGGCACCCGATGGATGCGTGCTATGCGATGTACAAGACGCTGTTCCGCATGGCCTATCCGTTCTCCTACGACCTGGACGACCTGGCCCGCTACTGGCTGGGCTACGACCGGCTGATGGCGCACTGGCGCCGCGTGCTGCCGGCGGAACGGTTCCTGGAAGTGGACTACGAAGCGCTGGTGGCCGACCAGGAAGCGGTCAGCCGCCGCCTGGTCGCGCACGCCGGACTGCCGTGGGAAGACGCCTGCCTGCACTTCGAACGCAACCCGCAGCCGGTGCTGACCGCCAGCGCCGCGCAGGTGCGGCAGCCGATCTACCGCTCCTCGGTCGGGCTGTGGCGGCGCTACGCGCACGAACTGGCGCCGCTGCGCCGGCACTTCGAAGGCGCCGGCGTGCGCCTGGACGACGACCTGGAACCCGCCGCATGAGCGATTCTCCCAACGCGCTGCCCGAGGCGTCCGCGGCGCCCGCCGCCGACCGGCTGTGGCTGTACGCGCTGCTGGCGCTGGTGGCGACGGCGGGCTTCTTCTACGTCAACATCATGGCGGCCATCGTCGACGGCCTGGTCACCGGCCTGGGCTTCAGCAATCCGCAGGCCGGCATGGTGGGCGCGGCCAACATCTACGGCGCCAGCGTGGGCAGCTTCACCGCGGTGCTGCTGGTGCGGCGCATCGCCTGGCGGCCCGCACTGGCTGTGCTGCTGGCGCTGCTGCTGGTGCTCGACCTGGCCTCCGTCGCCATCCGCGAACCGGGCCTGCTCACCGCGATGCGCGCGATGCACGGCTTCATCGGCGGCATGGCGGTGGGCGTGACCTACTCGGTGATGGCGCGTACCCATTCGCCCGACCGCGCCTTCGGCATGCTGCTGCTGGTGCAGTTCGGCCTGGGCGGGCTGGGGGTGATGTTCCTGCCGACGCTGGTGCCCGACTACGGCGCGCGCATCCTGTTCCTGTCGCTGGCGGCGCTGACGGCGTGCGCGCTGGTCGCGCTGGCGGCGATCCCGCGCTTCGGCGAATCGCGCCGGGCCGGCGCCGCCGCGGCGCCGCGCCTGCCGCCGGCCGCGCGCACCACCGCGGGGTTGACGCTGCTGGCGCTGTTCCTGTTCCAGGGCGGCAACATGGCGCTGTCGGCCTTCATCATCCGCCTGGGCGAACACGCCCTGCTCCACCGCGACTTCATCGGCCAGGCGCTGGGCTGGGCCACTTGGATCGGCGCGGCCGGCGCCGGCCTGGTGATCGTCATGGGCACGCGCTTCGGCCGCCTGCGCCCGCTGCTGGCTGCGATGCTGCTCACCCTGGCCGGCACCGCCGGCTTCTTCTGGAGCAGCATGCAGCCGGTGTTCTTCATCGCCAACGTCGGCACCGCCATCACCTGGTCGTTCGTGGTGCCATACCTGTTCGGCATGCTGGCGCGGCTGGACGGCTCGGGACGGCTGGCCACGCTGGGCGGCTTCGTCTCCAAGCTGGGCCTGGCCTCCGGCCCGCTGCTGGCCGGGCGGCTGCTGACCGACGACGACTTCCCCTTCCTCATCGCGGTCGCCATCGCCGCGCTCGCGCTGTCGATGGTCGCCATGCTGGCGGCCGCGCGCCGCATCGACCGGCTGGAAAGCGAGGCATGAGGCCGCACGCACAACAACGCGATGGAACGGACGCGCCGGCGTTGATCGCCGGCGGCTCCGCCTTCGCTCCGATGTTCTCCCGCGAGCGCGGATGGCAACGGCGGCCGCACGCAAACGGCGCAGCGGCCATCCACACCCCCTCCACCGCCCGCGGGCCAGCCTGCAAGCCCACGGCCGCAGTACGCAGGCATCGACACTTCCGAGACACGCACCCGGCATGAGCACGCCCGTCACTTCCGCCTCCCTGTCCCTGGCCGATCCCGACCTGCTGCGCCAGCGCTGCCCCATCGGCGGCGAATGGCGCGACGCCGACGGCGGCGGCGCCTGCGAAGTGCGCAACCCCGCCACCGGCGCCGTACTCGGCACCGTGCCGGACATGGGCGCGGCCGAGACCCGGCGCGCCATCGACGCCGCGCACGCCGCCTTCCCGGCCTGGGCGAAGAAGACCGCCAAGGAGCGCGCGCAGGTGCTGCGCAAGCTGTACCAACTGATGCTGGAACACCAGGACGACCTGGCCGTGCTGATGACCGCCGAACAGGGCAAGCCGCTGGCCGAGGCCAAGGGCGAAGTCGCGTATTCGGCCAGCTTCATCGAGTGGTTCGCCGAGGAAGCCAAGCGCATGTACGGCGACACCATCCCCGGCCACGCCGCCGACAAGCGCATCCTGGTGCTGCGCCAGCCGGTGGGCGTGGTGGCGGCGATCACGCCGTGGAATTTCCCTTCCGCGATGCTCGGCCGCAAGCTCGGCCCGGCGCTGGCGGCCGGCTGCACCGTGGTCTGCAAGCCGGCCTTGCAGACGCCGTATTCCGCGCTCGCCATCGCGGTGCTGGCCGAGCGCGCCGGCCTGCCGCCGGGAGTGCTGAACATCGTCACCGGCCGCGACGCAGCCGCCATCGGCGGCGAGCTGACCTCGCACCCGAAGGTGCGCAAACTCAGCTTCACCGGCTCCACCGGCGTGGGCAAGAAGCTGATGGCGCAGTGCGCCGAGGGCATGAAGCGGGTGTCGCTGGAACTGGGCGGCAACGCGCCCTTCATCGTGTTCGACGACGCCGACCTCGACGCCGCGGTGGAAGGCGCCATCGCCAGCAAGTTCCGCAACACCGGGCAGACCTGCGTCTGCGCCAACCGCCTGTTCGTGCAGGACGGCGTGTACGACGCCTTCGCGAGCAAGCTCGCCGGAGCCGTGGCGAAGCTGCGCGTGGGCGACGGCTTGGCCGGCGCCACCGACCAGGGCCCGCTGATCGACGACAAGGCGCTGGCGAAGGTGGAGGAACACGTCGCCGATGCGCGCGCCAAGGGCGCGAAGGTCGCCATCGGCGGCGAGCGGCACGCGCTGGGCGGCACCTTCTACGCGCCGACGGTGCTGCTCGACGTCGACACCGGCATGCAGATCGCCCACGAGGAAACCTTCGGCCCGGTCGCGCCGCTGTTCCGCTTCCAGGACGAAGCCGATGCCGTCGCACTGGCCAACGACACCGACGCCGGCCTGGCCGGCTATTTCTACACCTGCGACCTGGCGCGCGCCTTCCGCGTGGCCGAGGCGCTGGAGTGCGGCATCGTCGGCGTCAACACCGGACTGATCTCCACCGAGGTCGCGCCGTTCGGCGGCGTGAAGCAGTCCGGCGTGGGCCGCGAAGGCTCGAAGTACGGCCTGCACGACTACACCGAACTCAAGTACGTCTGCCTGGGCGGCATCGCCTGACCGCCGCGGCATGAAGTTCCGCGCGCGCGTTCCGCCGCGCGGGGGCCAGGACGGCCGGAAGCATCCCGAACCGAAGTTGCAGTTGCAGTTGCCCCGTCAACCGTGAACGCAAGAGAGAGGAGATCCGGATGAACGTCATGCGCCATCTGCTGGCGGCCGTCTCGCTGTGGGCATGCTTCGCGTGTGCCTCGGCGAACGCGCAGACCACCACCCTGTTCAGCGACAACTTCCAGAGCGGGAACTATTCCGCCTGGACCCTGAGTGGCAACGGCTACGACGCCGTCAACACCTACCAGGGCAATGTGTCGATGCGTCTGGACGGACTGCGCCAGGGCGCGAAGGCGCTGTCCTCGCAGGGCTACACCAACGTGTCGCTGTCGATGGACCTGGGCGCGCTGTACCTGGTCCAGGGCGACTATTGCTACGCGGAATACTCGACCAACGGCGGCACGAGCTGGAGCACGCTGGTGCTGGTCGGCGACGGCGAGGACACCGGCGCGCTGAAGCGCGGCACCGTCTCCGCCGGCCTGGACAACAACGCCAACCTGCGCGTGCGCTTCCGCGCCTACACGCTGTACGGCCACTACTGCTACGGCGACAACGTGGTACTGACCGGCACGCCGGCCTCGGGCGGCACATCACCGGCCATCGCGGTGACCGGCTCGGGCACGTTCGGTTCGGTGACTGTCGGCGGCAACGCGACCAGCACGCTGACGGTGCACAACGACGGCAACGCCAACCTGGTCGTCGGCGCTCTGGCCGGACTGTCGGCGCCCTTCAGCCTGGTCAACAACACCTGTTCCAACCAGACGATCGCGCCGACCGGCTCGTGCACCGTCGGCGTGCGCTTCGCGCCGACCGCCGCGGGCGGCTTCTCCGGCACGCTGAACATCCCCTCCAACGACCCCGACGACCCCACCGTCGCCATCGCCGTCAGCGGAACGGGCACCAGCGCCGGCAGCGTCTACGATCCGCTGTCCGGCAACGGCAGCGTCAGCCGCACCGCGCTGACCGCCAGCTTCCTGACCGGCAGCGGCACGCTGAACCTGATGAACTTCAGCCACTACGCCCTGCCCACGGGCGCGGCGAACCCCAGCAACACCTTCCAGGGCCGGCTCACGCTCTACGGCGAGGCCACCAGCGGCAGCGCGACCGAAGTCGGCGGCAACAACAACCTGCAGTACTACGCGCAGGCGCAGTACCTGCCCGAGTTCGAATTCGACTTCGTGCAGCACGGCACCCACTTCATCCCGGTCACCCGCGGCAAGATCGCCGGCACCCATCCTTCCTGGACCTACATCCTGGAGCCGGGCCGGGTGTGGAACGAGAACGGCGACGGCGGCTGGTCGCGCGTCGCGTTCCCGTTCGCGTTGCAGGAGCGCGGCAGCGACTGCCTGTGGAACGGGGTGATGACCTTCCTGTTCAAGGACGACGGCTCCGTCTCCGACCTGGCCTACCAGATCGCCAGCGAGACCTGCTACTACCTCAAGGTCAACTTCTGGGGCCGGCTGGACGCGGCCTACACGCCGGCGGCCATCAGCGGCGCCGCCACGATCCGCAGCCACTACGAGGCCGAAGTCTCGCGGCGCATGCCCACCAAGCCGCTGTCGGCGCTGGCCACCGACTACCCGGGCAAAGGCGTGACCGTGGCCAACATCGGCAGCGACGTCACCGCCGCGCACATGAGCCTGTACGGCGTGGCCTACAACGGCGTGCACTACGTCGGCGGCTGCCAGACGCGCTACGGCACCTATCCGTTCTGCGAAGTGCTGGACGTGCCGTCCTACTCCACCGCCAAGTCGGTGTCCGGCAGCTACGGCCTGATGCGCCTGGAGCAGAAGTACGCCGGCACGCAGCGCACCCTGGGCATCGACGACTGGGTGAGCGAGTGCACCGGCTCGCAGTGGGACGCGCCCACCTTCGAGCAGGCGCTGGACATGGCGACCGGCAACTACACCTCGGCCGGCACGACCACCGACGAAGCCTCGCAGGCGATGGCCGACGGCTTCTTCAAGGTCGGCACGCACGCGCAGAAGGTGGCCTTCGCGTGCGGCTATCCGTACAAGACCACGCCGGGGACGAAGTTCGTCTACCACACCACCGACACCTACCTGCTCGGCCGCGCGATGAACCAGTACTACAAGTCGCAGGCGGGCAGCGGCACGGACTTCTTCAACGACGTGATGGTGGAGGAGATCTACCGCCCGCTCGGCCTCAGCCCGACCAGCTACGTCAGCTCGCGCACGCAGGACGCCGCCGCGCAGCCCTTCACCGGCTACGGCCTGGTGTACGTGCGCGACGACGTGGTCAAGCTGGGCGAATTCCTCAACAAGGCGCAGGGCAAGATCCAGGGCGTGCAGACGCTCGACGCCACCATGGTCGCGGCCACGCTCAACCTGGGCAGCGGCGGCTTGCAGGCGGGCTCGGCCGCCGACCGCTACAACAACGGCTTCTGGTACTACGACCTGAAGCAGGACAGCCACAACTACGGATGCAGTGCGGCCAAGTGGGTGCCCTACATGTCCGGCTACGGCGGCATCAGCGTGGTGCTGTTCCCCAACGGCATGGTCTACTACCAGTTCAGCGACAACGGCCAGCTCACCTGGGGCAAGAGCGCCATCGAACTGAACAAGATCGCCCCGATGTGTCCATGACGTGACCGGCCCGGCGCGGACGCATGCCGCGCCGGGCCTGCCGCAGAAAGCCCCGCCCGCCCTCGCGCGGGCGGGAGTTCCACGCAGGAGTGCGCGTTCCTTTGCCGACCATCCAAACCCGCCTCATCGCAGCCTGCCTCGCCGTGCTGGCCGCGGGCCTCGCCGGTAACGCCGGTGCGCGCGATGCGCTCGGCCGCGAGACGCTGCTCTCGGGCGCGTACCGCCGCAGCGTGGACCTGTCCGCCTATGCGCCGCCGGCCGATGCCCTGCCGCCGACGCACCGTCTGGAAGGACGCCTGCGCCTGTCCGGGCAACCGTCCACGCGCACGCTGGTCGCACTGTCCGATTTCCTCGGCCCGGGCGACGCTGCGCAGGCGCGCACACTGCCGCAGGACTTCAACTACGCATTCGTGCAGGACGGCGATGCCGTCGTTCCGGTGCGGCGCGGCCCGATCCCGGGCAACCATCCGTGGTGGGAATTCGTGCTGGAACCCGGGCGCGCCTGGGACGAACCCGGCGACGGCGGCTACACCCGCGCCGCGATCCCGTTCGCGCTGGTGCAGAAGAACGCCAACTGCACCCACAACGGCGTGCTGATGCTGCTGTTCAAGGACGACGGCGCGGTCTCGCGCGCCGCCATCCAGGTCGGCAGCGAGACCTGCCACTACCTGCAACTGGACATGTGGGGCGCGCTGCGGGCGGAGTACGCGCCGGGCGCGGTCGCCGGGCGCGAAGCCATCGTCGCGGCCCATCGGCGGGAAACCGCCGCGCGCATGCCGGTGCGGCCGCTGTCGGCGCTGGCCGTCGACCACCCGGGCGTGGCGCCGGAGCGGTTCGCCATCGGCGCGCCGCGCGGGCGCACGGCCTACGGTGTGATCGTGGACGGCGTGCACTACCGCTCGGGCTGCGCGACGCGCCACGGTGAATACCCGTTCTGCGCGGCGATGTCGCTGCCCTCGTACTCGGTCGCGAAATCGGCGGTGGCCGGGCTGGCACTGATGCGGATGGAGCGCCTGCACCCGGGGGTGAAGGACCTGCCGGTGGACCGCTTCGCCCCCGCCACCGGCTGCCGCGGCGACCGATGGCGCGACGTGCGCTTCCTGCACCTGCTGGACATGACGACCGGCCAGTACGACGCGCCCGCCTACATGGCCGACGAGGACGACGCGCGCGTGCGCGATTTCTTCGTGCCGTCCTCGCACGCGCGCCGGCTCGCCTTCGCCTGCGAAGCGTATCCGCGCCGCGAACCGCCCGGCGAGCGCTGGGTCTACCACACCTCCGACACCTACCTGCTCGGCACCGTGTTGCAGGAAGCGCTGCGGCGCCTGCCGGGCCGCGAGCACGCGGACGTGTTCGACGACGTGCTCTGGACCGACGTCCTCGGCCCGCTCGGCCTGGGCCCGGCCGCGCGCGCCACCCGCCGCAGCTATGACGAAGCGCGGCAGCCGTTCTTCGGCTGGGGGCTGACGCTGACTTCGGACGACATCGCCAAACTGGCGCGCTTCCTCGGCGAAGGACGCGGCCGCATCGACGGCCGCGAAGTGCTGGACGCGGCGCTGTTCGACGCGGCCATGCAGCGCGACCCCGCGCACCGCGGCCTGCAAGCCGCCACGCTGGAACGCTACCGCTACCAGCACGGCTTCTGGGCACGCAACCTGCAAGCCGAACTCGGCTGCGCCCAGCCGACGTGGGTGCCCTTCATGTCCGGCTTCGGCGGCATCACCGTGGCGATGTTCCCCAACGGCGCGGCCTGGTACAACGTCGCCGACGACGGCCTGCTGGCGTCCATCGACTTCGCCGACCCGGCGCGCGAGGCGGCGAAGCTGGGCGCGATCTGCGACGCGCCCTGAGCGTCGGTGCCGGCCTCAGTCCCAGGTCTTGCGGATGGGATGCACCTCGGTGTTGAAGACCACCGCCTCGAAGTCCAGCGCCGCCGCCGGTGCGAACAGCAGGTAGTACTACTTGAAGATCTCGGCGAACAGGCTCCTCTCTGCGGCGGCGGGCACGGCAGTCGGGTGGCCGGGGCGAAGCGCCGCGCCGGCATTGCGCTGCCGGCGCGCGCGGGGACTCGGGGCTCAGGCGCCGCTGGGGCGCACCACATTGAGCACTTCGTGGCAGGCGCCCATGGTGTGGTAGTCGGTCTTGCCGGCCGGGCTCTTCTCGTCGTCGTACTTGCGGTTGTCCGCATCGAGGATGCGGTACCACGCGCCGTAGCGGTGATCGACCATGTGCTGCCACGAATACGCCCACAGCCGGTCGTACCAGCCCCAGTACGCATCGTCGCCGGTGCGCGCGGCCAGCAGCGCGGCGGCGGCCAGCGATTCGGCCTGCACCCAGAAATACTTGTCGTCGTCGCAGACGTCCGCGGGCCCGTCCGCCGGGGCGCAGCCCTCCGTCGCCACGCTGTCCGGCGCCCGGCCCTCGTTCAGCGCCTGCCACAGGCCGGCCGGGGCGAAGCCGTAGTACAGGCCGCCGCGCGCCTCGTCCCATGAGCGCGCGACCGCAGTGTCGAACAGGCGACGCGCGGTCGGCAGCAGCCAATCGGCATCGACGTGGCGGTCCAGGATCAGCAGCAGCTTGGCCCACTCGGTCTGGTGGCCGGGCTGGAAGCCCCACGGCCGGAACAGGTGCTTGGGATCGTCCAGGTGGTAGGTCCAGTCGATGTTCCAGCCCGTGTCGTAGTGCTCCCACACCAGGCCGCCGGCCTTGGCCGCCTGGCGGCGGGTCATGGTGTCGGCCAGGTGCAGCGCGCGCTCCTGGTAGCGTCGCTCACCGCTGGCTTCGAACGCCGCCAGCATCGCCTCGCACATGTGCATGTTGGCGTTCTGGCCGCGGTAGCCGCTGAAGTTCCACTGCGCGTCGGCCTCGTCCTTGTACAGACCGTGCTCCGCTTCCCAGAAGCGCCGCTCCAGCAGTTCCCAGGTCTCGTCCATCCAGCCGCGCGCTTCCTCGATGCCGGCCTTCAGCCCGCACGAGTACGCCAGCAGCACGAAGGCCACGCCGTAGCAGTGGTTCGTGTCGTCTTCGACCGCACCGTCGCGCAGCGTCCAGGCGTAACCGCCGGTGGCGGGATTGCGATGCACGTCGCGCAGGTAGCGCAGGCCGTGCTTCACCGCGTCCAGGTATTCGGCATTGCCGAACTCGCGGTAGGCCATCGCGTAGTTGAAGACGAAGCGCGTACTGCTGACCAGGTGACGGTGGCCGGCGTCGTAGACCGTGCCGTCGTCCTTGTAATAGTGGAAGAACCCGCCCGCTGGATCGATGCAGCGCGGGTGGTAGAACGCCATGGTGTCGGCGATGTGCGCGCGCAGGAAGTGCGGCGAACGGAAATCGGGCGTGGTTTCAGGCGACATGTTCGGTCTGCTCCTGCAGGAGATGGTGGACGTCGTCGAGGCTCGGCATGGCGGCGAACGCGCCCTTGCGCGTCACCGCGAAGGCGCCGGCGGCCGCGCCAAAGCGGATGGCTTCGACGATGGCGTGCTCGTCGCGGCAGAACGCGGCGAACCCGCGGCCGCTGCCGCCGACCTCGCCCATGCGGAACAGCAGGCCGCCGACGAAGGCGTCGCCCGCGGCGGTGGTGTCGCGCGCCTCCACGCGGAAGCCGGCCACTTCACCGCCGGCCTGGCGGGTCTGCCAGCGCACGGGCGCGGCGCCGTCGGTGACCACCAGCAACTGCGCGCATCCCTCGAACACGCGCTCGCGCACCCGCGCCGCGCCTTCCGCGCCGCCGCCCAGCGGACGCGCCAGGTAGTCCAGTTCCTCCTGCGACAGCTTCACCAGGTCGGCATGCGCCAACGCCTGCCACAACCGCGGCGAGGGATCCTCGCCGGCCGGCCACAGCGCCGGCCGCAGGTTGAGGTCCACGCTGACCACGGCGCCGGCCTCGCGCGCGCGCCGCATGCCATCAAACGTGGCGGCGGCGACCGCTTCCTCGGTCAGGCTGTTGGAGCAGACGTGGAAGCTGCCGGTGCCGGCGAAGCAGCCCGGCCGGAAGTGCTCGGCGCGGAACAGCAGGTCCGCCGCCGGCGGCCGGTAGAAGCTGAAGCTGCGCTCGCCGGCGGCGTCCAGCGCCACGAACGCCAGCGCGGTCTTGGCCTGGTCGGTGCGCACGATGCAGTCCACCGCCACGCCCGCGGCGCGGAAGCTCTCGTGCAGGAAGTCGCCGAACATGTCGCGCCCCAGCATGCCAGCGAAATGCGCGTCGCCGCCCAGCCGCGCCACCGCCACCGCCACGTTGGCCGGCGCGCCACCCGCGTACTGCAGGAAGGCGCGCGGCGCGTCCGGCGTGGCCGGCGGCTGCGCCAGCATGTCGATCAGGGCTTCGCCGAAACAGACGATCTTGGACATCGCGCCTTACTCCTTTCCGAGCGCCCGTGACGGGTCGGGCCGCGAGCCCGACACGCCGTAGAAGATGATGTAGCCGTAGCACAGCAGCGGCAGCAGGAAGGACACCTGCAGGCCGATGCGGTCGGCCAGCAGGCCTTGCAGGTAGGGCACCACCGCGCCGCCGACGATGGCCATGATCAGCAGGCTGGACGCCTTGTTGGTCAGCGCGCCCAGGCGCTCGATGCTCAGCGCGAAGATGGTGGGGAACATGATCGAGTTGAACAGCCCCACCGCCACCACCGCGTACATCGCCAGCCTGCCCTCGCTCAGCAGCGTGGCCGCCAGCAGCAGCACGTTGGCCGCGGCGAACAGCGTCAGCAGCCGCCGCGGCGGGAAGCGCACCATGATCGCCGAGCCAGCGAAGCGGCCCACCATCGCCAGCGTCCAGTAGGCCGCCACGTAGTGCGAGGCTTCCTGCTCGCTGAAGCCGCCGATGGACGGCATCGACAGGTAGTTGACCAGGAAGCTGCCCACCGCCACTTCCGCGCCGACGTAGAAGAAGATCGCCAGCACGCCGTAGCGCACGTGGCGGTGGCGCAGCGCGTCGCCCAGCGTGTGCGGCGCGGCGTCGGCCTGCTCGGTGGTCTCGCGCAGCGATGGCAGGCGGAACAGCAGCACGAACACCGCCAGCAGGAACAGCACCACCGCCAGCCCCACGTACGGCCCCTGCACCGCCTGCGCCTCCTGCACGCGGTAGGCGAGCTGCTCGGCCTCCGGCAGCCGCGCCAGTTCGTCGGCGCTCTTGACCGTGTTGCCCAGGATCAGCAGGCCGCCGAACAGCGGCGCGATCGCCGTGCCCAGCGAGTTCAGCGCCTGCGCCAGGGTCAGCCGGCTGGAGCTGGTCTGCTCCGGCCCCAGCAGCGCGACGTAGGGATTGGCCGCCACCTGCAGCACCGTGATGCCGGTGGCCAGCACGAACAGCGCGCCGAGGAAGGCTTCGTACACGCGCAGCTCGGCCGCCGGCCAGAAGCCCAGCGCGCCGACGCCGGCGATCGCCAGCCCGGCCACGATGCCCTTCTTGTAGCCCAGGTGCGCGACCAGCCGCCCGGCCGGCAGCGACATCAGGAAATACGCGCCGAAGAAGGTGAACTGCACCAGCATCGCGCGGGCGAAGTTCAGCTCGAACACCGCCTTCAGGTGCGGGATCAGGATGTCGTTGAGGCAGGTCAGGAACCCCCACATGAAGAAAATGGTGGTGACCACCGCCAGCGCCGCGCGCGGCGTGGTCGCCGGGCCGGTCGCGGAAGGCGTCGTGGAGGGAGTGGGCGATGCGATGGGCATGCGGTCGTGCGCCTCAGGCTGCGTGGGAACGGGGAAGGAGGGAATGGGTCACGTGCGCGCGGTCCCGCTGCTTTCGCGGACGCACAGCGACACCGGCGCCACCGTGCGCGTGGCCGGCGCGTCGGGCCGGGCCACGCGCTCCAGCAGCAACGCCGCGGCCTGGCGCCCGCGCTCGCGCGGGGCCACCGACAGCGTGGTGAGCGTGGGCATGCTGACGGCCGCCTCGGGAATGTCGTCGAAGCCGGTGACGGCGAAGCCCTTGCCGGGCTGGATACCGCGCGAAGCCAGGCCCAGCATCAGGCCCAGCGCGACGGTGTCGTTGTAGCAGACCGCCGCGGTGGGGCTGGCGCCCTCGCCGAACAGTTCGGCCGTGCGCGCCGCCGCTTCCAGCCGGTTGGGCGCCGATTCGATGAGCCAGTGCGGCTCCACCGCCAGGCCCGCGCCGGCCATGGCCTCGGCGAAGCCGGCGCGCCGCTGGCGGCAGGAACTGGATGCGGCGTGGCCGCCGAAGAAGGCGATGCGCCGGTGTCCCAAGCCGATCAGGTGCTCGGTCGCCAGGCGCGCGCCGCGCTCGTTGTCCAGCGCCAGGAAATCCCATTCCTCGGCGCCTTCGAGTTCGCGGTTGAACAGCAGCACGTGGCTGCGCAGACCCAGGATGGGGCGCAGCGCCGCTGCGTCGCTGCCTTCGGCCGGCGACAGGATCACCCCGGCGGGCGTGTGCTCCATCAGCGACGCCAGCACCGCCTGCTGGCGCTGCGGCGATTCGCCGGTGCTGCCCAGCAGGGTGACGTAGCCCCGCTCGCCCAGCGCTTCGTCCACGCCCGCGGCGAACTCGGCGAAGAACGGGTTGGACAGATCGTTGATGACCAGTGCCACGCTGGAGGACGTGCGCCGGCGCAGGTTGGCCGCGGCGCGGTTGTAGACGTAGCCCTGGCGCTTGAGCTCGGCTTCCACCCGCGCGCGCGTATCGGCGTGCACCAGCGGGCTGCCGCGCAGCACCAGCGACACCGTGGCCCGCGACACGCCGATGGCGTGGGCGATGTCCGAGACAGTGACGTTGTGGCGCGCGCCGGATTCCTTTCGCGCCGCCTTGCGCGGCGCCGGCGCCTCGGCCTGCGGCTTGTCGCCGTTCTCCGCCTGCGCGGCGCGGCGCGTCCTGCTGGAAGACGAACGCTTCTGGCTCATTGCGCCGACCTCGTTCCCCCGGGTCGGCGCAGCCTGTCCGATCCTCCGTGCACCGCCGCGGCCATGCACACGGCCGGCACACGCGGTGCGGCCGGGAGGCGAAGGCGGGGCGGGTGCATCCGGGTCATACGGCTAGGCTCCGGTCGGCGTGCGCCCCGGCGGGCGGCGCGCATGCGCGGCGGCATCCCTGCCGGCGCGGCGGGTGTAAAAGAAGGTCCGGCCTGCGCCGGACCTTTCCCATGCTGCGACCTCTTACGAGGTGGGAGAGACATCACGGGAAGAAAAACCGGCGGTTCCGCCCGCCATCGCGATGGCCGGGGCCGATGCCGTGCGCAGCCGGGCCACGATTCGCGACAGGTTGAAAACCACCATTTTTGATCGATCCAAATAGACCACAATAGGGCGCGGCGCGCATTCTGCGGCGCAGCAACGCCGCGCGTCCCGGCGCATGGCCGCAGGCGCGCGCGCCGTCACGGCGACCCCGCCTGCGCCAGCGCGTCCAGCGCCGTGCGCAGCGCGCGCACGCGCGCCGGATCGGTCTGCTGCCAGTCCGGCGCCAGCCCGGCCAGGGCGTCGTTGCGGAAGCGCATGGCCGAGGTGCGCGGCGCCTTGGCGGAGGCATGGAATTCGCGCGCGCCGGTGGCCCGCACCAAGGCCGCGACGTTGCCGGCGTCGATACCCGCGCCCGGCATGACCGACAGCCGGCCGGCGGCCTGCCGCACGAAGCCGGCCAGCGCCGCCGCGGCTTCCGGCGCGCTCGCGCGACCGCCCGAGGTCAGCACGCGCCGGCAGCCCAGCGCAGCGATCCGCTCCAGCGCCTGCGCCGGATCACGCGCGGCGTCGAAGGCGCGGTGGAAGGTCACTTGCAATGCGCCCGCCGCCGCCATCAGCGTGCGGCATAGCGCCTGGTCCACGTCGCCGGCCGCGTCCAGCGCCCCGATCACCACGCCGTCGCAGCCCAGGCGCACGCACAGTTCGATGTCGCGCAGCATGGTCTCGGTTTCGCGCGCGTCGTACAGGAAGTCGCCCGCGCGCGGCCGCACCAGCACGAACAGCGGGATGCGCAGATGCTCACGCGCCAGCGCCAGGGTGCCGTAGGACGGCGTGGTGCCGCCGTATTCCAGCCCTTCGCACAGCTCCACGCGGTCGGCGCCGCCGTCCTGCGCGGCCAGCGCCGACGCCAGCGAACCGGCGGCGATCTCCAGCGTGTACGCCATGGCCGTGCTCATGCGCCCCCGCCGGGATACACCGCGCCCGAATCCAGCAGCGCGTCCTGCCGCCGCGCGTCGCAGACGGCATAGACGAAGCCCGGGTGCAGCGCGAACGCGCCCACTTCGCCGTGCCGGTTCATCGCCAGGAAGCAGACCTGCAAGGTCTTGCTGGCTTCCGGCCGCTTGCGCACGACGCGGTCGATGGCCTCGCGGCAGGCGTCCATCGGCGAACGACCCTGGCGCATCAGTTCCACCACCAGGAAGCTGGCGGCGTTGCGGATCATTTCCTCGCCCACGCCCGAAGCGGTCGCCGCGCCGACGTCGTTGTCCACGTACAGGCCGGCGCCGACGATGGGGCTGTCGCCCACGCGGCCGCGCATCTTCCAGGCCATGCCGCTGGTGGTGCAGGCGCCGGCCAGGCGGCCGTGGCGGTCGATGGCCAGCATGCCCAGGGTGTCGTGGTTCTGGCTGTTGCCGGGCAGCAGACGGCGCTCGGCGTTGATCTGCGGGCGGTACTGCGAGGTCTTCTTCCATTCCTCCCAGGCCTTGGCCGCTTCCGGCGTCAGCAGGGGCTGCCGGCGGAAGCCCTGCTCCACCGCGAACTGCTGCGCGCCCTGTCCCACCAGCATCACGTGCGGGGTCTTCTCCATCACCCGGCGCGCCACGCTGATCGGGTGGTCGATCTCCTCCAGCGCGGCCACCGCGCCGCAGCGGCCGTCGCCATCCATGATGCTGGCATCCAGGGTCAGCACGCCGTCGCGGTCGGGATAGCCGCAGCGGCCGACGGTGGCGTTGCACAGGCCGGTCTCGGCCCAGCGCGCGCCCTGCTCCACCGCGTCCAGCGCGCTGCCGCCGGCCTGCAGGGTCTTCCACGCCGCCTGGTTGGCCGGCACGCCGAAATCCCAGGTGGAAACCACCCGCGCGCCGTCGGCGGCGGCATCGGCGGCGGGCTTGGCCGTCGCCGCGGCCAGTGCGCCGGGCACGGCCAGCGCGCCGGTCGCCAAGGTCATCTGCCGCAGGAATTCGCGTCTGTCGCTCATGTCATCGGGTTCCCGTGTCGGTGGCGCCGCGGGCGCCGGTCCCGGCATTCTCGCCGCGGCAGCGCGCGGCGGCACCGAGCAGGCCGAGTTGGCCGTGCTCGATGCGCCAGACCGGCGCGGCCACCGGATGCCCGGCCTGCGCGAAACGCGCCTCGTAGCGCCGGCGGAAGCCACCACGCTCCAGGAAGGGCGCGATATGGCCGGTGACGCCGCCGGCCAGGTACACCTGGCGCGCGCCGAAACTCAATGCCAGGTCGGCCACCAGGCCGCCCATCCAGTCGCAGAAGACGGTCAGGGTTTCCTCGGCCAGGGCGTCGCCGCCGGCCAGCGCGGCGCGTCCGATGTCGGCGCCCTGCCGCCAGCGCGCGGGCAGGCCACGGATCTCCGCCAGCGCTTCGTACAGATTGACCAAGCCGGTGCCGGACAGCACGCGCTCGTTGTCCAGGTGCGGCCAACGCCGCGACAGCACCCGCGCCACCTGTAGCTGGAGCGCATCGTAGGCCGGCAGCGCGGCGTGGCCGGCTTCGCTCAGCAGCACGCCGCCGTGCGCGTCCAGGCACAGCGCCGCGCCCAGCCCGGTGCCCGGACCCAGCACCAGCGCCGGCGCCTGCAAGCGGTCCACCGCGGTCGCGCCGGCCAGCAGCGCCAGCGCGTCGCGCTGCACGCTCGGCATGGCGCAGGCGACCGCTTCGAAATCGTTGATGATGCGCAGCGACGCCAGCCCCACCTCCGCCGCGGTGCCGCGCAGCGACACCGGCCACGGCAGGTTGGCGTTGACCAGGCGGTCGCCTTCGAGGAAGCCGGCGATGGCCACCACCGCGTTCTCGATGTGCAGGCCCGGCAGGCGCGCGCGGCAGTGCCGGGCGAAATCCGCCAGGATCGCCGCCAGCGACGCGTGTTCGGCGCAGGCGTAGGTGCGCGATTCCGCCAGCACATCGCCCGCTTCCTCCACGTGCGCCAGCCCGATCCGTGCGTGGGTTCCCCCCACGTCGGCCACCAGGCAGGCATCGTTTGTTCGCGTCGGGGCAGGCATCGGGACGGCAGGCGGAGAACGGAGGGAGGTGGTCATCATCCGGGTGCGCCTTAGCGGCCGCCAGCCGGGCACAGCGCCGGCGGCGCATCCTGCGTGCGCGTACCCCAGCCCGCCGTGTCGGGCGTAGCGGCCAGCGTGTACGCCAGCGTGCCGCCCTGCCGCAGCCGGCCGACGTCGAGCCAGGTGGCCTGCTGCGGCTTGCCGTCGAAGCGGGCGGACTGGATGTAGCGCACGCCGGCGTTGGCGCCCGGCGCGCGCACGCTCAGCGTGCGTCCGTTCTCCAGCGCGATGTCGATGCGGTCGAAGCGCGGCGGATGCAGCAGCACCTGCCCGCTGCCCGGCATCAGCGGCGAGAAGCCCAGCGCGCTGAACAGGTACCAGGCCGACATCGTGCCCAGGTCGTCGTTGCCGGTGACGCCGTTGGGCGCGTTCGTGAACAGCGTCTGCGCCGCGCGCAGCACGGTGGCGGTCTTCCACGGCTGGCCGATCAGGCTGTACAGCCCCGGCACGTGCATGGTCGGCTCGTTGTTGGGATTGAAGCGGTACTGGCCGTAGTAGCTGTACGGCCCGGCCACCCACGCCTTGCGCGCGGCGCCGGCCGGATCGGCCAGCAGGTCGTCGTAGGCGAAGAAGGCGTCCAGGCGCCTGGCCATGGCCTCGCGCCCGCCCATCGCCTGCTCCAGCGCCGGCACGTCCTGCGGCACCAGCCACTGGTACTGCCAACTGGTGCCTTCGTGGAAGCCATAGTGCGAGCGCGGGCTGTAGGCCCCGGTCGGCGGCACGAACCACTCGCCGCCCTCCATGCGCGGCCGCGGGAAGCCCTTGAAGCCGGATTCGGCCTCGGCCAGGTCCGCGTCCCACACCTTGCGCCAGTTGCCGGCACGCGCGCGCAGCACCGCTGCTTCGCCCGTGTGGCCCAGCGCCTCGGCCATCGGCGCCAGCGAGCAATCGGCCAGCGCGTATTCCAGGGTGGCCGAGCCGCCCTGGTGCGGGTCCACGTCCATGCCCTTGGCCGGGAAGGTGCGGTCGTAGAGCACGAAGCCGTGCTTCAGGTAATTTGCGTTGCCGGCGCGGCCCTCGTGGCGCGAAGCCAGCGGCGGCACGCCGTCGGCGTTCTTCCACAGCGCCTTCCACGCCTCCTGCTCCAGCCCTTCCAGCGCGCCGTAGCGCCACAGGTCGGCCAGGAACGGCGAAACGGGATCGCCGGTCATCACGTTGCTGTCGAAGCTGGCGTAGCCCCAGCGCGGCAGCCAGCCGCCCTGGGCGTCGATGGCCAGCAGGGTGCGGCCGATGTCGCGGGCGCGCTGCGGGCGCAGCAGCGCCAGCAACTGGTTCTGCGTGCGGTAGGTGTCCCACAGCGAGAAGTATTCGTAGTAGGTCCAGCCGTCCGCGCGGTGGACCTGGTCGTCGTAGCCGCGGTAGCGGCCGTCGGCGTCGCTGCCGGTCATCGGCAGCAGCAGCGCGTGGTACAGCGCGGTGTAGAACACGGTGCGGTCGTCGGCGCTGCCGCCCTGCACTTTCAGCGTGGACAGCTCGCGCTCCCACTCGGCCTGCGCGCGGGCGCGCATGGCGTCGAAGCCCAGCGGCCGGCCGCCCTGCATGCCCTCGCTGCGCAGGTTGTCGCGCGCGCCCTCGATGTCGACGTGCGAGATCGCGCTGACCGCCGTGACGCTGCGCTGTTGGCCCAGGTCGAAGCTCAGCCAGGCGCCGTTGTACGGGTCGTGCTCGCTCTCCATGCTGAAGCGCGCGCCCGGCGTACCGCCAGCCTGCCCCCACACGCCGAACGCCTTGAACGGCCGGTCGAACTCGATGCGGAACCAAGTGGTGTACTGGTGGCCGCCGCAGAAGCTCAGCGTGGTCAGCTTGCCTTCGACCGCGCGGTCGCCCATCACCTGCACCTGGCTACCGATCACCCGGTGGCGGTTGTTGGCCTGGCTGACGTTGACCAGCACGTGGCCGGTGTCCTTGCCGGCCGGGAAGGTATAGCGCTCGGCCGCCGCGCGCGTCAGCGCGGTGGCCTCGGCGTCGATGCCGCCGTAGTCGGTCAGCCGCACCTTGTAGTAGCCGGCTTGGCCGACTTCGCCCTCGTGCGTGTAGCGCGAGCCGTAGCGCTTCTGGTCGAAGCTCTTGGCGTTGCCAGTGTCGAAGTCGCCGCCGGGTGCGATGCTGCCGGTGACCGGCAGCACGGACACCTGCCCGCCCTGTTCCCAGCAGCCCGCGCCGGAGACGAAGGAATGGCCGAAGCCCAGGATCTTCTCGTCGTCGTAGCGCCAGCCCGCGTAGTGCAGGCCGATGGGGCTGACCTGGATCAGCCCGAACGGCGCCGATGCGCCGGGGAAGGTGTTGCCGTCGTCCTTGGTGCCGATGAAGGTGTTGACCGACGCCGCCAGCGGGGCGCCGCGAGGCGCGGCCTGCACCGGCAGCGCCGCAGCCAGCGTGGCCAGGCCGGCCAGGGCGAATCCGAAAAAGCCTTGCAGGCCCGAGATCTTCCGCATGTCGTGTTTTCCTGCTCTGGCGCGCCGGCGGCCCATCCGCCGGTCGCGCGCGTGGAACGGTTGCACTGTAGCCAAGGAAAGAACCCGGCTCGCGCCGGGTTCTTTGCATCTGCCACGCAGACGTGGACGTCCGCTTACTTGAAGTTGTAGACGATCTCCGCGGCCAGTTGGCGGCCCACCGGATCGTCGACGCAGTAGGCGAAGTCGCCGCACCACTTGTCGCCGTAGATCTTGTTGAAGATGTTGCTGACGTACAGGTTGACCTTGAAGTCGTCCGTGAACTTGTAGCCCACGCTGCCGTTGAAGTAGCGGCGGGGCGCGCGGCGCTCGTAGTGGCGCGGCGAGGTCTGGCCGTAGGTCGGGCTACCCACCGTGGTGTCGCGACAGGTGTCGTTGTCGATGTAGGACATGTCGGTGTAGCCGTCCGCCAGCGGTTCGCAGCCGCCCCAGCGGTTATCGCGGCCGCCGGACTTCTGGTACATCATCAGGGTGGCGTTCCACTTGTCCCAGTTCCAGTTGGCGCTGGCGGTGATCTTGGTGCGCGGGTTCTGCTCCTTGCGCGTGTCGATCAGCTCCTCGGTCACCGTGCGGCGCGACTTGTAGGACAGCATGTTGGTGTAGCCCAGGTTGAAGCTCCAGTTGCCCACGGCGGTGTCGGGCAGGCGGTAGCGGGCGTTCAGGTCGACGCCGGCCACCTGGGTTTCGGCGCGGTTGATCGGGTTGATGTCGATGGTGACGTTGCCTGCCACGTCGGCCGGGCCGTTGCGGTGGATGCGGCGGCTGGCCTCCGCGCACCATTCGGCGGTCGGTGGCACCGACAGCGGCTTGCCGTCCGGGGTGAAGCCGTTCTGGGTGCAGTAGGCCTCGGTCCGCAGCAGCTCGTCCACGTCGATGGTGTCGATGATGTTGTCGATCTTCACGCTCCAGTAGTCGGCGCTCACCGAGAAGTTGGTGAACGCGTCCCACACGACGCCGAAGGTGTACGACTTGCCTTCCTCGTACTTCAGGTCCGGGGTGCCGCCGCGGTTGATCACCGCGTCCTCGATCTTGTACTGGTCGCGCGGGCACTGGCCGGCGGGGCGGCCGGGATCCTGGGCGCAGGCCACGTAATCGGTGTCGTCCTCGATGCCCGAGCTGGCCTGCGCATAGACGAAGTGCATGTCGGGCGCGCGGAACGCGGTGCCGTAGCTGCCGCGCACCAGCAGGCTCTCGACAGGGCGCCACTCCAGGCCCAACTGGTAGGTGGTCGCCGCGCCGCTGCGCACCGCGTCGTACTTGTCGTAGCGGCCGGCCAGGCTGGCGGACAGGGTTTCATGCAGCGGCACGCTGAATTCCACGCCGGCGGCATAGCGGTTGCGGCTGCCGCCGCCCTGCTCGATGTTGCCGAACGGGGTCGACCATTCGCCGGTCAGGGTCTTCGGCTCCGGGGTCAACTGGTAGCCCTGGCGCGCGGCTTCCACCACGCCGGCGAAGCCGATCGGGCCGGCCCAGCCTTCGAACAGGTCGCCCGAAATGACGAACTGCCCCTGGGTCAGCCACGACTCGGCCTTCTTCTGCCCGCGGTGGGCGAAGGTGTTGAACTGGCCGGCGCCCAGCGGGTTCCAGAACTTGTTGTAGTCGGGCGTGAAGATCGGGTCGCCGTTGGCGGCCGTGCCCTGCTGCGCACCCAGGAAGAAGCTGCGCATCTCGTCATCGCTGAAGGTCGGGAACTGCTCCTTCACCTCGTACTCGGCGCGGCCGATCGTCGCCTCCCAGTCGAAGCGCTCGCCCAGCGTGCCGCGGAGGCCTGCGCTGAAGTCCACCGCCAGTTCCTTGGAGCGGGTCAGGAACGCACTGTCGCCGCCCGCATCCTGCGTGGTGAAGCGCTTGAGGAAGTTGCGGCGGGCGCCGGCACCGTTGTTCTCGCGCGGGTCCCAGTAGTTGCCGCTGCCGAAGCTGTAGAGGAAGCTGCTGGATTCGCCGGTCGAGCCCCACACGCCCAGGCTGGCCCAGCCCTGCAGGCTGTCGGTGAAGTCGTAGGTACCGTGCAGGTACAGCGAATCGTCCTTGCTGCCGCTGCGCAGCGTCCAGTTGGCGAACACGCGCTGGGCGCAGAACTTGGGCCCATTGGTGATCGCGCCCGTGTTGCGATCGTAGCCGCGGACGGTGAACTCGTACATCGTGCTGCCGTACTGGTCGCAGGCGCCGGGCGGCGGCGCGATGTAGTTGGCGACGCTGCCGACGCCGGGGATGTTGGTGCTGGTGCCGTCGTGCATGCGGTTGCCGGTGAACGGGAACAGCTTGGCCGTGTTCAGTGCGCGCTCGGCCGGGCCCCAGGTCGCGTAGTCCTTGTCGTCCTCCGAATCCATGAACGGGCGCTGCTTGGCCAGCAGCACGCCGCGGTCGAAGTGTTGCAGGTTGTAGACCAGGCTCCACTTCTCGCCGCTGAAGCCGCCCGACAGCACCAGGTCGGTGGTGTCGTAGCCGCCGCGGGTGGACTCGCCGTACTTGGCGCGCACGGTGTGGCCGTCCATGTTGTCCTTCAGGATGACGTTGACCACGCCGCCCATCGCGTCGGAGCCGTAGATGGCCGAGGCGCTGCCCGACAGCACTTCGATGCGCTCGACGATGCCCGACGGGATGTTGTTGAAGTTGGAGAAGTTGCTCTTGCCCTGGTAGGGCATCGGGTAGTCGGCGACGCGGTGGCCGTTGATCAGCAGCAGGCTGCGGCCGGGGCCGAGGTTGCGCAGGTTCAGCGGGCTGGCGTTGACCGAGGTCGAGCCCCAGTTGTAGTCCTGTTCGACGTTGCCGATCGCCTCGGTGATCGTCTGCAGGGCGTCGTAGACCGTGGCGAAGCCTTCCTTCTTCATCTGCTCGGCGGTGATGACAGTCACCGGCGCCGGGCCTTCGATGTCGGAGCGCTTGATGCGCGAACCGGTCACGCTGACCGCGTCCAGGGTCTTGGCTTCGGCCGGCTTGGCGGCGCCTTCGGCCTCCTGTGCGGCCGCGGTGAGCGCCGGAGCGGCCAATGCCAGAGCCAGGGCGGCCGCCAAGGTGCTGCGGCGGTTCGTATGCGAACGAGTCATCACTAATTCCCCTCCCGGGAGAAAGATCGGTTTAAAGGTCCAACCTGTAAGCACGCAACGACAGCGCCGAACCGCGTGCTGGGCGCCAACATAATCGTAAGAATCGCATAAATTTGTGATGCACATCACTTTTTAGAACGATTTAATAGCACAATTCGTCGCGCAAACGATTCCATGGCCCAACGCTTGCAAGGCGGGCATTTCCGTATTTCTGATTACAGTGGAATCAGAGCGTTGCGACACCCCTTCGCCCTGCCCTTTGGCACTTGCCGGGACGGCGGGCGCGTGGGTCGCACCGCGCAAACCCAGGCCCGGCGCGCCATTGCGGTGGAAGACGGGCTCTGCAGCAGGCCGGTCGGTTCCACCCGGACGGCGTGCGCGGCGCCCGGACGGTTTGCGTCCGGCCGCGATGCCGCTACGATTGGTCCAACCAATACGCCGGAGTGACGGAACCGCCATGCGCCGACGCCTGACCCCCTTGCCGCTGCTGCTGGCGCTGCTCGCCCCGTGGGGTGCGGTGCCGCCCGCGCAGGCCGCCCCTGCCGCGGACGCCACGGACGCCGCTCCCGCCGAGGCCCTGCACGGCGAAACCGCCGAGCAGCGCTCCCGGCGCATGCAGTGGTTCGCCGACGCCAAGCTGGGCATCTTCGTCCACTGGGGCATCTATGCCGTGGACGGGATCGACGAGTCCTGGTCGTTCTTCAACGGCAAGATCTCCCATGCCGACTACATGAAGCAGTTGCGCGGCTTCACCGCCAGCGCCTACGACCCGCAGGCGTGGGCGGCGCTGGCCAAGCGCAGCGGCGCGCGCTATGCGGTGCTCACCACCCGCCACCACGACGGCGTGGCGCTGTGGGATTCTGCGCAGGGCATCAACGTAGTGCGCGACACGCCGGCGCGACGCGACCTGGTGGGCCCGTTCGTCGACGCCCTGCGCGACAACGGCATGAAGGTGGGGCTGTACTACTCGCTGCCGGACTGGTCGTACAAGGACTACGACGTGTTCACCCGCCAGCGCAAGCGCTACGACGCCGCGCGCGAGCCACAGCGCTGGCAGCGCTTCCTGGACTACTACCAGGAACAGATCGCCGACCTGCAGCAGCGCTACCGCCCCGACCTGGTATGGTTCGACGGCGACTGGGAACACAACGCCGGCGAATGGCAGTCGGCCAAGCTGCGCGCCGACATGCTGGCGCGCAATCCCGGCGTCATCATCAATTCGCGCCTGAACGAATACGGTGACTACGCCACGCCCGAACTCGGCCTGCCCGTGGTCAAGCCCTGGCAGCCGTACTGGGAGTTGTGCCTGACCATGAACCGCTCGTGGGGCTACCAGCCGCGCGACACCGAATACAAGAGCCCCAACCAGATCATCCAGATCTTCGCCCAGACCATCGGCATGGGCGGCAACCTGCTGCTGGACATCGGGCCGAAGGCCGACGGCAGCATCGATCCGCGCCAGGTCGAGATCCTGGAGAAGCTGGGGCGCTGGACCCACAAGCACGCCGAGGCGATCTACGGCACCACCGCCGGCATCGGCCTGGACCATTTCGCCGGCCCCAGTACGCTGTCCAAGGACCGCAGGACCATCTACCTGTTCCTGGAAGGCAGGCCGAACGGCGACGTGCTGGTGAAGGGCCTGGACAACAAGGTGCTGAGCGCGCGCGTGGTCGGCGGCGGCCAGCCGGTGCAGGCGCGAGTGCTCGGCAAGTACGACTGGGCCAAGCACCCCGGCCTGCTGTTCCTGTCGGTGCCGCAGGACGCGCAGGACGCCGACATCACCGTGGTCGCGCTGGAGCTCGACGCGCCGGCCAGGCTGTACCGCGAAGAATCCAAACCCATCGAGAGCAACGGATGAAACTGCACCGCCTCCTGACCCTGACGCTGCTGGGCGCGCTCGCCCTGCACGCGCCGCTGGCCGCCCGCGCCGACAGCCGCGGCGACTACGTGGCCGAAACCGACCCGCTGGTGCTGCGCAAGCTGGAGCAATGGCAGGACTGGAAGTTCGGCTTCATGATGCACTGGGGTCCCTACAGCCAGTGGGGCATCGTCGAATCCTGGTCGATCTGCGCGGAGGACGTAGGCTGGTGCAAGCGCCCCGACGGCGTGGCCTACACCGACTACGTGAAGCAGTACGAGCGCCTGCCGGAGACCTTCGACCCGGTGGCGTTCGACCCGGCCGCGTGGGCGCAGGTGGCCAAGGCGGCGGGCACCAAGTACGTGGTGTTCACCACCAAGCACCACGACGGCTTCGCCATGTACGACACCAGGCAGAGCGACTACCGCATCACCGCGCCCGACGTGCCGTTCCACGACGACCCGCGCGCCGACATCACCCGGCAGGTGTTCGATGCGTTCCGCGACCAGGGCTTCGGCATCGGCGCCTACTTCTCCAAGCCGGACTGGCACAGCGACGACTACTGGTGGCCGCGCTTCGCCACGCCCAACCGGCACGTCAACTACGACACCCGCAAATATCCCGAGCGCTGGCAGCGCTTCGTCGATTTCACCCACGCGCAGATCGACGAACTGACCCGCGACTACGGCCGCATCGACATCCTCTGGCTGGACGGCGGCTGGGTGCGCCCCGGCGACACCCTGGACGACGCCGCCCACGGCATCGCCGGCGTGCCGTGGCCGCAGGACATCGACATGCCGCGGATGGCGGCGATGGCGCGGCGCAACCAGCCGGGCCTGATCGTGGTGGATCGCGCGGTCGGCGGCCGCTACGAGAACTACCGCACGCCCGAGCAGAAGATCCCCGACCAGCCGCTGCCCTATCCGTGGGAAACCTGCATGACCCTGGGCGATTCGTGGAGCTACACGCCCGGCGACAACTACAAGAGCGCGCGCAGCGTGGTGCAGATGCTGGTGGACGTGGTGGCCAAGGGCGGCAACTACCTGCTCAATGTCGGCCCGCAGCCGGACGGCCGCCTGCCCGCCGAGGCCGTGCAGCGGCTGCAGCAGATCGGCGCGTGGATGGCGACCAACGGCGAGGCCATCTACGCCAGCCGCGCGGTCGCGCCCTACCGCGACGGCAAATTCCGCTATACCCGCCTGAAGAACGGCGACGTGTACGCCATCTACCTGCCGGAAGCCGGCGAAGCGCGGCTGCCGGCGCAACTGCGCATCCCCGGTCCGGCCCCGCGCGAAGGCGCGCGGCTGGCCGTGCTGGGCAGCGACGCGACGCTGGCCTGGCACCGCGAAGGAGACCTGACCGTGGTGAACATTCCCGCCGCCGTGCGCAAGGCCACGGCCGACGCGCCCGCCTGGGCGATCCGCCTGCCGGGTGCGACGGACGCCGCCCCATGAAGCGCCTGCTTGCCCTCTGCCTGCTGGGCGCGGCCGCTGCTCCTGCGCTGGCCGCGCCGCCGGCGCAGTTCGGCAACGACCACGACGACCCGCGCACCGCCTATGCGCCGCCCGCCGCCGCAGGCGAGCCGGCCTGCACCGTGGACGTGCTGCGGCACGGCTTCACCAGCTTCGAGCCGGCGCGCGCCACCCTCGACGCCACGCGCGCCTGCCCCGGCCCCTGGCACAAGGTGGTGCTGCGCATCGACGGCGAAGTGAAGGGGCGGCAGTACGACCGCATCGGCCACGTCGCCGTCGGCGGCGTGACCGTCTTCCGCACCAGCACGCCGGAGCCCTCGCGCGACGGCATCGCCTGGCACGTGGAAAAGGACGTCACCGCCTACGCGCCGCTGTTCGCCGCGCCGCAGCCGGTGGAGTTGCACATCGGCAACGTGGTCAACGAGACCTACACCGGCGTGTTCGACGTGCGCCTGCAGTTCCGCTTCTACCGCGCCGACGGCGCCCGCCCGGCCGCCGCCACCGCCGACGAGGTGCTGGCGCTGGAGGACCTGCACGAGGACGGCCAGGACACGGTGGGCCGGATCGCCGTCCCCGCCAGCACCGAGCGCGTGGTCGCCGAGGTCTACGCCACCGGCTCCGGCGGCGGCTGCGAGGAATTCTGGTACTTCGCCACCACCGCCGAAGGCTACTGGTGCCGCGCCACCCACGGCCCCTACCGCGAAGTGCAGGTGCTGGTGGACGGCCGCGTCGCCGGCATCGCCGCGCCGTACCCGCACATCTACACCGGCGGCTGGTCCAATCCATTCCTGTGGTACGCGATCCCGGCGCCGCGCGCGTTCGACATCGCACCGATCCGCTACGAGCTAACGCCGTTCATCGGCCTGCTCAACGACGGCAAACCGCACGAGATCCGCTTCCGCGTGATCGGGCTGGACGCCGGGCGCGAAGGCTGGAAGCTGATGCCGAACGTGCAGGTGTGGCGCGACCCCGCCGGCCGGCCGGTCAGCGCGCGCCTGCTGCACGCCGACGCCGGCGAAGCGCTGCCCGACGGCGACCTGGACGCGCACGACCCGCGGCAGCAGCGCATGCTGTACCGCTGGCAGCGGCGCTTCGTCGCGCGCGGCGTGGTGAAGGGTTCGCGCGGCAGCGTGGAGACCACGGTGGAGCGCGCGCTGGAAGGCGACCTGCACCATCGCTGGACCCAGGACGAGGACGGCGACGACCACTTGCTGGCCGAATGGCGCGACCGCGAGACCATCACCCGCACGCCCAAGGGCGGCGCCACCAGCAGCGACACCCTGGACCAGCGCTTCGGCTTGGACGGCTCGCTGGTCACCCGCCAGGTGGACGGCAAGCCGCGCCTGACCACCACCCTGGACATCCACGACGACGCCAGGCGCACCCGTAGCGAAGCCGGCCGCACCCGCGAAGCGCAGACGCGCGACCGGTTCGTCGGCACCGCCTCCTACACCGGCAAGGTCCCGCGCGAAGAGCGCAACGCCACCGCGCAATCGCGGCAGACCTGGCGCCGGCAGGACGAGAACGGTTGCCGCCAGCGCAGCATCGCGACGGTGAACGGCTATTTCGTCGAGGACGAGAGCAGGAGTTGCGGGGCTGCGCCGTCATCGTCGCCCTGAGTCCGGAAAACGCTACTGCTGCGCGGGCCAGCCAATCGGCGCGAGCATGGTAGATGCCTCTTTCGCCTGTTGCGGGAAAAGACGCATGCCCCCATGCCCCATGCTTGATCGATGGAGCCTGCCGGATCGGCTATGACACGCGCTGTCGTCGCTTGCGCGCTGTGATGTAGCCGCCGGCTTGCCACTCACCCCAGCCCTCCCCGCGAACGGGGGAGAGAGTGAGTACGGATGCGGCGCAGCGAATACACACGCTTGACCGGAGAGCATCCTCGTTCCGGGCCCTCTCCTGTTTGCGGGAGAGGGCCCGGCGGCATCAGCCCTGGGCCGTGGTCGCGGCTTCCGTCGCGGCTTCCACCGCCGGGGTCTCGTACACCGGATCGATCAGTCCTTGCAGGCGCAGCGGCGGCGTGTCGGTTTCCAGTTCCAGCACGATCACGTCGTTGTCGCCGCGGCGCAGCCATTCGGCCGGGACGAGCAGGGTCTGTTGCGGCCCGATGCGCCAGTAGCGGCCCAGGTGGTGGCCGTTGATCCAGACGTGGCCGCGGCCCCAGCCGCGCATGTCGATGAAGCTGTCGCCCAGCGCGTCCAGCACGAAGCGGCCACGATGGAAAGCCGGTGCCGCGCGGGGGCCGGCGGCGAAGCGCAGCGGCGCCAGGTCGTGCAGCGGCAGCGGGTGCATGTCCCAGTCCAGCACCGGCTTGCCGGCGAAGCGCACCGGGCCCAGCAGGCCCTTGCGCTCGTCGACCATGCGTGGGCCGTAGTTGATCCGTCCCAGGTTCTCCACCAGCAGGTCCAGCGGCACGCCCGCCTGCACCTCCAGTTCCACCGCGGTGTCACCGCGGCGGCGGTCCAGCGTGCCGATGCGGCGGCCGGACTGGTACAGCAGCGCCATGTCGCGCACGTCGCCGACCTGCAACGCGCCCTTGCCACCGGCCGGCAGGCGCGCGCGGTACCAGACGAAGCCGTAGTTCTGGTCGAGTTCCTCCATGGTCAGCGGGCGCACGCCGCGCACCGGTTCGCCCAGCAGCGCTTCCAGCGGCGCCGATTCGGACAGGGCGACCGGCGGAATGGCGATCATCGCCGGCGACGGCGGCACCGGCGGCAGGCGTTCGCCGCGCGGCAGGTGGCGGCCGATCAGTTCGCGCAGCGCGTGGTAGGCCGGCGTGGGGCGGCCGGTCTCGTCCAGCGGCGCGCCGTAGTCGTAGCTGCTGGTGTCGGGCTGGTAGGGCTCGGTGGCGCTGTCGTTGGCGCCGTTCATGAAGCCGAACGTGGTGCCGCCATGGAACATGTACAGGCTGAAGGAGACGTCGCGCTCCAGCATCCATTGCAGGTTGCGCCGGACCAGCGCCGGGTCGGCGGCGGTGTGGTGGCGGTCGCCCCAGTGGTCGAACCAGCCCGGGTAGAACTCGCCGGCCATGCGCGGCACCTGCCGGCGGTGCTTGCCGAACGCGGCGAAGCTGCCGGCGGCATCGTCGCCGAAGTTCACCACTGCCAGCACGTCGGGCAGGGTGCCGCCGGTGAGCATGCCGTCGGTGGGGCCGTCGGCGGTGTAGAGCAGGCCGTCGAAGCCGGCCGCGCGCAGCGCGTCGCGGATGCTGCCCATGTAGCCGTGGTCGCGGCCGAACGAGCCGTATTCGTTCTCCACCTGGGTCATCAGGATCGGCCCGCCGCGATGGACCTGCAACGGCGCCAGTTGCTCGCCCACCGCCTTCAGGTAGCGCGTGGCCGCGGCGACGAAGCGCGGGTCGGACGTGCGCACGCGCATGCCCGGTGTCTTCAGCAACCAGGCGGGGAAGCCGCCGAATTCCCATTCGGCGCAGGCGTAGGGGCCGGGCCGCAGGATCACCCACAATCCCTCCTCCTGCGCAATGCGCACGAAGGCGGCGATGTCGTTGCGGCCCTCGAAATCGAATTCGCCCGGCCGCGGCTCGTGCAGGTTCCAGAACAGGTAGGTGCCGACGGTGTTCAGCCCCATCGCCTTGAGCATGCGCAGGCGCGCGCGCCAGTGCTCGCGCGGCACCCGGCTCAGATGCATCTCGCCGCCGCGGACGACGAAGGGCTTGCCGTGCAGCAGGAAGCATTCGCCCTCCCAGCCGAAGGCGGCGGTGCCGCCGCGTCCGGCCGGCGCGGCGGCGGCCATCGGCGGCAGCGCCAGGGTGGCGATGCCCAGCACGCCCGCGTGCAGGAATCCGCGGCGGTCAACCATGCGCCTGTCCTCCGTGGTAGTCGGGACGGTCCCAGCTCTCGCCGCCGCTTTGGTACAGCCCGACGCGGGCGATGCGCGGCACGTCGTAGGCGTGCTCGATCGCCACCCGCAGCCGCGGCGTGCGCGTCACCGGCACGCGGTCCAGCTTGCAATGGCCGATGGTCGTGCCCCAGGTCAGCGGCTGCCAGCCGCCGTCGCGCCAGGCGTCGATGCGGTAGTTGGAGACGTGCTGGCCGTGGGCGATGGCTTCTTCCAATCGCACCACGTCGAACGCCGCGTCCGCCGGCAGCGCCAGTTCCAGCCAGCCGCTGCGCGCGCCGCCGTCCGGCGACCAGAAACTGTCGCGGTCGCCGTCGGTCGCGCGCCCGGCCGCGCCGGCGTTGCTGCTGGCCGTGGCCGCCGCGCCGGCGGCGTGGTCGTGGGCCAGCATCGCCCGGCGCAGGCGCGCGAACTCGCGCAGCGCGCGCACGTCGTTGTCGTGGAACAGACCCTGCGGCGTCGGCGGCACGTTCAACAGCAACTTGCTGTTGCGGCCGACCGAGGTGAAGTACAGGTTCATCAGGTTGCGCGGGCCGCGCACGTGCGCGTCCTGCTCGGCGTGCCAGAACCAGCCCGGGCGGATCGACACGTCGGTCTCGCCGGGGCGCCACGTGCCGCCGTAGGGATCGCCCTGCTGCAAGGCTTCGCCGGTCCACGGATCGTCGGCGCCGGGGCGCGGCACCCGCGCCGGATCGACGCTGGCCCAGCAGGTGCTGCCGGCGCTGCCGGTCTCGTTGCCGATCCAGCGCACGTCCGGACCGCTGTCGGAGAAGATCACCGCTTCCGGCTGCAAGGCGCGCACGGTGCGGTGGATCCGCGCCCAGTCGTACTGCTGGCGCTTGCCGCCGGGCCCTTCGCCGTTGGCGCCGTCGAACCACACTTCCACCACCGGGCCGTAGCCGGTGAGCAGTTCGGTCAGTTGTTCGATGTAGCGGTCGTCGTAGGGCTTGCCCTCGCCGTAGACGGGCATGTTGCGGTCCCACGGCGACAGGTAGAAGCCCACGCCCAGGCCCTCGGCACGACAGGCGTCGGTGAATTCGCGCACCACGTCGCCGCGGCCGCCGCGCCACGGGCTGGACGCGACGCTGTGCCGGGTGGTCCTGGTCGGCCACAGGCAGAAGCCGTCGTGGTGCTTGGCGGTCAGGATCATGCTGCCGAAGCCGCACTCCTTGGCCGTGCGCGCCCATTGCCGCGCGTCCAGCGCGGACGGGTCGAACACCCGCGGGCTCTCGCTGCCATCGCCCCATTCGCGGCCGGTGAAGGTGTTGACCGAGAAGTGCACGAACATCGACAGTTCTTCGCGCTGCCACGCCAGTTGCGCGGCGCTCGGGCGCGGCCGCGCCGCGATGGCGACGGCCTCCGCCGGCGCTTTCGTGGCCGCGGCGGCGCCTGCCACGGCCGGCGCCAGCGCACCGGCGATGCTGGCCGTACCCGCGCCCAGGAACCCCCGCCGCGTCCAGCGCGGCCCCTGCATGCTCATCGTCCTCTTCCTCCTCGCGCGCCGGCACGCCGGCAGTATCCGCCACTCACGGCAACACCTCGAATTCGCCCTGCTGGCGGATGTCTTCCGAACCGCCGCCCACCATCACCCGAAACGCGCCGGGCTCGACCACCCGCTGCATGCGCCGGTCCCACAGCGCCAGCGCTTCCGGCGCCAGGGTGAAGCGCACGGTGCGCGACTCCCCCGGCCGCAGCCGGATACGCTCGAACCCGCGCAGGTTCTTCTCGTAGGTGGTCACCGAGCCGACCAGGTCGCGGACGTACAACTGCACCACTTCCTCGCCCTCTCGCCCGCCGCTGTTGCGCACGTCCACGCTGACGGTGACGCTGCCGCCGGGCGGCACGCGGAGCGGCGAGATGCGCAGGTCGCCGTAGGCGAAGCGGGTGTAACTCAGGCCGTGGCCGAAGTGGTACAGCGCGCCGTTGACGCGCGACTTCTCCAGTTCCGACTGCGCGTTGGGCTTGGTCGGGAAGTTGTACGGCAACTGCCCGGTGGTGCGCGGGAAGGTGACGGTGAGCTTGCCGCCGGGGTTGTAGTTGCCGAACAGCGCGTCGGCGACGGCGGTGCCGCCGTGGTCGCCGGGGAACCAGGCTTCCAGGATCGCCGGCACGTGCGCGTCGGCCCAGTTGATGCTCATCGGCCGGCCGTTGACCAGCACCAGCACCACCGGCGTGCCGGTGGCGTGCACGGCCTGCAACAACTCACCTTGCCGTCCCGGCAGGTCCAGGCTGGTGCGGGTGAGGCTCTCGCCCACGGTGCGGTCGCCGTCGCCCAGCACCACGATGGCCACGTCGGCGCCGGTGGCCGCGCGCACGGCATCGTCGATGCCGGCGCGTTCGGCCGCCGTGAGCGGCTCGGGCAGCACTTCGATCATCGGCCAGTTGTCGCCGGCGACGTCCACGCCCTTGGCGTAGCGCACTTCGGCGCGGTCGCCCAGCTTGGCGCGCACGCCTTCCAGCACGGTCACGGCGTGGCCGCCGCTGGGGCCGTAGTGGCGGTGCGAATAGCGGCCGTCGTCGGCGTTGGGGCCGATCACCGCCACCGTCTTCAGGTCCTTGCGCAGCGGCAGCGCGTCGCCGGTGTTCTTCAGCAGCACCAGGCTCTCGCGCGCGGCCTGCAGGGCGGCCTCGCGGTGCGCGGCCGCGTTCACCAGCCGGGCGCTGGCCTCCGCGTCCTCGACGTAGGGGCGGTCGAACAGGCCCAGCAGGAACTTCACCCGCAGCACGTCGCGCACGCGGTCGTCCACGGTCTGCATGCGCAGCGAGCCGTCCTCCAGCGCCGCGCGCATCGGCAGCACGTAGTCCTCCGGCGGGGTGAAGTTGGTGCGCACGTTCAGCCCCGCCTCCACCGCCTGGCGCACCGCGTCCTTGGCGTCGGCGGCCACGCCGTGCTTGGTGTGCAGGAATTCGACCGCCTCGCTGTCGGAGACCACGTAGCCGCGGAAGCCCAGGTCGCCGCGCAGGCGTTCGGTCAGCCAGTAGTGGCTGCCGGTGACCGGCACGCCGTCGTAGTCGTTGTAGGAACTCATCACCCCCAGCAGCCCGGCCTCGCGGATGGCGGCGGCGAACGGGGCCACGTGGATGTCCTCCACTTCGCGCGGGGCGACCTGCGGGTCGGTGCGCGCCATGAATTCGCGCGCGCCCTTGTTGGCGCTGTAGACGACGAAGTGCTTGGCGGTGGCGGCGACGGTGTGGTCCTGCTGCATGCCCTGCACCATCGCCACGCCCAGCCGCGAGGCCAGGAACGGGTCCTCGCCGTAGACCTCCTCCATCCGGCCCCAGCGCTGGTCGCGCGCCACGTCCAGGATCGGCGCGTACACGTTGGTGTAGCCCAGCGCGCGCGCCTCCAGCGCGGTGATGCGGCCGATCCGCCGCACCAGCGCCGGGTTCCAGGTGTGGCCGATGCCGAGTTGGCTGGGGAAGCTGGTGGCGCCGTACGCCTCCACGCCGCGGATGCCCTCGTTGGTGAAATCCACCGGGATGCCCAGCCGGGTCCGCTCGACGAAGAATCGCTGCACTTCGTTCATCGCCCACACGTGCCGGCGCAGGTCGGTGGCGTAGGGGCTGTGCTTGCCGCCGCCGAAGCCGTTGTGCATCTCGTCGATGTTGCCGATGCCGTCCTTCCACAGCGCGGACGTCCAGCGCGCGGTCGGCAGCGGGTCCTCCAGCACGCGGCCGTAGCCGTACAGGGTGGCGAGTTGCACGGTCTTCTCGTCGCGGTCCATCCGCGCCAGCAGGTCTTCCACCCGCGCGTCCACGGCGGTGGTGCGGTCCTCGTAGACGTCCTTGCGCCCGTTCTTGTTCAGGTCGATCCAGTCGCCGTGGTAGATGGCCGGCATCGGCGCGAACGCGGGGGCGGGCTCGCCTTCCGGCGCGGCGGGCGCGGCGCTGGCCGCGGCGCCCGCCGCCAGTCCCAGCAGGGCGGCGCCCGCACGCAGGCGCATCAACGCACCTCCGGCACGGCCAGCAGTTGCGCGCGGTCGATGGCCCACAGCACGCGGCGATGGCTGCCGCTGAACTTCAGGCACAGGTCGTGGGTGCCGGCGGTGGCCGGCAGGGCCACGTCGACCTGCTTCACCGCGCCGTCTTGCGGCAGCACGCGGGCGCTGGCCAGCGGTGCGCCTTCGCAACCGTCCAGGCGCACTTCCAGGTCCACCGGCGCGGCCGGCGGCGGCGCGGCGACGACCGAATCGCCGCCGAACTGGAAGTTGTACGGCAGGTCCAGCACCTGCGCGCGCAGCACGGCGATGCCGTCCAGCGCCGCCGCCGGCCACGTCCAGCACGGCGCACCGATGTTCACCGGCACCACCGCGCGCTCGCCGTCCAGCGGTTCGTCGTCCTCCAGCCGCAGCACGTAGTTGCTCTTGCCGCACGGCGCCAGTTGCTCGGCCTCGCGGGTGCGCAGCGCCAGCGCGTCCACGCGCAGCGCGCGCGCCTTGGCCAGGGGCTTGCCGTCGAAGAAGGCGTTGGCCGTCACCGTGGTGGGCAGGGCGACGGTCAGCGGCTGCGCGTACAGCGGCGACTGCGCCGTGGGCTCGCTACCGTCGGTGGTGTAGCGCAGCTCGCCGAAGCCGCTCTGGCTGGCCAGCGCCACCGTCGCGCCCTCGCCCTGCGGCTGTGCCCGGATGCGCGCGGCGAAGGCGCTGTCGGCGGCGCCGATGCCGGCCTTGGCGAAGCGCCGCATCTGCGGCGCCAGGCGGTGCAGGAAGCCCTGCCAGTCGCGCGCGGCCTTGGGCGACCACGCCACTTCGGCCAGCGCGGACAGGCGCGGGAACGCCATGTGCTCCACCCGCGGCTCGGTGCGCACGTGCTCGGTCCACAGGTTGGCCTGGGTGCCGAGCACGTGCCTGGCCTGCGCGGCGTCCAGTTCCGCCGGCACCGGCTCGAAGGCGTAGATCTTCTCCAGCGGCACCGGGCTGTCGTGGCCCGGCGGCTCGTCGGCCTCTTCGGACTGCATGCGGTTGATGTAGGTCACGTCGCTGGGGCTCAGCACCACGTCGTGGCCTTCCTTCGCCGCTTCCATCGCGCCCTGCATGCCGCGCCAGGACATGACGGTGGCCTCGGGTGGCAGGCCGCCTTCGAGGATTTCGTCCCAGCCGATCAGGCGGCGGTCGTGGGCGACCAGGAACGCCTCGATGCGCTTGACGAACCAGCTCTGCAGGGCCATGTCGTCCTTCAGCCCCAGCGCCTTGCGCTTGGCCTGCACCTGCGGCGAGGTGCGCCACTGGTACTTGTCGGCCTCGTCGCCGCCGATGTGGACGTAGGTGCCGGGGAAGATGTCCATCACCTCGGTCAGCACGTTCTGCAGGAAGTCGAAGGTCGGGTCCTCCACGCCGTACAGCCAGGTGTGCACGCCCCAGTCCGGCGAGACCGGCGGCGTGCGCCCGCTGGCGCCGAACTCGGGATAGGCCGCGATGGCGGCCTGCGCATGCCCGGGCATCTCGATCTCCGGCACCACGGTGATGTGCAGCTTCTGCGCGTACTCGACGATCTCGCGCGCCTGCGCCTGGGTGTAGAAGCCGCCGTAGCGCACCGGCTGGCCGTCGGCGCCCGTGCCGGCCTTGCCGGCCGGCACGCGCCAGGCACCGACTTCGGTCAGCCTGGGATAGCGCTTGATCTCCAGCCGCCAGCCCTGGTCGTCGGTCAGGTGCCAGTGGAAGGTGTTGAGCTTGTGCCGCGCCATCTGGTCGAGCAGGCGCTTGATTTCGTCCACGCTCTGGATGTGCCGCGCCGAGTCCAGCATGAAGCCGCGCCAGCGGAAGCGCGGCGCGTCGGCGATGCGCACCGCCGGCACCGCCACCGGCAGGGCTTCGGCCGCGCCCAGCAACTGCCACAGGCTGACGCCGCCGTAGAACAGCCCGGCCGCGTCGGCCGCGCCGATCCGGACGCCGGCCTCGCCGACCTCCAGCACGTAGCCTTCCGCGGCGGCGCCCGCCTGCGGGTCGGTGGCGAAGACGATGGCGCCGTCGGCGGCGCCTTCGCCCAGCGGCAGGCTGGCGCCGGTGCTTTCGCGCACCATCTCCACGAACCGCGCGGCGGCCTCGCGGGCGGCGGCGTCGCCGGGCGCCGCGACCACCCGGGTGTCGGCCCGGACCACGAACCGGCCCTGCCCCGGCACCGCCTCGGCCGGCTGCGGGATCAGCGGCAGCGGCCCGCCGGGCGCGAAGGCGTCCGGCGCGGCCTGCCCGCCCGGGCCGCCGCAGCCCGCCAACGCCAGTACCAGCAGCGCCGCCCACCATCCGGCGGCGCGCGCCGGCCCCCGTTTCTTCGCCATCTGTTCCATCATCGGACCTCGCCTCGTGTCTTCGCCCGTTTGCAATGGGCCCGACTCACGATAGCATTGGTCCAACCGCTGGACCAATCTACCCCCGGAGCCCGACCCCCATGCGCCTGCAAGGCAAACACGCCCTGGTCACCGCCGCCGCCCAGGGCATCGGCCGCGCCACCGCGCTGGCCTTCGTCCGCGAAGGCGCGCGGGTGATCGCCGCCGACATCAACCGGGACGCCCTGGACGGCCTGCGCGAAGAAGCCGGCGACGCCCTCGTCCCCCTGCACCTGGACGTGACCGACGTCGCCGCCATCGCCGCGCTGGGCGCCCGCCACGGCGGCGCGGGCGACGCGGTGGACGTGCTGTTCAACTGTGCCGGCTACGTGCACAGCGGCAGCATCCTGGACGCGAGCGAGCAGGAATGGAACTCCGCCTGGCAGCTCAACGTCGGCTCGATGTTCCACCTGATCCGCGCCGTGCTGCCGGGCATGCTGGCGCGCGGCGGCGGCTCGATCATCAACGTCGCCTCGGTGGCCTCCAGCATCAAGGGCGTGCCCAACCGCTTCATCTACGGCACCACCAAGGCCGCGGTGATCGGCCTGACCAAGGCGGTGGCGGCGGACTTCGTCGGCCGCGGCGTGCGCTGCAACGCGATCTGCCCGGGCACGGTGGGCTCGCCGTCGCTGGAGGCGCGCATCGCCGAGCAGGCGCGCCAGCAGGGCAGCAGCGTGGAGGCGGTGCAGGCCGCCTTCGTCGGGCGCCAGCCGATGGGACGGCTGGGGCGCGCCGAAGAGATCGCCGCGCTGGCGGTGCACCTGGCCGGCGACGAATCCGCCTTCACCACCGGCACCACCCACGTCATCGACGGCGGCTGGATCAACTAGCGGCCCGGACCAACCAAGGAACCCACAGGCATGAAACTGTTGCGCTACGGCCCGCACGGCGCGGAAAAGCCGGGACTGCTGGACGGACAGGGGCACCTGCGCGATCTGTCGGCGGTGGTCGCCGACATCGCCGGCGACGCGCTCGCGCCCGAGAGCCTGCAACTCCTGCGCGCGCTGGACCCGGCCACGCTGCCGCGGGTGGAGGGCGCGCCGCGCCTGGGCCCCTGCGTGGGGCGGGTGGGCAAGTTCGTCTGCATCGGCCTGAACTACTCCGACCACGCCGCCGAGACCGGCGCGCAGGTGCCGGCCGAGCCGGTGGTGTTCAACAAGTGGACCAGCGCCATCTGCGGCCCGGACGACGACGTGCAGATCCCGCGCGGCTCGCGCAAGACCGACTGGGAAGTGGAACTGGGCGTGGTGATCGGCCGCGGCGGCCGCTACATCGCCGAGGCCGACGCGATGGACCACGTGGCCGGCTACTGCGTGGTCAACGACGTGTCCGAGCGCGAGTTCCAGCTCGAAGGCACCGGCACCTGGGACAAGGGCAAGGGCTGCGACACCTTCGGCCCGCTCGGCCCCTGGCTGGTCACCGCCGACGAGATTCCCGACCCGCACGCGCTGGACCTGTGGCTGGAGGTGGACGGCCACCGCTACCAGGATGGCAACACCCGCACGATGGTGTTCCGCATCCCCTTCCTGGTCAGCTACCTGAGCCGCTTCATGAGCCTGCGGCCGGGCGACGTGATCTCCACCGGCACGCCGCCGGGCGTGGGCCTGGGGCAGAAGCCGCCGGTCTACCTGCGCGCGGGGCAGACCATGCGCCTGGGCATCGCCGGGCTAGGCGAGCAGCGCCAGAAGGTGGTGCAGGCATGAACGCCGCTCCCGTGGGCACCGCCGGTGTGCGCATCACCGGCCTGCGGGTCGAGGACCTGCGCTTCCCGACCTCGCAGCACCTGGACGGGTCGGACGCGATGAACCCGGACCCGGACTATTCCGCCGCCTACGTGGTGCTGGAGACCTCGCGGCCCGGGCTGGAAGGCCACGGCCTGACCTTCACCATCGGCCGCGGCAACGAAGTGTGCTGCGCGGCCATCGAAGCGCTGCGCCACCTAGTGGTGGGGCTGGAACTGGACGGGGTGGCGCAGGACCCGGGGCGCTTCTGGCGCCACGTCACCTCCGACAGCCAGTTGCGCTGGATCGGCCCGGACAAGGGCGCCATGCACCTGGCCACCGGCGCGGTGGTCAACGCGGTCTGGGACCTGTGGGCCAAGGCCGAGGGCAAGCCGGTCTGGCGGCTGGTGGCGGACATGACGCCCGAACAACTGGTGCGCTGCGTGGACTTCCGCTACCTCACCGACGCGCTGACCGAGGACGAAGCGCTGGCCCTGCTGCGCGCGCGCGCGGACGGCAAGGCCGGGCGCATCGCCACGCTCGAGCGCGAAGGCTATTCCTGCTACACCACCTCCGCCGGCTGGCTGGGCTATCCGGACGAGAAGCTGCGCCGGCTCTGCCAGGAAGCGGTGGACGCCGGCTTCGACCACGTCAAGCTCAAGGTCGGCCGCGACCTGCAGGACGACATCCGCCGCGTGCGCATCGCGCGCGAAGTGCTGGGCCCGGACCGCCGGCTGATGATCGACGCCAACCAGATCTGGGAAGTCGGCCAGGCCATCGACTGGGTGCGCGAACTGGCCTTCGCCCGGCCGTGGTTCATCGAGGAACCCACCAGCCCCGACGACGTGGCCGGCCACCGCGCCATCCGCCAGGGCGTGGCCCCGGTGCAGGTCGCCACCGGCGAGATGTGCCAGAACCGCATCCTGTTCAAGCAGTTCATCGCCGGCGGCGCCATCGACGTGGTGCAGATCGACGCCTGCCGCGTGGGCGGCGTGAACGAAGTGCTGGCCATCCTGCTGCTGGCCGCCAAGTACGGCCTGCCGGTGTGTCCGCACGCCGGCGGCGTGGGCCTGTGCGAATACGTGCAGCACCTGGCGATGATCGACTACGTGTGCATCGCCGGCACCCGCGAGGGCCGCGTGGTGGAATACGTGGACCACCTGCACGAGCACTTCGTCGATCCCTGCCTCATCCGCGACGCCGCCTACATGCCGCCAACCGCCCCGGGCTTCTCCATCACCATGAAGGACGACAGCCGCCGCCGCTACCGCCACCCGGACGGCGCCGCCCACGCCGGCGGCGCGGCGTGAACTTCGCCGCACGTCGCGCCGCCGCGCCGGCCCTGGCGCTGCTGCTGGCCGGCGCCGCGCTGGCCGCGGGCTGCCGTCGGGAAGCGCCGGCCGCCGCCGGCGAGACGGCCGCCGGAACGCCCGCGCCCGCCACTGCACCCGCGCCCACCCCCGACGACCGCCTCGCCCGCTGGCACGCGCTGGGCTACGGCATGTTCGTGCACTGGGGCCTGTATTCCGAACTCGGCGGCGAGTGGCAGGGCAAGCCGGTCGCGCGCGGCTATTCGGAACAGATCCAGGGCTGGGCGAAGATCCCGCCCGCCGACTACGCCCGGGTCGCCGAACGCTTCGCCGCGCCCCGGTTCGACGCCGACGCGATCTGCGGCCTGGCCCGCGACGCCGGCGCGCGCTACATCGTGGTCACCAGCAAGCACCACGACGGCTTCGCCATGTTCGACACCGCGTCCACCAACTACGACGTGGTCGAGCGCACGCCGTTCGGCAAGGACCCGCTCCGGCTGCTGGCCGACGCCTGCCGCAGGATGGGCCTGGGCTTCGGCGTGTACTTCTCGCTGGTGGACTGGCACGCCGGCCACGAGATGGAGGTCGACAGCAACAGCAATCCCATTCCGCCGGCGATGGAGCCGCTGATCGAGCAGCAGCTCACCGAACTGATGACCCGCTACGGGCCGATCAGCGAAGTCTGGTTCGACATGGCCGCGCCCACGCCGGAGCAGAGCCGCCGCTTCGCCGGCATCGTGCGCCGGCTGCAGCCCGGCGCGGCGATCAACGGCCGCATCTGGAACAACGCCGGCGACTTCGTCACCCTGGGCGACAACGAAGCCCCGCCGCCGACCATGCAGCCGCCGTTCGAAGTGCCGGCCTCGATCTACCACGCCACCTGGGGCTACCGCCGCTGGCAGGCGCGCGACGACCTGCCGGGCAAGGTGCGCGAACTCGCCAACGGTCTGGCGCAGGCGCGCGCGGCCGGCGGCAACTACCTGCTCAACATCGGCCCGATGGGCGACGGCGCGGTGGTGCCGTTCGAGGCCGACGTGCTGCGCGGCGTCGGCCAGTGGCTGCGCCGCCACGGCAACGCCGCCCTCGACGCGCGTCCCAGCGGCCTGCCGCCGCAGCCCTGGGGCAGCACCCTGGCCGACGACGGCGCGCTGTACCTGTTCGTGCGCGACTGGCGCGGCGGCGCGCTGACCGTCGCCGGCCTGGCCACCGATCCGCGCGCGGTGCGCGTGGCCGGCGGCGACGGCGCGCCGCTGGCTTGGCGCCGCCACGGCGACGACGTGGTGATCGACCTGCCCGTGCAGGCGCCCGATCCGGTGCTGCCGGTGCTGCGGCTGGAACTGGACGGACCGCTACGGAGCGTGCTGCCCGGCGCGGTCGCGTTGCCGGCCTCGAGCGAAGCCGCGCTGCCGGCCTCGGCATGGCGGCCGGGCACCAGCTTCGCCTTCGGCAGCGGCTACCGCACCCAGCGCGCGACCACCGTGTCGCTGCACGCGACGCTGCGCACGCAGGCGCCGCACGAAGCGGTGTGGCTGCGCTTCGACGGCGTGCAGGCGCCGGACGGACGACGCTACCTCGTCCGCGTCGGCGACCACCGGCTGGAAGCCGACGCCGCGGCGCTGCGCACGCAGGCCATCGGGCCGTTCGCGCTGCCCGGCGCCGGCGCCTTCCCGGTCAGCGTGGAACTGGCCGCGCCGGACTACCCGGCGCAGGACCTGGAACTGCGCTTCGCCGCCGCCACCGTTTCGCCGCGCCCGGACCCGGCGCCGTGACCGTGCGCATCGACGCCCACCAGCATTTCTGGCGCTACGCGGCGCAGGACTATCCGTGGATGGGCGCCGGCATGGACGCGCTGCGGCGCGACCGGCTGCCGGACGACCTGCTGCCGCTGCTCGACGCCGCCGGCATCGACGCCTGCATCGCCGTGCAGGCGCGCGCCGACGAAACCGAGAACGCCTTCCTGCTGGAACTGGCGCAGCGCCATCCGCGCATCGCCGCGGTGGTGGGCTGGGTGGACCTGTTCGCCGGCGATGCGGCGGAACGGCTGGCGCACTGGCGTGCGCAACCGCGCTTCGCCGGCGTGCGCCACCTGCTGCAGGACGATCCCGACGTGGCCACCACCCTGGCCGACGCGCGCTTCGGCCGCGGCGTGCGCGCCGTGCAGGAGCAGGGGCTGGTCTACGACATCCTGGTCCGCGGCCCCGCGCAACTGGCGCCGGTGGCGGACTTCTGCGCGCGCCACGACCGACATTGGCTGGTGCTCGACCATCTGGGCAAGCCCGCGATCGGCGGCGACGGCGAAACCGCATGGCGGCGCCATCTGGATGCGGCGGCCGCGCATCCGCACGTGCTGTGCAAGCTGTCCGGCGTGGTGACCGAAGTGGTCGGCCCGCGCATCGACGCCGATGCCGTGCACCGCCACCTGGACGCGGCGCTGGAGGCGTTCGGCGCCGATAGACTGATGTTCGGATCGGACTGGCCGGTATGCCTGCTGCGCGCCGACTACGCCGCCGTGGCCGCGCTGGTGCGCGGCTGGGCCGCGCGCCTGTCCGCCGCGGAACAGGCCGGGCTGTGGGGCGGCAACGCGGCGCGCTGCTACGGCGTGCGCCCCTGACGGAGGACGGGATGGACCTGCAACTGCACGACAAAGTGGTGATCGTGACCGGCGGCGGCGCCGGCATCGGCGGCGCGGTCTCGCTGGCGCTGGCGCGCGAGGGCGCCATCCCGGTGGTGCTGGGCCGCAGCGCGCTGGACCCGGCGTTCGAGGCGGCCCTGCGCCGCGCGCAGCCGCGCGCGCGCTTCCACTTGCTGGAACTGGCCGACGCCGACGCCTGCGCGCGCGCAGTGGCCGCGACGCTGGCCGAGTTCGGCGCGCTGCACGGCCTGGTCAACAACGCCGGCGTCAACGACGGCGTAGGGCTGGAGGCCGGGCGCGAGGCGTTCGTGCAGTCGCTGGAGCGCAACCTGATCCACTACTACGTGATGGCGCACCTGTGCGTGGACGCGCTGAAGGCCGCGCGCGGCGCCATCGTCAACGTCTCGTCCAAGACCGCGGTCACCGGCCAGGGCGGCACCAGCGGCTATTGCGCGTCCAAGGGCGCGCAGTTGTCGCTGACCCGCGAATGGGCGGCCTCGCTGGCCGGCGACGGCGTGCGGGTCAACGCGGTGGTGCCGGCGGAAGTGATGACGCCGCTGTACCGGCACTGGATCTCCGGCTTCGACGACCCCGAGGCCAAGCTGGCCGACATCCCCCGCCGCATCCCGCTGGAACGGCGCATGACCACGGCCGAGGAGATCGCCGACAGCGTGGCGTTCCTGCTGTCGGCGCGCGCGTCGCACATCACCGGGCAGTGGCTGTTCGTGGACGGCGGCTACACCCACCTGGACCGCGCGCTGACCTGAGGAGACCGCCGATGCGCCATTGCCTGGCCCTGGACCTGCACGACGATCCCGCACTGATCGCCGCCTACGAAGAACACCACCGCCGGGTCTGGCCCGAGGTGCTGGCGCACCTGCGCGCGCAGGGCGTGCGCGAACTGGAGATCTTCCGCCTGGGCACGCGCATGGTGATGGTGATGGACACCGACGACGCCGTGTTCGACCCCGCGCGCATGGCCGCCGCCGAGAGCGGCGACCCGCGCCTGCGCGAATGGGAGGAACTGATGTGGCGGTTCCAGAAGCCCACGCCCTGGACGCCGGCCGGCGCCAAGTGGACGCCGATGCAGAACCTCTTCCGCCTCACCGACGCCGAGTAGACCCTCGCAGGAGTTCCCGCCATGCCCGCACTGCCCGGCTCCGCCGCCCATTCCCCGCAAGGCAACGGCACAGGCCGCTACCGGCTGGCCTTCGTCCTGGTCACCAGCCTGTTCTTCCTGTGGGGCTTCTCCTACGGCCTGCTGGACGTGCTCAACAAGCACTTCCAGGAAACCCTGGACATCACCCGCGCGCGCTCGGCGCTGTTGCAGATGGCCTACTTCGGCGCCTACTTCCTGATGGCGCTGCCGGCGGCCTGGCTGATGGAGCGGCGCGGCTACAAGACCGGCATCCTGCTCGGGCTGGGGCTGTTCGCGGCCGGCGCGCTGCTGTTCATCCCGGCCACCGCCGCCGGCGCGTTCGAGTATTTCCTGTTCGCGCTGTTCGTGATCGCCTGCGGCCTGGCCTGCCTGGAGACGGCGGCCAATCCCTACGTCACCGTGCTCGGCCCCGCCGACAGCGCGGCGCGCCGGCTCAACCTGTCGCAGTCGTTCAACGGCCTGGGCTCGTTCGTCGCGCCGATCATCGGCGGCAAGCTGTTCTTCGGCGCCGCGTCCGGCGGCCTGTCCGGCAGCCACGGCGTGCAGGCGATCTACGTGGCCATCGCCGCGGTGGTGGTGGCCATCGCCCTGCTGATCTGGCGCACGCGCATGCCCGAAGTGCACGGCGACGGACCGGCCGCCGATGCGCCCGCGGCGCCGGCGGTGGCGCTGTCCTCGCGGCGGCACTTCACCTTCGCGGTGGTCGCGCAGTTCTTCTACGTGGCCGCGCAGGTCGGCGCTGGCGCGTTCTTCATCAACTATGCGGTGGACCACGTGCCGGGGCTGACCTCCGAGCGCGGCGCCTACCTGCTGTCGGTGGCGCTGGGCTGCTTCCTGGCCGGGCGCTTCCTCACCACGCTGCTGATGGGCGCGGTGTCGCCGGCGCGGCTGCTCACGCTGTACGCCGTGGTCAACGTGGCGCTGAGCGGCGTGGTGATCGCCGGGATGGGCTGGACCTCGGTGGGCGCGCTGATCGCCATGTTCTTCTTCATGTCGATCATGTTCCCCACCATCTTCGCGCTGGGCGTGAAGGGGCTGGGCGCGCAGACCAAGCGCGGCGCCAGCTTCATCATCATGGCCATCGTGGGCGGCGCCATCGTGCCGTGGTTCATGGGCCGCATCGCCGACGCCCGCGACATCGAGACCGCATTCTGGGTGCCGGCGCTGTGCTTCGCCATCGTCGCGCTGTACGGCCTGTACGCGCGGCGGCATCCGCTGGACTGATGCGCCGCCCGGGCCGCGGCGCCCGGTCTTCCCTTCCCTCCCTTCACGGGGCTTGCGGCATGTCCCCGACGGTCCGACGCCTGCCGCGCTTCCTCGTCCTCGCCCTGCTGTCCGCGCCGGCGCTGCATGCGCAGGAAGCGTCCGACCCCGGCACGCCGGACCTGGACCGGCTCCGCAGCGAGCAGCAGGCCCTGCGCCCGCAGATCGAATCCGCCCAAGGGCCCTATGCCGACCTGTCGCGCAGGCAGCGCAAGGCCCTGCTCGACCGCCAGGCCGAACTCCTCGCGCTGATCGAAGGCAGGCAGAGTCTCGCCGAACTGACGCCGGCGCAACGGACCGAAGCCTTGAACGCGCTGCAGGCGCTCGCCGCCGCCGGACAGGACGCCGGTGGCGAGGAGCGCCAGGTCTGCAAGCGCGAGAAGTCCATCGGTAGCCACCGCACGACCACGGTCTGCCGCAGCCCGGCGCAGTCCGAATCGCAGGCCACCGAGGCGCGGCGCCAGATCGAGGCCGGCCGCATGCAGCGCGAGCTATGACGGCGCGGCGCGGCCGCGGCCGCGCTCAGTCCACCAGCAGGTCGCGCCCAGCCTTGCGCACGTCGGTGCAGCCGGTCAGCGACATCGCCACTTCCAGTTCGGCGCGCAGCGTGCCGAGCATCTCCGCCACGCCGGCCTGGCCGCCGGCACCCAGCGCATAGGCCCACGCCTTGCCGGCCAGGCAGGCGTCGGCGCCCAGCGCCAGCGCGCGCAGCACGTCCAGGCCGGAACGGATGCCGCCGTCCATCAACACCGGCATGCGGCCGGCGACTTCCTCGACGATCGCCGGCAGCGCGGCGATGCCCGAAGGCACGCCGTCGAGCTGGCGGCCGCCGTGGTTGGACACCACGATGCCGTCCACCCCGGCCTGCATCGCGGCGCGCGCGTCGTCGCGGTCGAGCAGGCCCTTGATGACCAGCGGCCCGTTCCAGTGGCGGCGCACCCATTCGATGTCGCGCCAGGTAACGGTCGGGTCGAAGTTGGCCTTGATCCACGAGGCGAAGCCGCCGACGCCACCGGCCGCGACTTCCGCCGGCAGGTTGCCGAAGCCGTGCGGCCGCCCACGCGCCCACACGTCCCACAGCCAGCGCGGATGGGTGGCGCCCTGCCACAGTCGCATCCACTGCCCGCGCCAGCCCGACGGTCCGGACATGCCCGAGCGCAGGTCGCGGTAGCGCGCACCGGCGATCGGCAGGTCCACGGTCATCAGCAGCACCGGGCAGCCGGCCGCCTGCGCGCGTTGCAGCAGCGAGGCGCAGAAGCCGCGGTCGCGCAGCATGTAGAACTGGAACCAGACCGGCGCGCCGCTGTCGCGCACCACTTCCTCCAGCCCGCAGATGCTCAGCGTGGACAGGCAGAACGGCACGCCGGCCGCGTGCGCGGCGCGCGCGGCCTGCACTTCGCCGCGACGCGCGTACATGCCGGAGAAGCCGACCGGCGCCAGCGCCAGCGGCATCGACAGCGCCTGCCCGAACAACTCGGTGCCCATCGACAGCGCGGAGATGTCGGTCATCACCCGCTGGCGCAGCGCCAGGTGGGCGAGGTCCTCGCGGTTGCGGCGGATGGTGACCTCGTCGTAGGCGCCGCCGTCGATGTAGTCGAACAGCAGCCGCGGCAGCCGCCGGCGGGCGGCCTCGCGCAGGTCGGCGACCGGGCGGCCCATCAGGTCTTGCCCCGCGAGAAGATCCGGATCACCGAATCCAGGTGGGTGCGCATGGCCTTGCGCGCGGCGGCGGGGTCGCGCGCGCAGATCGCGTCGACGATGGCGCGGTGTTCGTCCTCGGAACGGTGCGGCATGTCGCGCGGGGTGTAGAGCTGTTGCAGGCGCTGGAACATGGCGCCGTACTGGTGCCCCAGCAGGTGGCGGATCAGCAGCGCGTAGGCCGGGTTGCCGCTGGCGTCGGCGATGCGCACGTGCAGCAGGCGGTCGCCGGGGTGGGTGGTGGAGCCGTGCAGGTTGTCGGCGATGTTCCGTTGCAGCGCGTCGCGGATGCCGGCGATCTCCTCCTCGCTGGCGTTCTCCGCGGCCAGCGCGGCCGCTTCCGGCTCCACCAGCCGGCGCGCGCTGAGCAGCGAGAAAGGTGGGATCTCCGCGCCGAAATCGGCCACCACGCCCAGTTCCGGGTCCAGCGTCCACGGGTTGAGATGGCGCGCCTTGTCCAGCGCCGGGACGGGCGCCGAGGCGCCGGTGGGCTCCGGCCCCACCACGCTCACCCCGTCGCCGACGCGCACGCGCACCAGGCCCAGCACCTCCAGCGCGATCAGCGCTTCGCGCAGCGAGGTGCGGCTGACGCCGAACTGCTGCGAGAGTTCGCGCTCCGGCGGCAGGTAGCTGCCCGGCGGGTACTCGCCGCGGTTGATCATGCCGCGCAACTGGTCGGCGATCTGCTGGTAGAGACGGCGGTTCTGGATGCTCTTGACTGGCACGCGTGGGCTCCGCATCCGCGACAGCGTCATCGAAGGGATGTGCGCGGATTATAGGCCAGCGCGCCGCCGGCTCAGGGCCGGCGCAGGGTCGCCTGCACCGGTTCGCCGGCCTGCGGCTCGCGCTCGCGGAAGTCCAGGCCGAACGCGGCGGCGATACTGGCCGCGACCTGCCCCTGCCGCAGCTCCGGCGCATCGCGCAGTTCGCCGCGCAGCGCCTGGCCGCTGCCCGCCATCGCCAGCCACACGTCCTGCGCGCCCTCCACGTCCGGGCCGTGGTGCTGCCAGTCGCGCGGCGTGCGCCCGCGGCCGTGGTCGGTGGCGACGATCAGCAGCGTGTTGCCGCGGTAGTTCGGCTGCGCCTGCAGCCATTCCCACAGCGTGCGCAGGAAGCGGTCGGCCAGCGCCAACCCCTCCAGAGTGTCGAGGTAGCGGCCGGCGTGCGCCCATTCGTCGGTGTCGCCCAGGCCCACGTACAGCAGGCGCGGCCGCTCGCGCTCCAGGTAGCGCAGCGCGAACGCGGCGGTGAAGGCGTCGAAGCGCTCGCTGCGCCAGGTGCGCGCCTGCGCCTGCACCGCATCGAGGCGGGCGATGCCGGGGTCCGCGTCCTCGAACGGCATGAAGCCGGCGTTGACCGTCAGGCTGCCGGGCACGTGCTCCGGGATCACCGCGAAGCGGTCCCAGGAACCGAACACGGCCACGTCGGCACGCGGCAGACGCAGCCGTTCGCGCACGAATTCCAGCACGGTGGGGTGCGGATTCTGGACCAGCGCGTTGCTGGTGACGGTGCCATCACGCGGCACGCCGGTCAGCAGTTCCGCATAGCCCGGGTAGGAGAAGCGCTGGCGGTTGCCCAGGCGCACGCGGCTGCCCAGCGCCGCGTTGCCGGCGATCCAGCCGTGCTCGCGCATCAGCGTGCCCCAGAAGAACGGCATCAGCCGTTCGCGCCGCTCGGCGGCGGTGGCGCCGCGATAGGGCGCGAACGCGCGCGCGACCTCGCCATCGCCCTCGGGGGCGGCGCTGCGCACGATCTCCTCGTCCAGGCCGCCGAACATCTCCTGCACGCGCACGCCGTCCAGCGTGACCACTACCACGTTGGGCCCGCGCGGCGGTGCGTCCGCCTGCGTCTGTGCAGGTGCCTGCGCCGCCAGCCCCAGCAGCAGTGCGGTCAGGCCGCGCAGGATCGTCTTCGCCACGGTGTTCATCGCCTGCTCCTTCCGGTTTTTCACGGGTGCCGCGGAAGTGGACGCCGCGCGGCATCCGCGGCCTTCATGCCAGTTGCACGTCCAGGCCGGCCTCGCGGCAGGCGGTCACGATGGGGGCCGGCGCGCCGGTGTCGGTCACCAGGCACGACAGCGCCGACAGCGGCGCGATGCGCGCCAGGTTGCGGCGCCCCAGCTTGCTGGCGTCGACCAGCGCGATGCGCCGCTCCGCCGCGCCCAGCATGCACTGGTTGAGGCGCGCCTCCAGCGGGTCGGACGTGGTGATGCCGGCCACGGTGTCGAAGCCGTCCGCGCCCAGGAAGCACAGGTCCGCGCGGATCCGCGCCAGCGCCGCCTCGGCGCCCGGCCCCACCAGCGAGCGCGACAGCGCCTGCAATACGCCGCCGGGCATCACCACGCGCACGTGCGCCACGTCGGCCAGTTCCGCCGCCACGTCGATGGCGTTGGAGACCACGGTCAGCGCGCGCAGCGGCAGGTGGCGGATCTGCCGCGCCAGTTCCACGGTGGTGGTGCCCGAATCCAGCAGCACGGTGTCGCCGTCGCCGATCATGCGCGCGGCCAGGGCCGCGATCCGCACCTTTTCCGCATGCCGGTGCCCGACGCGCTGGGCGAACGGCGGCACGCTCGGCGCGTCGGCGTCCTGCGCCATCAGCGCACCGCCGTGGGTGCGCTCCAGCCAGCCGCCCGCCGCCAGCGCGTTGAGGTCCGCGCGCACGGTGACCGTGGACACGCCGAAGCAGGCCGCCAGTTCCTCCACCGTCGCGCTGCCCTGCGCCTTCACGTAGTCGGCGATCAGGCGCCGGCGGCCCTGGCCGAAACGGTGGCGCGCGGGCGGCTCCTGCGCCGGTGGCGACGGGGCCGCCGGGTCGCTGTGCATTTCCGTGACGAGGGACGGGATTTTCCGTTGTGCCGGGCGTTTCACTTCGATAGCCTTTGGATGGCTTCGATAATTTTCATTTTTCCGGACCGTGCTCGCCCCTGTCAATGCAGGGCGAGCCCTTCCCATCCCTTTCCACGCGCCTGCCGCCCGACCTGTCCGCCCAGGAGAACGCCATGCCCCTATCCTCCTCCCGCGCCCTGCTGCTCGTCCTCGCCCTGGGCATGCCGTGCCTGTCCTTCGCCGCCGCACCGGACGCGGCCACGCCGTCGGTGGTGCCGCTGCCGGCGCACATCGAGGCGCAGCCCGGCCTGTACCGGCCGGGCAAGACGCTGCGCGTGGCGGTGGAAGGCGATACCGCCGGCCTCGGCGACCTGCGCGCGCTGGCCGGCGACATCCTGCACGCGGCCTGGCAGCGCCCGCTGGCGCCGGCCGGCGGGAAGGCCGACCTGACCCTGGCGCTGGTGCCGGACGCGGAGGCGCACCGCGAGGGCTACGCGCTGCGGGTGGACGCACAGGGCATCCGCGTGCAGGCGGCGACCGGCGAAGGACTGTTCTACGGATTGCAGACGCTGCGCCAGTTGCTGGCGGCCGACGCCGGCGGCGGCATCGCCTACGTCGACATCGCCGACGCGCCGCGCTTTACCTGGCGCGGGCTGCACCTGGACGTGGGCCGCCACCTGTTCCCGATGGACTACATCAAGCGCCAGCTCGACCTGATGGCGCGCTACAAGTTCAACGTGCTGCACTGGCACCTCACCGACGACCAGGGCTGGCGGCTAGAAATCAAGCGCTATCCGCGCCTGACCGAGGTCGGCGGCTGGCGCGCGCAGACCGCGCTGTACCGCCGCGACGGCAGGATCGACTACGACGGCACGCGCTACGGCGGCTTCTACACCCAGGCGCAGGCGCGCGAGATCGTCGAGTACGCACGGAAGCTGCACATCACCGTGGTGCCGGAGATCGAGATGCCCGGCCACACGGTCGCCGCGCTGGCCGCCTATCCCGAGCTGGCCTGCACGCCCGGGCCGTTCGAGGTGCGGGTGGACTGGGGCGTGGACGACAACGTGGTCTGCCCGAGCGAGAAGACCTTCGCCTTCATCGAGGACGTGCTGGACGAAGTGCTGGCGGTGTTCCCCTCCCGGTACGTCCACGTCGGCGGCGACGAAGCGCCCACCGTGCGCTGGAAGGAGAGCGTGCTGGCGCAGGAGATCATCCGCCGTGAAGGGCTGAAGGACGAGCACGCGCTGCAGGGCTGGTTCATGCGCCGGGTGGAGCGCTACCTGCAACAGCACGGCCGGCGCATGCTGGCCTGGGACGAGATGCTGGCCGGCGACCCGGCGCAGAGCACCACCATCATGGCCTGGCGCAGCGTGGGCGAAGGCGCCAAGGCCGCCCGCCTCGGGCACGACGTGGTGATGACGCCGGTGTCGTATTCGTACTTCGACTACTGCCAGTCGCGCGCGGTGGACGAACCGTACTGCCCTCAGTACCTGCCGCTGAAGCAAGTCTACGCGTTCGAGCCGGTGCCGCCGCAGCTCACGCCCGAACAGGCCGCGCACGTGCTGGGCGGCCAGGCCAACCTGTGGACCGAGCACATCCGCACACCGCAGGCCGCCGAATACATGCTGTGGCCGCGTGCGCTGGCGATGAGCGAAGTGCTGTGGACGCCGGCCGCGCGCCGCGACTGGGAGGATTTCGCCGACCGTCTGGCGCCGCAACTGGGCGCGCTGGGCCGGCTCAACGTCAACTACCGCGTACCGGAAGTGCTGGGGCTGGACGGCGACGTGCTGTCGCTGTCGCCGCAGGCCACGGTGGCGCTGCGCTCGCCGCTGCGCGAGGCGCAGATCGTCTACACCACCGACGGCCGCGCACCGGACGCGGCCTCGCCCCGCTACGCCGGCCCGCTGGCGCTGGCGCTGGGTGCGGCGCCGACCACCGTGTCGGCCCGCCTGCTGACCGCCGACGGCCGGCTCGGCCCGGTGATGCGCGCCACCTACGGCCTGACCTCGCTGCGGCAGGCGCAGCCGGGGCACGAGGGCGCACGCCGACCCGGCCTGCGGCGCGACTACTTCGAGATGCCGGTGAACCGCACCGACGACCTGCTGGCTGCGCGCCCGCAGCGCAGCGAGGCCGCCGACGCCATCGCCATCCCGGACTTCGCGCCGCAGGAGCGCTTCGGCCTGCGCTACCGCGGCGTGCTGCGGGTTCCCGCCGACGCGGTGTACCGGTTCTCGCTGGCCTCCGACGACGGCGCGCGCCTGCTGATCGACGACGCCGTGCTGATCGACCGCGACGGCCCGCAGTCGCCGGGCGTCACCTACGGCAGCGCCGGGCTGGCGCGCGGCGCGCACGCCTTCGAGCTGCGCTACTTCCAGGGCGGCGGCGACCGCGTGCTGGAGCTGCAGGTCAGCGTCGACGGCGGCGCGCCGATGCCGGTGCCGGCCGCGTGGCTGGCGCACTGAGCGCGCGCTTCCGCTGGTCCATCGGCAGGCACGGATAGCCGCGGGTGCGGCGCGGCCGCTGCGCGTGAGCGACCGGCGCCGGCTGGCCCGCGCGCGTCAGCCCTGCGGCACGCCGGTCATCTCCGGCAGGCGGTGGGCGATGCCCTTGTGGCAGTCGATGCAGGTCTTCCTGCCAGTGCCCAGCCACAGCTTGTGGACCTGCGCCGCGCGGCCGCCCTGCCGGGTCAGGTCCATCGAATCGTAGTTGTGGCAATTGCGGCACTCCAGCGAATCGTTCGCCTTCAGCCGGCTCCATTCGTGGGTGGCCAGGATCAGGCGCTCATCGAGGAACTTCTCGCGGGTGTTGATGGTGCCGAAGATCTTGCCCCAGACCTCCTTGGACGCCTGCATCTTGCGCGCGATCTTGTCGGTCCAGTTGTGCGGGACATGGCAGTCCGGACAGGTGGCGCGCACGCCGGAGCGGTTGGTGTAGTGGATGGTGGTCTTCAGCTCCTCGAACACGTTGTCGCGCATCTCGTGGCAACTGGTGCAGAACGCCTCGGTGTTGGTCGCCTCCAGCGCGGTGTTGAAGCCGCCCCAGAACACGATGCCGGCGATGAAGCCGGCCACCGTCAGGAAGCCCAGGCTGTAGTGCCGGCTAGGCAGGCGCAGGGTGCGCCACAGCCCCATGCCCCAAGCGCGGGCGCGCCGCCACATGCTCATTGCCCTCCGGGTGGCGGCGCCGACAGCACGCTGTCGATGTCGCGGAAGCCGTTGGCCACCAGCGTCGGCGCGTCGGTCTGCACCACGTGGCACTGGTTGCAGAAGTAGCGGCGCGGCGAGACGGCGGCCAGGAACTGGTCGTCGCGGTCCATGTAGTGGGTCACGCTGACCGGCGGCGCCTGGAACGTCGCCGCGTTGGCGCGCGCGTGGCACAGCATGCAGCGGTTGCTGTTCTTGTCCACCTGGTAGCCGTCGATGGTGTGCGGGATGGTCGGCGGCTGCATCGGGTAGGCGCGAGTACGCTTGATGTCGGTGTTCTCCACCCGCGCCATCGGCGGCGGATGGCCTTCCTGGTCCACCGGCACGCCGCGGCGGACCGCGTCGATCTGGCCGTCGCCGGGAACGAACACCGCGCGCGCGTCCACCGGCGCCGGCGCGGCCGCGGCCGCCTGCGCGTTGTCGGCGCGGGCGCGCACCTTGCCGAACATCCAGCCGGCCGAGAACACCAGCACCGACAGCACCGCCACCAGTGCGACCGCGACGATCAAGGGCTTGTTGCGCATGCGATGCCTCCTAGGCCGCCACGACCTTCACGGCGCACTTCTTGTAGTCGGTCTGCTTGGAAATCGGGTCGGTCGCGTCCAGCGTGACCTTGTTGATCAACTGGCCGGCGTCGAACCAGGGCACGAACACCACCCCGCGCGGCATCCGGTTGCGTCCGCGCGTCTCCACGCGCGAGCGCATCTCGCCGCGCCGCGACGCCACCACGATCTCGTCGCCACGCTTGAGCCCGCGCTCCCTCGCATCGTCCGGGTTCATGAACACCACCGCCGCCGGGAACGCCTTGTAAAGCTCCGGCACGCGCATGGTCATGGAGCCGGAATGCCAGTGCTCCAGCACGCGCCCGGTCACCAGCCACAGGTCGAACTCGGCGTCCGGCGATTCGGCCGGCGGCTCGTAGGGCAGCGCCCAGATCACCGCCCTGCCGTCCTTGTTGCCGTAGAACTCGAAGCCTTTGCCCGCCTTCACGTAGGGGTCCGCGCCCTCGCGGTAACGCCAGCGCGTCTCCTTGCCGTCCACCACCGGCCAGCGCAGGCCGCGCGCCTGGTGGTAGGTGTCGAACGGCGCCAGGTCGTGGCCGTGGCCGCGGCCGAAGACGGCGTATTCCTCGAACAGCCCCTTGTGCACGTAGAAGCCGAAGGCGTGTGATTCGTCGTTGGCGTAGCCGGGCTCGATATCGGACACCGGGAACCTGTCCACGTTGCCGTTGCGGTACAGCACGTCGAACAGGGTCTTGCCCTTGAACTGCGGGTTCGCCGCCAGGATCTCCGCCGGCCAGCACTCGTCGGTGGTGAAGCGCTTGGAGAATTCCATCAACTGCCACAGATCCGACTTCGCCTGACCGGGCGCCTCCACCAGTTGGTGCCAGAACTGCGTGCGCCGCTCGGCGTTGCCGTAGGCGCCCTCCTTCTCC
>CALJUL010000019.1 GCA_937975725.1 uncultured Pseudoxanthomonas sp. | reverse complement strand
AGACCCTGCTGGCGCTGGCCGCCGGCCTGGCGCAGACCATGGACCAGCAGCGCTACCGCGAGATCATCATGACCCGCGCCACCGTCAGCGTGGGCGAGGACATCGGCTTCCTGCCCGGCACGGAAGAGGAAAAGATGACGCCGTGGATGGGCGCGCTGACCGACAACCTGGAAGTGCTGACCCACAACCAGGAAGGCGGTGCCTGGGGCCGCGCGGCGACCAACGACCTGCTGGCCAGCCGCATCAAGATCCGCTCGATGAACTTCATGCGCGGCCGCACCTTCCTGAGCCGCTACCTGATCCTGGACGAGGCGCAGAACCTGACGCCCAAGCAGATGAAGACGCTGATCACCCGCGCCGGCCCCGGCACCAAGATCGTCTGCCTGGGCAACGTGGAGCAGATCGACACGCCCTACCTGACCGAAACCACCTCCGGCCTGACCTACGCGGTGGACCGCTTCAAGAACTGGGCCCACAGCGCGCACATCACGCTGAGGAGAGGCGAGCGCTCGCGGCTGGCCGATCACGCGTCGGAAGTGCTGTAACCGTCAGGGAACGCGGCACGCGGGATGCCGGCCGCTCACGCGGCGCATCCCTGCGATGCCGCGGTAGGGGTGTGCGGGTGCGCTACGGCGCACCCTGCGCGGCGGCCATCGTCTTTCGTCCACGAGGAGGTTCCAATGAGCATCCAACCATCCGTCGAATGCCCGAAATGCCATGGCCGCATGCATATCGGCTACCTGCTCGAACGCGGGCACGGCGACCGGCGCGCGGCCGCCGCCTGGATCGAGGGCGAGCCGGAGGCGTCGTTCTGGCAGGGCCTGAAGACCAGCGGCCGCGATGTCTTCGAGACCCGCACGTACCGCTGCGAGCGCTGCGGCTTCCTTGAGTTCTACGCGTCCGTCGCATTGTCCGGCTGACCAACGGAACGACCCGCGGGGCTTGGCGGCGGAATACGCTGGAGGCGTCCGCCGTCGCATGCACGGTTCCGGCCTGCACTCCCCGGCCACCGAGCGGCATGCGCCGGACCGCACCCGTGCGACGACCCGGCGCTTGGCGGATGCACCACCGGCATACCCGACCGCATACCGCGCTTCCGACAGCGGCCACCGCAAGTTGCGCCCCGGCGCACCATCGCCCGCCGCCATCCGGTCCTTTCGCACCACCCTGCCAGGGCAGTGCGCCGGGACACACCTTGCGGACCGCGCGATCAGCGACAACTTGAGGCCATCCTTGCGGGCCACTATTTGATGTTCAAAACATCAATATGCAAATCAAATGATTGCATTGGCATGGCCTGTGGATCGAAAATGCCGGCAGGCCCCCGTTCCGCCACTCCGCCATGATCACCGCGTCCCAGATGCGCGCCGCGCGCGCCCTGCTCGGCATCGACCAGCGTCGGCTGGCCGGACTGGCCGGCGTATCGCTGCCGACCATCCAGCGGATGGAGGCCAGCGACGGCACGGTGCGCGGCGTGGTCGGCACCCTGATGAAAGTGATCGACGCGCTGGACGCCGCCGGCGTCGAACTGATCGGCAACGACGGGGCCAGCCGCGGCCGCGGCCGCGGCGTGCGCCTGAAGGAGCCGGCCTGATGCCGGCCTCCGGTCCCACTCCTCTGCCCGCGCTGGAGACGCGCTGAAGCCGTGGGCGTCGCGTTGCCGCGCTGGGTCTGGGTAGGCGCCGTCACGCTGGCGTGCATCGCCGGCATGGTCAACGTGATCGGCTACCTGGGCTTCGAACACCAGGCGGTCAGCCACCTGACCGGCACCACCAGCCTGCTCGGCGCCGCGCTGGCCGAAGGCGACTGGCGCGCGGTGCGCCACCTGTGGGCCATCCTGATCGCCTTCTCGCTGGGCGCGATGGTGAGCGGCCTGATCATCCAGGACAGCGCCCTGCGGCTGGGCCGGCGCTACGGCGTGGCGCTGGCGGTGGAAGCACTGCTGCTGGCGGCCTCGGTGCCGCTGTTCGCCAGGCAGCAACTCCATGGCGCACTGCTGGCGGCCATGGCCTGCGGCCTGCAGAACGCCATGGTCACCACGTACAGCGGCGCGGTGGTGCGCACCACCCACCTGAGTGGCATGTTCACCGACCTGGGCATCGGCCTGGGCCACCTGCTGCGCGGCATGCCGTTGCCGTTGCGCCGGTTAATGCTGAGCGGCCTGATCATCAGCGGCTTCCTGGCCGGCGGCGTGCTCGGCGCATGGCTGTTCCGCGCGCTGCACTATCAGGCCCTGCTGGTGCCGGCGGCGCTGACCGGGCTGACCGGGATCGGCTATGCGGCCTACCGCCACTGGCGGCTGCTGCGGGCCGGCCGCGGCCGGGGCGCAACCGATGGCACGGGGCAACCCCTCACTCCACGTTGAGCGCCGGGAGGCACGATGCAGGACACCGCCGCACGCCAGTACCTGTCGCAGTTCGTGCCCAAGCTGGTCACCGTGCTGCGCGAAGGCTACGGCCTGCGCGAGCTGCGCGCCGACGCCGTCGCCGGCCTGACCGTCGCCATCGTGGCGCTGCCGCTGGCGATGGCGCTGGCGATCGCCTCGGGCACCACGCCGGAGAAGGGCCTGCACACCGCCATCGTGGCCGGCTTCCTGATCTCGGCGCTGGGCGGCTCGCGGGTGCAGATCGGCGGGCCGACGGCGGCGTTCATCCCGGTGGTGTTCGTGGTGATCGAGCGCTTCGGCTACGGCGGGCTGATCCTGTGCACGCTGCTGGCCGGGCTGATGCTGGTCGCCGCCGGCCTGCTGCGCCTGGGCACGCTGATGAAGTACATGCCGCAACCGGTCATCACCGGCTTCACCGCCGGCATCGCGGTGGGCATCTTCTCCAGCCAGGTACGCGACGCGCTGGGTCTGCGCATGGAAGCGATGCCGGCCGAATTCCTGCCGCGCTGGATCGCCTACGCCAGGCACATCGCCACCGCGCAGCCGGCCGCGGTCGCGCTGACCGTGGCCGGCCTGGCGGTCATCCTGGTCCTGCGGCGCTGGAAGCCGAAGTGGCCGGGCTTCCTGATCGCGCTGCTGCTGTGCACGCTGGCCGCCACCGCACTGGCGCTGCCGGCGGAGACCATCGGCTCGCGCTTCGGCGCGTTGCCCTCGGCGCTGCCGGACTTCGCCTTCCCGCACATCCCGTTCGAGCGCACGCTGGAGTTGCTGCCGAGCTCGTTCACCATCGCCTTCCTGGCCGGGGTGGAATCGCTACTGTCGGCGGTGGTCGCCGACGGCATGACCGGCGGCCGCCACCGCTCCAACGGCGAGCTGGTGGCGCAGGGCGTGGCGAACATCGGCAGCGCGCTGTTCGGCGGCCTACCGGCGACCGGCGCCATCGCCCGCACCGCCACCAACATCCGCGCCGGTGCGCGCTCGCCCGTGGCCGGCATGCTGCACGCGGCGTTCCTGCTGGGCTTCATGCTGCTGCTGGCGCCGCTGATGCGCTACGTGCCGCTGGCGGCGTTGGCGGCGGTGCTGCTGGTGGTGGCCTGGAACATGAGCGAAGTGGAGCACTTCCGCCATACGCTGTCCGCGCCCTGGGGCGACCGCGTGGTGCTGCTGCTGACCTTCGGCCTGACCGTGTTCTTCGACCTGACCGTGGCCATCGAGGTGGGGCTGGTGGTGGCCACGCTGATCTTCATGCACCGCATGGCCGAGAGCGTGGAGATCCGCTCCGGCGTGCGCGCGGCCGACGACGACCTGCCGGGCCACGACGCCGCGCGTGCCGACGACGAACGCCAGCGCCTGCGACTGCCGCCGGGCGTGGAGGTCTACCAGATCACCGGGCCGCTGTTCTTCGGCGCGGCCAACCGGCTGGACAGCCTGCTGGACCAGTTCTTCGAGCCGCCGCGGGTGTTCATCCTGCGCATGCGGCTGGTGCCCTACGTCGACGCCAGCGGCGTGCACGCGCTGAAGAACCTGGCCGAGCGCTGCGCGCGCCGCGGCATCGTGCTGGTGGTCTCCGGGCTGCAACCGCAGCCGAACCGCGTGCTGGCCGACATGGCCCTGGGCGAACGCCCCGGGCAACTGCATTTCGCCTCGGACTACGAGCGCGCGCTGAAGCTGGCCGCAGCGCTGGCGGGCGCACGCGGCGGCGGCACGACGCCACCGCAGGACAGGGCACAATGAACGTATGACCGCACCTCGCCCCGCTTCCGCCCTGACCATCGCAGGCTCCGATTCCGGCGGCGGCGCCGGCATCCAGGCCGACCTGAAGACCTTCGCCGCGCACGGCGTGCACGGCCTGTCGGCGATCGCCGCGCTGACCGCGCAGCACACCCGCGGCGTGACCGCGGTGCACGTGCCGCCCGCGGATTTCCTGCGCGCGCAACTGGACGCCTGCTTCGACGACTTCGACGTCCGCGCGGTCAAGCTGGGCATGCTGGCCACCGCCGAAGTGATCGCGGCGGTGGCCGATGCGCTGGAAGCCGTCCGCCCCGCCACCCTGGTACTGGACCCGGTGATGGTGGCCACCAGCGGCGCCAAGCTGCTGGAGGACAACGCCCTGCACGCGCTGCGCACCCGCCTGCTGCCGCTGGCCGACGTGGTCACGCCCAACCTGCCGGAAGCCGAACTGCTGCTCGGCCGCTCCATTCCGGACGCGGCCGCGATGCGGGCGGCGGCGGCCGACCTGCTGGCGCTCGGCGCGCGCGCGGTGTTCCTGAAGGGCGGCCACCTGCCCGGCGACGGCGACGTGGTGGACCTGTACGCGGACGCCTCAGGCATGCGCGAAACCGCGCATCCGCGGCTGGCGCTGGAAGCGCACGGTACCGGCTGCACCCTGGCGTCCGCCATCGCCGCGCGCACCGCGCAGGGCATGGCGCTGGCGCCGGCCTGCGTGGCGGCCTCGGACTACGTGCATGCGGCGCTGCGCGGCGGCTATCGCCCCGGGTGCAGCGGCATCGTGGTACTCGACCATTTCGGCGCCGCGCCGCGCGCATGAACGCCGCCGCGTCCGGCATCGCCGCGCACGACATTCCGCTGACCGCGGCCGACGGCCATCACTGTTCGCTGCTGGCGCGCGTGCCCGCGGCGCCCACTGGCGCGCTGCTGTGGCTGCCCGCCCTGGGCGTGGCCGCGCGCCACTACCTGCCGCTGGCCGACACGTTGGCCGCGCGCGGTGTGGCGGTGTTCGTGCACGAGTGGCGCGGCAACGGCAGCAGCAACCTGCGCGCCAGCCGTGCCGGCGACTGGGGCTACCGCGAACTGCTGGGCACCGACCTGCCGCTCAGTCAGGCCGCCGCCGAACGCCACCTGCCGGGCGTCGCCCTGCGCATCGGCGGGCACAGCCTGGGCGGGCAACTGGCGGCCTGCCACCTGGGCCGGCATCCGGATGCCTTCGCCGCGCTGTGGCTGGTCGGCAGCGGCACGCCGTACTGGCGCACGTTCCCCGCGCCGCAGCGCTATCTGCTGCCCTTCTTCTACCGGTTCGCCCCGTGGCTGGCGGACCGGCGCGGCTATCTGCCCGGCCGGCGCCTGGGTTTCGGCGGCGACGAAGCGCGCAGCCTGATCCACGACTGGGCGCGGGTCGGCCTGAGCGGCCGCTACCGCGCCGCCGGTTGGCCGGTGGACTTGGAGGCGGGCATGCGCGAAGTCCGCGTGCCCATCCATGGCGTGCTCCTGCAACAGGACTGGCTGGCACCGGAAACCTCGCTGCGCGCGCTCATGGCGAAGATGCCCGCCGCCCATCCGGCACGGGTGGACGTGCTGGGCCATGAAGCCCTGGGCACGCGCGCCGACCATTTCGCCTGGATGAAGCAGCCACAGGCGGTGGCGGACGCCCTGCTGGCCTGAGGCCGCCGCTCAGCAGCCGACCACGATGCAGTCGCGCCCGCGCGCCTTGGCCCGGTACAGCGCGCCGTCGGCGCTGTTGACCCAGTCGGACACGCTGGCGATGCCCGCGTGCAATTCGGACAGGCCGATGCTGACCGTGCAGCGCAACCCGCGGTCGGTGAAGGCGCAGGCGACCACCTGCCGGCGCAGCCGTTCGGCGGCCACGATGGCCTCTTCCCAGCAGGTGTCGGGCATGACGATGCCGAACTCGTCGCCGCCGTAGCGGCCGCCGGTGTCGGTGTCGCGCAGGCAGGCTTTCATCAGGCGCGCGAAGTCCTCCACCACTTCGTCGCCGACGGTATGCCCGTAGCCGTCGTTGATGTCCTTGAAGCGGTCGATGTCGATCAGCACCAGCACCGCGCTGCGGCCGCTGCGTTGGTAGCGCGCCAGCTCGGTGCCGGCCGCGTGCAGCCATTGCTGCCGGTTCATCAGCCCGGTCGCGGCGTCGAAGCGCGCCATCTTCTCCAGCAGGTCCTTCTGCTCGCGTGCCTTGCGCGCCAGCGCGCGCGTGGCCACGCCGATCGCCACCGGATAGACCGCCAGGAACGGCAGGCAGGCCAGCACCACCGCATAGTCGGTGTGCGGCTGGAAGGCGAAGCCCCAGGCCGCGCTCGCCGCCAGACAGGTCAGCGCCATCGCGGCCAGCGTGCGCACGGCGAAGCGGCCGCCGCCGATGATGATCTTGTCCATGGTCAGCATGACCGCCAGCAGCACGCTGGGCAGCGCGTCGAAGCGCATGGCCGCGATCCAGAAACCGCCCATGGCGGCATCGAAGGTCAGGTTCTGGAATTCCGCGCGCAGCGGCTCGCCGCGCGCGGCCTTGACCCGCAGGTAGGCCAGATGCGGCCACAGCAGGGCGTTGGCGGCCAGCAGGCCCCACAGCGCGGGCGGCGCCGGCTGCCGGTGCAGCGCCGCGGCCACGCAGAGGGCGCCCAGGCCCAGCCCCAGCATGCGCATCTGGTACATGCGCAGACCGTAGTGCGAACGGTTGCGTTCGGCCATGTCGCTCGCAGCGTCGGTGCTCACATGGCTCCCGGAGAATCCGTCCACCGCGATTCTCGGGGAAGGGCCGGGCCGGCACCAGCCCGCGGCGGTGGCACATTCGTGCGCACCGCCAACTCCATCACAGACCGCGGTTCAGGTCGCGGGATAGCCCTGCGGATTCTCCGACTGCCAGCGCCACGCATCGCGGCACATGGCGTCGACGTCCAGTTCCGCGCGCCAGCCGAGCAGGCGGTTGGCCATGGACGGGTCGGCATAGACCTCGGCCACGTCGCCGGGCCGGCGCGCGACGATCCGGTACGGGATGTCGCGCGCGGACGCGTTGGCGAACGCATTGACCAGTTGCAGCACGCTGACGCCCTGCCCCGTGCCCAGGTTCACCGTGAGGTTGCCGCGCTCGTGCGCCAGGTAGTCCAGCGCGTCGGCGTGCGCGCGAGCCAGGTCCATCACGTGGATGTAGTCGCGCACGCCGGTGCCGTCGGGAGTGGGCCAGTCGCCGCCGAAGACGTTGAGCCGGTCGCGCCGGCCCACCGCTACCTGGCAGATGTAGGGCATCAGGTTGTTGGGGATGCCGGCCGGGTCCTCGCCGATCAGGCCCGAGGCGTGCGCGCCCACCGGGTTGAAGTAGCGCAGGTTGGCGGCGTGGAAGCCGCTGTCGCTGCGGCACAGGTCGCCGATCATCTCTTCCATGACCAGCTTGGTGCGGCCATAGGGATTGGTGACCTGCAGGCGGGCGTCCTCGCGCACCGGGACCTGCTCCGGGTCGCCGTAGACGGTGGCCGACGAGCTGAACACCAGCCGCCGCACGCCGCTCAACTGCATGCCGTGCAGCAGGTTGAGGGTGCCGGTGATGTTGTTGTGGAAGTAGTCCAGCGGGCGCTCGCAGGATTCGCCGACGGACTTGAGCGCGGCGAAGTGGACGACCGCGTCGAACGGCTGGTGCGCGAAGAAGTCCACCACCGCCTGCCGGTCGCGCAGGTCCAGCGGATGGAACGGCACCGGCTGCCCGGTGATGCGCTGCAGCCGCCCCAGCACGCCGGGCGAGCTGTTGCTGAAGTTGTCGGCCACCACCACGTCGTGGCCGCGCTCGGCCAGCACCACGTAGGTGTGCGCCCCGATGTAGCCTGCGCCGCCGCACAGCAGTATTCGCATCTGTCCCTCTTGTCGTCCCGCGGCCGTCAGGCTCCGCCCCTGTTACACAATACGCGATTGTCCACTCGATCAGGACATTGCGCCGTTCCCCGTCGCACCGGCCTGCCCGCATCCACGCACGCCCCGCGGCCGCATGCGACGGCGGCCGTCGCGCCCCGGATGCGCGGCCGCGGCCCCACCAGCGTTTAGACTGCGGACCTGACCACGCCACCGACGGAATCCCGCGCCGATGACAGCCCCCTTGCCCGCCCTGGAACAGGCCAGGATCGCCGTGATCGGCCTGGGCTACGTCGGCCTGCCGCTGGCAACCACGTTCGGGCGCCGCTATCCGACCCTGGGCTTCGACATCGACGGCCGGCGCGTGGCCGAATTGCGCGAGCGCCACGACCGCACCCGCGAAGTGTCCGCCGAAGAACTCGCGGCCGCCGCGCATCTGGAATTCGGCGACGACCCGGCCGCGCTGGCCGGCTGCAACGTCTTCATCGTCACCGTGCCCACCCCCATCGACGACTACAAGCGCCCCGACCTGCGGGCGCTGGAGGCGGCCAGCCGCACCGTCGGGCGCGCGATCGGCCGCGGCGGCGTGGCGATCTTCGAGTCCACCGTCTATCCCGGCGCGACCGAGGAAGTCTGCGTGCCGCTGATCGAGGGCGAATCGGGCCTGGCCTTCAACCGCGACTTCTACGCCGGCTACAGCCCCGAGCGCATCAACCCCGGCGACCGCGAGCACCGGCTGGAGACCATCCTGAAGGTCACCTCCGGCTCGACGCCGGAGGTGGCCGATTTCGTCGACGCGCTGTACGCCAGCGTGGTGACCGCCGGCACCCACAAGGCGTCCAGCATCCGCGTGGCGGAGGCGGCCAAGGTCATCGAGAACACCCAGCGCGACGTCAACATCGCGCTGGTCAACGAACTGGCGCTGATCTTCCACCGCCTGGGCATCGACACCCACGAGGTGCTGGAAGCCGCCGGCACCAAGTGGAACTTCCTGCCGTTCCGCCCCGGCCTGGTCGGCGGCCACTGCATCGGCGTGGACCCGTACTACCTGACCCACAAGGCGCAGCAGATCGGCCACCACCCGGAAGTGATCCTGGCCGGCCGCCGCATCAACGACGGCATGGGCAGCCACGTGGCGCACCGCGTGGCCAAGCTGATGGCCCAGCGCAACCTGCCCATCGCCGGCGCGAAGGTGCTGGTGATGGGGCTGGCCTTCAAGGAGGACTGCCCGGACCTGCGCAACACCCGCGTGGTGGACATCGTGTCCGAACTGCGCGGCTACAACGTCTCGGTGGACGTGCACGACCCCTGCGTCGACGCCGGCGAAGCGCGCCGCGAATACGGGCTGGAACTGGTGGCGGAACCGCAGGCCGGCCGGTACGATGCCGTCGTCCTGGCGGTCGCCCACCGGGCGTTCGTCGAACGGGGCGCACGGGAGATCCGCGCGCTCGGCAAGCCCGGGGCGGTGCTCTTCGACGTCAAGCGCGTCCTTCCCCGGCACGAAGTCGACGACGGCCTTTGACCCAACGCCTCCCGCAATCCCGGCACATTCCATGCGCATACTCGTCACCGGCGCGGCCGGCTTCATCGGCTACCACCTCAGCGAACGCCTGCTGGCGCGCGGCGACGACGTGCACGGCTTCGACAACCTCAACGCCTACTACGACCCGCGGCTGAAGGAAGCCCGCCTGGCCAAGCTGGCGCCGCAGGCGAACTTCGGCTTCACCCGGGGCTCGCTGGAGGACCGCGCGGCGCTGGAGGCCGTGTTCGACGAGTTCCGCCCCCAGCGCGTGATCAACCTGGCCGCGCAGGCGGGCGTGCGCTATTCGCTGGAGAATCCGCACGCTTACATCGACAGCAACATCGTCGGTTTCCTGAACGTGCTGGAAGCCTGCCGCCACCGCGGCGTCGAGCACCTGGTCTACGCCTCATCCAGCTCGGTCTACGGCGCCAACCGCAAGCTGCCGTTCGCGGTCGAGGACAGTGTGGACCATCCGGTCAGCCTGTACGCGGCCAGCAAGAAGGCCAATGAGCTGATGGCGCACACCTACAGCCACCTGTTCGGCCTGCCCACCACCGGCCTGCGCTTCTTCACCGTGTACGGGCCGTGGGGACGGCCGGACATGGCGCTGTTCCTGTTCACGCGGAAGATCCTCGCCGGCGAGCCGATCGACGTGTTCAACCACGGCCGCCACACCCGCGACTTCACCTACATCGACGACATCGTGGAAGGCGTGGTGCGCACGCTGGACCGCGTGCCCGGCCCGGACCCGTCCTACGATCCCATGGCGCCCACGCCGGCCAGTTCGCTGGCCCCCTATCGCGTGTACAACATCGGCAACCACCAGCCGGTGGAACTGCTGCGCTACATCGAGGTGCTGGAGGACTGCCTGGGGCGCAAGGCCGACAAGCGCCTGCTGCCGCTGCAGCCCGGCGACGTGCCGGACACCTACGCCGACGTCGAGGCGCTGAGCCGCGATACCGGCTATCATCCGGCCACGTCCATCGAGACCGGCGTGCGCCGCTTCGTCGACTGGTACCGCGCCTTCTACGGCGTCTGAACCACGCGCAGGGGGCGCGCGGGGGCTGGCCGGATTGCGGCTTTCCCTGCGTTACCCATGGCAACGCCAACAGGGGAAAAACGCCCATGAGAAGCCTGATCGCCAGCCTGGCCGCCACTGCCTGCCTGGTCCTCTGCGGCTGCGCCAGCAACAACGGCGCCAGCAAGGCCGCCCCGCCCGAGCAGACCACCGTCGCCGTGGACAACTACCGCATCGGCGTGGACGACATCGTCCAGGTCACGGTGTGGCGCAACCCCGAGCTGGGCATCACCGTACCCGTGCGTCCGGACGGCAAGATCTCCGTGCCGCTGGTGGGCGACGTCGCCGCCGGCGGGCACACGCCCGCGGAAGTGGCCGCCGACATCCAGCAGAAGCTGGGCGCCTACGTGCGCGACCCGCAGGTGGCGGTGATCCTGACCGAACTGCGCAGCCACGAATACCTCTCGCGCGTGCGCGTCACCGGCGCCGTGCGCCAGCCGATCTCCATCCCCTTCCGCCCCGGCATGACCGTGCTGGACGCGGTGCTGGCCGCCGGCGGCATCAACGAATTCGCCGCGCCGGACAAGACCTCCCTGCACCGCAAGAGCGAGGGCACCAGCTCGACCTACGCGATCCGCCTGGACCGCATCCTGCAGAAGGGCGACCTGGCCAGCAACTTCGACGTGCGGCCGGGCGATGTCGTCATCGTGCCCGAGCGCGCGTTCTGACCACCACCACGCCCCGCTCATCCGGCCGCCCGACTACCCCCCGCCAATGACTGAGAAAACCACCGAAATCACCCAACTGGTGCCCGTGCTGCTGCGCGAAATGCGCCGCCACGGCGTGGCCATGGCGCTGATCTTCGCGATCATCGCCATCCTAGCCCTGGCCGTGGGCCTGGCCGTGCCGCGCAAGTACGCCTCCGCCACCACCATCCTGGCCCAGGGCAGCGACATCATCCAGCCGCTGCTGGAAGGCCGCGCGGTGGCCACCGAGGTCAGCGACCGCGCCGGCCTGGCCCGGCAGGTGATCTTCAGCCGCAGGGTGATGTCCATGATCCTGGACAAGGGCGGCTGGCTGAAGGACAAGCCGTCGGCCATCGAGCAGGACCGGATCATGGAGCAGATCAAGAGCCGCACCATGGTCAGCAGCCCGCGGCCGGAACTGATCCAGATCAGCTACCACGACTCCGACCCGCACCGCACGCTGGAGGTGACGCAGCAGTTCGCCGAACTGTTCATCGCCGAGAACCGCGCGGCCAAGGAGCGCGAGAGCCGCGAGGCCTTCGAGTTCATCGACAAGCAGGTGCGCGACTACCACGCCAAGCTGACCGGCTCAGAAAAGGGCCTGATGAACTACCGCTCGGCCAACATCGACGCCCAGCCGGGCAGCGTGGCCGACTCCACCGCGCGCATCAACGCCCTGCGCGCCCAGGTGGAGCAGGCGCGCATGAGCATGATGGAGCAGCAGTCGCGCGAGAGCGCACTGGTGTCGCAGTTGACGGGCGAATCGGAGGTGTCGGCGGTGCAGACGCGCTCCAGCATGTACCGCGCGCAACTGATCGACCTGCAGAACCAGTACGACCAGCTCATCCTCAACTACACCGACAAGCATCCCGACGTGGTCCGCGTGCGCCTGCAGATGCAGGACCTGCAGCAGCAACTGGCCGCCGAGGAAGCGCGCCGCGCGCAGGGCGGCCCGGCCAACAACCTGGCCCTGAGCGAGAACGCGCAGATCAACCCGCTGTACCAGGAGCTGCGCACCCAGCTCGCCACCGCCCGCCGCGAACTGGCGGCCACGCGCTCGCGCATGGCGTCCAGCCAGGCCATGCTGAACGACGAACTGGACCGCAGCCGCCGCATCGCCACCTCCGAGGGCATGCTGGCCGAGCTGACCCGCGACTACGAGGTCAACCGTGACATCTACCAGGACCTGCTGCGCCGGCGCGAGAACGCGCGCGTGTCGATGGTGCTGGACGAGGAGCAGCGCGGCCTGACCTTCCGCATCCAGGACCCGGCCATGCTGCCGGTGCGGCCCTCCGGGCTGCGCATGATGCATTTCGCCGCCGCCGGCCTGGGCCTGGGCCTGCTGACGCCGCTGGGCCTGCTGTTCGCGCTGGTCACCCTGGACCCACGCGTGCGCTCGGCCAAGGCGCTGGAAGCGCTGGACACCGGGCTGCCGATACTGGTGGTGGTGCCCGCCTACGAGACCGCGCGCGAGAAGCGCCGCGCACGCACCCGTCTGGTGATGGCCTCGCTGCTGGTGGCCGCCGTGCTGGTCTGCTACGTCCTGGTCTACTGGTTTATGGCGGTCAAGCAGGCATGAACATGGAAAGCAACGATCCCGGCCGCTCCGGCCAGCCCGCCGCGCAGGGCGGCAACACCTCCATCGCCCGCATCGTCGAGCCGCGCGCCCAGCAGCTCAAGCCGCTGGAAGAGCGCCACCTGATCCACCACGACGGCGCCGCGCACCGGCACGTGGACGTGTTCCGCGAACTGCGCACGCGCCTGCTGACGCTGGGCGGCAACGACAACTTCATCACCATGATCGCGCCGATCAGCACCGGCTCGGGCGGCAGCTTCGTGGCCTGCAACCTGGCCGCGGCCTTCGCCTTCCACGCCAGCAAGTCGGCGCTGCTGATCGACTGCAACCTGCGCGACCCCTCGCAGCACGCCAACCTTCGCGTGGACGCCAGCGACGGCGGCCTGATCGAGTACCTGGACCAGCAGGTGGCCGGCACCGACCGGATCATCTACCCGACCGGCATCCCGGACCTGGAGCTGATCCCCGCCGGCCGCCTGACCCACATCAGCGCCGAGTACTTCTCCTCCGGGCGCATGCGCGAAATGATCGACGCGCTGCGCTACGAGGACGCGCAGCGGCACATCTTCATCGACGCTCCCGCCATCGCCGCCTCGCCCGACGCCCGCATCCTGTCCGAGCTGGTGGATTTCGTGGTGCTGGTGGTCGGCAGCGGCAAGGACACGCCCGAACGCATCACCAAGGCGGTCGGCAATTTCGACCGGGGCAAGGTGGCCGGCCTGGTCTTCAACGAACTGCCCTGATCTTCCGGGAGGTGGCGACGATGCGCAGAACCCTGTTGAGCCTGGCCCTGGTGGCGGCCTGCACGCCGGCCGCCAAGGCGGCCTGGCGCCTGGACTACACGCTGGGCATGGGCTACCAGCACAGCGACAACATCAACCTCAGCCAGACCGACCCGATCAGCGAGAACGTGCTGATCCCCAGCGTCGATTTCTCGTTGAACGAGTCCGGCTCGGTGCTGCGCGCGGACATCGCCGGCACGTTCGAGTACTACAACTACCTGGGCGGCGAGTTCGTCAACGAACTGCGCAGCAACCTGGACGCCGACGTCGACTGGACCGTGGTGCCGGAACGGCTGAACTGGGTGGTCTCCGACCACCTGGGCATGGAGCCGATCAACCTGCGCTTGCCGGAGACGCCCGGCAACATGCAGCGCACTAACGTGTTCGCCACCGGCCCCACGCTGCGCTTCAACCTGGCGCCGACGGTGCACGGGCGCGCCGACCTGCGCTACGTGGACTCCTACGCGGAGAACAGCCGCGACTTCGACTCCGCGCGCGTGTCGGCGGCGTTCCGCACCGAATGGGAATACAGCACGGTCCGCCAGTTCTCCGCCGGCGTTGAAGTCCAGGACGTGGACTTCGACCACGACACCCTGGCCGAGGACTACAAGCGGCGCTCGGCCTACGTCGGCTATTCGCACCGGCTGACCGACGTCAACCTCAACGTGATCGCCGGCTACGCCTGGCTGGACTTCGCCCGCGGCCACGATGTCTCGGCGCCGTTCGTGCGCAGCTCGCTGTACTGGACCATCACGCCCAACAACCGCGTGCGTCTGGCCGGCGCCTGGGAATATTCCGACGCGGCCTCCTACCTGGCCGAAGGTGCGGGTGCGCCCGAGGACGAGGAGCCGGGTCGGGTCAACATCGGCGGCGCGATGGTCAGCCCAGACGTGTACCGCGAGCGCCGGCTGGAAGCTTCCTACGTGCACGAGAGCGCACGCGTGGTGGTCACCGCCAGCGCCTTCACCGGCCGCTTCCGCTACGAGAACACCCTGTCGGTCTACACCGAGGACCGCGACGAGCGCGGCGGCTTCCTCGATCTCGGCTACCGCGTGCGTCCGTTGCTGATGGTCGGCGGCCTGCTCAACGCCACCCGCCGCACCTATGTGGACACCGGCGAGCGCGACACCACCCGGATGTACGGCCTGTACGTCTCGCACGACCTGTCGCGCCACTGGAACTGGCGTGCGGACGTGCGCCGGCTGGAGCGCGAGTCGATGACCGGCACCACGCCGACCTACGACGAGAACCAGGTCCTCCTGCGCCTGATCTACCGCCGTTGAGGCCGCACCCGCCCAACGCCTCCTCCGCGTGCGGGCGGGGCGCAGGCCGCTCCGCGCCCTCGCCCGCCGCACGCGCCCAAGGGACGCCATGCTGAAAATCGCCGTCGTCACCCCGATGCTGCCGATCCCGCAGGACCGCACACGCGGGCGCTACATCCACGAGACGGCGCGTTCGCTGTCGCGGCTGGCGCAGGTGCGCGTGTTCTTCCAGCAGCCGCGCTACCTGGCCATCCCCGGCCTGACGCCGCGCAACTTCCTCACCGGCACCGCCGGCGCCGACTACGCCGCCGACGGCATCGACGTGGAGACCTTCACCTACCCCGCGGTGGTGGGCCTGTCGCGCGCCACCAACGGCTACGTCGCCAGCCGCGCGCTGACGCCGCGCGTGCGCGCGTTCGCGCCGGACGTGGTGGTCGGCTACTGGATCTACCCGGACGGCTACGCCGCCTGGCGCTGCGCGCAGCGGCTGGGCGTGCCCTGCGTGGTCGGCGCACTGGGCTCGGACATCCACGTCCGCGCCGGCATCAACGCCGCCTTCACCCGCCGCACCCTGGAGCGGATCGACGCACTGGTCACCGTGAGCGAGGCGATGCGCCGCACCGCCATCGCCGACTTCGGCGCGCCGCCCGAGCGCGTGCATACCGTGGTCAACGGCTTCAACACCGGCGTGTTCCACCCGCGCGACCGCCGGGAAGTGCGCCAGCGCCTGGGCATCGACGCCGATGCGCGGGTGATCGTCTACGTCGGGCGGCTGGTCGAATCCAAGGGCCTGCGCGAACTGCTGGCCGCCTTCGCCGTCCTGTCCGGCGCCGATCCCTCGCTGCGCCTGGCGCTGGTGGGCGAAGGCGTGATGCGCGACGAACTGGAACGCATGGTGCAGTCGCAGCCCGTCCTGCAGGGACGCGTGCTGATGCCCGGCGGCATGGAGCCGGCCCAGGTGGCCGAATGGATCTCCGCCTCCGACCTGCTGACGTTGCCGAGCTGGTCCGAGGGCTATCCCAACGTGGTGGTCGAGGCGCTGGCCTGCGGCGTGCCGGTGGTCGCCACCGACGTCGGCGGCACCCGCGAGATCATCGACGACCGCAACGGCCTGCTCATCCCGCCGCGCGACGAACGCCTGCTGGCGCAGGCGCTGGAGCAGGCGCTGGCGCGGACGTGGGACGGCGCGGCGATCGCCGCCGCGATGCGCCGCACCTGGGACGACGTGGCGCGCGAGACCCTGGACGTGTGCGAACGGGCCGTGGCCGCGCGCCGCGGCGCGGGCTGAAACCGCGGCGCAGGATCAGCGCGGCGGCAGCGGCCGCGCCGGAATGCCCACCACCGTGGTGCCGGCGTGGACTTCGTGCAGCACCACGGCATTGGCGCCGATGCGCGCGCCGTCGCCCACCCGCACTCCGCCGATCACCTTGGCGCCGGAGCCGATGAACACGTCGTCGCCCAGCACCGGCACGCCGCCGCGGTTGTCGCCGATGACCACGCCGCTCTCGATGCGGACGTTGCGGCCGCCGCGCACCGCCGAGTTGATCACCACGCCGACCGGATGGATCAGCACCAGGCCCGGCCCGAACTGCGCGCGCACGCCGATCACGCAGCCGTTGAGCACCTTGTTGAACCAGTGCGGCAGCAGCGCCAGCGGCGCCAGCCCCGACCGCGCCAGCAGCGCTTGCACGCGGTAGAGCGCATTGGCCGAGGTGCCGTCGGTGAAGAACGCGCGCAGCAGCGAGCACGGCTCGCCGTACTGGGCGTACAGGGCCTGCTTGGAACGCAGGTCCGCCAGGAAGCCGATCATGCGGCCGCGGGCGCCCGGCCCAGGTCGCGGTAGAAGTCCGACAACTGCAGCACGTTGTGGCGCCACTGCCGCTCCGCCGCCACGTAGGCGCGCGCGGCCTGGCCGATGCGGCGAAGTTCGTCCGGGTCGGCGCTGCGCGCCAGCACCGTCCGCACCGCCGCCTCGGTGTCTTCGGCGCGGAACATCCAGCCGGTGCGGCCTTCGACCAGCACTTCGCGGATGGGCTCGAAGTCCGGCGCGATCGGCGGCACCGCGCAAGCCATGAACTCGAACAGCTTGACCGGCGAGGTGTAATCGCCGGCGCTGGGCAGGATGGCCATGTCCATCGCCGCCAGCAGTCCCGGCACGGCGTCGTGCGGCACGCGCCCGGTCAGCACCACCCGGTCGGCCAGGCCGCGCTGCTCGACGAAGGCCTTGACCTCCGGGTAGGTGGCGCCGTCGCCGACCAGCAGCAGCTTCAGGTGCGGCGCCTGCTCCAGCCGGTCGGCGATCGCGTAGACGAACTTGTCGATGGCGTGCCAGGGCACGAAGGCCCCCAGGTAGCCGCAGACCACGTGCCCTTCCAGGCCCCAGTGCGCGCGGGCGTCGGCGCGCTGCTGCTCGGTGAAGCTGAACTTGTCGATGTTGGCCGCGTTGTGGGTGACGATGGCCGGCGCCACCGGCCCGTGCGCCTGCTGGATGCGGTTGCGGAACGCGGCCGAGACGAACACCAGGCCGGTGGCCTTGCGGAAGGCGTAGCGCTCCATCGCCATCGCCAGGCGATGGAAGAACAGCGGGCGCACCCGGTGCACCGCCGCCGAGTCGTTCACTTCCAGGATCACCGGCAGGCCGCGCCGCCGGCCCAGGAACACCGTGGACACCATGAACAGCGAATAGCGTTCGTAGATGAAGTCCGCGTCCGGGTGCTTGCGCAGGTAGCTGCGCACGCGCCAGCCGGCGATCAGGTTGTAGGCCACCTCGGCCAGCTCGAACAGCGGTTCCGGCAACTTGGTCAGCAGGCGCATCCAGCTCCGCGAAGCCTGCGTGGGCGACATCGCCTTGGGACTGGCGTAGGGGTCGGCGCCCGGCAGCGAGATGATGTCCACCGCCACCCCCTCCGCGCGCAGTGCGTCGGACACGCCGCGGATGTGCACGCCTTCCACTGCCTTGCCCTGCGTGCGATGGTGGTACAGGACGCGTTTCAGGGGCAGGCGGCTGTCTTGCGGCATGGGGCGTGTCGTCCGGCGGATGATGCTTTCCATCACGTCAACGACACCCGCATCCGGCCATGCGCAGGGGCCGCGCGGGCCTGTTCGCGGGCCTGTTCGCGCACCGCCGCGGAGGTGCCGCGGCGGGCGTCGGCGGTGGCCTCTCCGGCGCCCTTGTTGCGTTTCCACAGCACAGGGGCCGCTCGGGCGGCAGCGTCCGGAGCGTTTCGAGCACCATGGGTTTCTTCCTCTACATCCTCTACGTGGCGATGACCTTCCTGCGCCCGGTGGAGATGTTCGCCCCCGACCTGGCCGACCTGCGCCCCATGCTGGTGCTGTGGTTCGTGGCGCTGGGCTTCGCCGTGTTCGACGCCTTCCGCTCCGGGCGGGTGGCCTCGCGGCCGGTCAACTTCGTGCTGCTGGCCGCCCTGATGGTGGTCATCGGCCTGTCGCAGGTCGCCAACGGCTGGCCGGGCGGCGCCCTGCTGGCGACCTACCACTTCAGCACCGCCGCGATGCTGTTCGTACTGACCGTGCTCAACCTGACCACCACCCGGCGGGTGCAGATCGCCTGCGTCACCCTGGTGGTGTGCATGACCGTGGTCTGCCTAACCTCGATCGCCTCCTACCACACCGGCTTCATGATGGACCAACTGGTGCTGCGGCAGGGCACCGGCGACGATCCGGTGGACCTGCTCTCGGTCCAGGAACTGCCGATCCCGGCGCAGGACACCAGCGGCGTGTTCCTGTGGCGCGTCCGCCACCTGGGCTTCCTGGCCGACCCCAACGACCTTGCGCAGGCCATCGTGATGGTGCTGCCGATGCTGTGGGGCGCCTACCGCCGGCGCCGCTTCATGCGCAACCTGGTGGTCGTGCTGGCGCCCACCGCGGTAATGCTCTACACCATCCTGCTGACCCATTCGCGCGGCGCACTGGTGGGCATCGCGGCGCTGTTCTTCTTCGGCGTGCGGCGTATGCTGGGCACCTTCCGCACGGTCATGCTGGTCGGCGCCATCGGCGTGGCCGCCAGCGCGCTGAGCTTCGGCGGCGACCGCGGCTTCTCCACCCAGGAGCAGTCGGCCAACGAACGCGTCGAGGCCTGGTACGAAGCGCTGCAGATGATGCGCAGCAGCCCGCTGTTCGGCGTGGGCTACGGCAACTTCACCAACCACCACTACCTGACCGCGCACAACTCCTTCGCCCTGTGCTTCGCCGAGCTCGGCCTGCCGGGCTACTTCCTGTGGCTGGCGATGCTGGTGCTGGCCTACGAGGGCCTGCGCCAGGTCGCCGATCTGGCGCCGGCGGGCTCGCGCGAGCGCAAGCTGGCGGCCATCCTGCTGTCCTCGCTGATCGGCTACATGGCCTGCGCGTGGTTCCTCTCGCGCACCTATTCTCCCAACCTGTTCCTGCTGCTGGCCATCTGCGCCAGCGCGGCCTACTGCGGGCGGCGCGCGCATGCGACCATCGAGGGCGGCGGACCTTGGCCCGCACAGCCGCGATGGGCACTGCGTACCCTGGTCCTGCTGTTCGGAAGCGTCAGCGCCATCTACGGCATCGTCGTGCTGGAGCGCATGACGCAATGACCGGACGCCTGCCCGCTTTTCCGCTCCCCGCGCCTTCCCGAACCCCCCGCACTCCATCCCTGCCCGCCCCATGAAAATCGCCGCACTGATCGCCGTCGTCCTGCTTGCCCTGTGCATGGCCGGCACGCTGTACCTGGCCTGGAAACGCAACATCCTCGGCTGGCTGTGGAGCTACCTGCGCCGCGACTGGGCCGTCGCGCGCCCGCCGGCCGGCGCCACCAAGCACGTGCTGTTCTGCTTCGTCGACCACTACGAGCCCATGTGGGCGGCCGCCGACTACGAGACCGAGGTGGCGCGCGTGGCGCGCTGGCGCAAGGAATACCCCGCGCTGTGCGCCGCGCACCGCGACGCCGACGGGCGTCCGCCGGTGCATTCGTTCTTCTACCCGGAAGAGGAATACCGCCGCGAGCACCTGGACGCGCTGGTCGAGCTGTGCCGGATGGGCCTGGGCGAGATCGACATCCACCTGCACCACCACGACGACACCGAGGCCGGCCTGCGCGAGAAACTGCGCCGCTTCACCTCGCTGCTGGTCGCCGACCACGACGCGCTGCCGGTCGACGCCGCCACCGGGCAGCCGCGCTGGGGCTTCATCCACGGCAACTGGGCCCTGGACAACAGCCACCCCAGCGGGGAGATGTGCGGCGTGGACAACGAGCTGATCGTGCTGCGCGAGGAAGGCTGCTACGCCGACTTCACCCTGCCCGCCGCGCCCGACCCTTGCCAGACTCGCACCATCAACAGCATCTACTACGCCACCGACGTGGCCGACCGTCCCAAGTCGCACGACCACGGCCGGCGCGCGTGCGTGGGCGGCGACGGCAGCGGCGACATGCTGCTGATCCAGGGCCCGCTGGGCCTGCGCTGGGACAGCCGCAAGTTCGGCATCCTGCCGCGCATCGAGAACGCCGACGTGCGCACCAGCTCGCCGCCGACCCCGGCGCGCATCGACGCCTGGATCCGCACCGGCATCCACGTCGAGGGGCGGCCGGAATGGATCTTCGTCAAGGTCCACACCCACGGCACCCAGGAGCGCGACATGGACACCCTGCTGGGCCCGGCGATGGACCGCGCCTTCAGCCACCTGGAATCGCGCTACAACGACGGCCGCGAATGGAAGCTGCACTACGTCAGCGCGCGCGAGGCCTATAACATCGTCAAGGCGGCCGAGGCCGGCCTGGACGGCGACCCCGGCCAGTACCGCGACCACGTGATCCCGCGCCCCGGCTACGCGGCGCGCAGCGAACGGGCCGACTGATGCTGGAGACGTTCCTGACCTGGTTCGCGGCGCTGTGCCTGGGCGCGGTGGTCTATTCCTACGCAGTCTATCCGCTGCTGCTGGTGGCCATCGCCGGGCTGTCGCAGTCGCTGCGCGACGTGCGCTACGTCACCGGCAAGCGCGAGCGGCGCAACCCCGGCGCCGCCAGCGGCGTGCTGCCGGCGGTGGCCGTGGTCATCTCCGCCTACAACGAGGAACAGCACGTGCGTGCGCGGGTGGAGAACCTGCTGGGGCTGGACTATCCGCGCGAGCTGCTGCACGTCTACATCGGCTCGGACGGCAGCCACGACCGCACCGGCCAGATCCTCGCCGGCCTCCGGCAGGAGAACGTGCACGCGCACGCCTTCGCCGAGAACCGCGGCAAGGCCAGCGTGCTGAACGACCTGGTCGCGCGCACGCACGAACCCGTCCTGGTGTTCTCCGACGCCAACACGCTGTTCGCCCGCGATGCCGTGCGCAGGCTGGTGGCGCACTTCCGCGACCCGTCGGTGGGCGCGGTCAGCGGCGAGCTGCGCCTGCGCGACGCCGCCGGCGACAACCAGGACAGCCTGTACTGGCGCGTGGAGCAGGTGCTGAAGTTCTTCGAAGCGCGGCTGGGCGGCCTGCTGGGCGCCAACGGCGCCATCTACGCCATCCGCCGCGAATACTGGCGGCCGCTGGCCGCCGACACCATCTGCGACGACTTCTGCGTGGCGATGAGCGTGTCCGCGGCCGGCCGCCGGCTGGTGTACGAACCTGCGGCCTGGGCCGAGGAGGACACGCCCGACGCCATCAGCGACGAATTCCACCGCCGCGTGCGCATCGGCATCGGCAATTTCCAGGCGCTGTTCCGGCACCCGGAATACCTGCTGTGCACGTCGCTGGCCACGCGCTTCGCCTACGTCTCGCACAAGGTGCTGCGCTGGATCGCCCCGCACCTGCTGATCGCCGGGCTGCTCGCCAGCCTGGTGCTGGCCTCGCAGTCGCGCCTGTGGCTGTGCCTGGCCTCGCTGCAGCTCGCCGGCTACGCGGTCGCCGGCCTGCTGTACGCCGCCAGCCTGCGCGGCGCGCGGCTGCCCTCGCTACTGCGCATCCCCGCCTTCCTGTTCGCGCTGAACCTGGCCTTCCTGCTGGGTTCGCTGCGTTATGCGAGCGGCAACTACCGCGGCTCGTGGAAGCGCACCCGCCGTTGAGCGCACCGGATTACGTCAGAGGACATGTCGTGTTGAGAATCGGAATCGTCGGCTGCGGCAAGATCGCCGATGGGCACGTCGAGCAGATCCGCGCCACCGGCCGCGGCGAAGTGGTGGCGGTCTGCGACCGCGAACCGCTGATGGTGGAGCAACTGGCCGAGCGCATGCGCGTGCCCGGCCGCTACACCGACCTGGAGGCCATGCTGGCCGCCGAGTGCCTGGACGTGGTGCACGTGGCCACGCCGCCGGACTCTCACCTGCCGATCGCGCGCAGGGCGATGGAGGCCGGCTGCCACGTCTTCATGGAAAAGCCCTTCGCGCTGACCGCGGAAGAAGCGGCGGCGATCCTCGAGTGCGCGCAGGCGCACGCGCGCCGGGTCAGCGTGAACTACCTGTACAACTTCGAGACGCCGGGCCTGGAACTGGCCGGGCTGATGGCGGCGGGCAAGCTGGGCGAAGTGGTGCACCTGGACACCCACTACGGCTACAACCTGTCCGGTGACTACGGCCTGGCGGTGATGGGCGACCCCGGCCACTGGGTGCACCGGCTGCCGGGCAAGCTGTTCCACAACGTGCTGGACCACGTGCTGGCCAAGATCGTCCCCTACGTCGGCGACGGCTTCAGCGTGCGCGCCCGTGCGCTGCGCCGCCGTCCCGCCACCGGCAACGCCGCGGTGGACGCGATGCCCGACGAGCTGCGCTTCATCATCGACGACGGCGCCACCACCGCCAGCGGCATGATCAGCGCGCACGGCCGCCCGGTCGCGCACACGCTGAAGGTGGTCGGCACCCAGGACAGCGTGGAACTGGACTACGCCGCGCGCACCCTGGTGCCCAGCGCGCGGCAGGCGCAGCCCAGCGCGCTGGGCCGGCTGTTCCCGCCGTGGGTGCAGGCGGCCCGCTTCGCCGGCAACGGCTGGCGCAACCTGCGCCGGTTCGGCCGCCACGAATTCCACTATTTCCAGCCCATGCGCGTGCTGCTGGCGCGCTTCTACGACGCCGTCGCCGACGACAGCCGCGCGGACCCGATCCCGCACGAGCACATCCTGCGCACCTGCCGGATGATCGACGCCATCGTCGCGGACATCGGGAGGACCCCATGAAGTACCTGGTCACCGGCTCGGGCGGCTTCCTCGGCCGCCGCATCGCCCGCAGCCTGCTGGCGCAGGGCGTGGACGACCTGCGCCTGCACGTGCGGCAGCGGCCACCGGCGGGCATGGTCGAGGCGCTGCAGGCGGAGTTCCCGCAGGCGCGCATCGAATGGGTCGGCGCCAACCTGCTGCAACGCGACGGCCTGCCGGCACTGGTCGCCGGCGTCGGCTGCGTGGTGCACGCGGCCGCCGGCATGCGCGGCGCGGCCGCCGACATGTTCGCCAACAGCGTGGTCGGCACCCGCAACCTGTTGGAGGCGGCCGGCGAGGCGGGCGTGAAGCGGATCGTGCAGATCAGCTCGTTCGCCGTCTACCGCACCGACGGATTGCCGCGCAACGGCGTGCACGACGAATCGGTGCCGCTGGAGAGCGTCGGCGTGGACAAGGGCCCCTACGGCTACGCCAAGGTGCGGCAGGAGCAGTTGCTGGACGCCTGCCGCGACCGCTTCGGCTTCGAGACGGTGGTGCTGCGGCCGGGCGTGATCTACGGCGAGGGCGGCGGTGCGCTGTCGCCGCGGGTGGGCATCGGCGCGCTGGGCTTCTTCTTCAGCCTGGGCGGCGGCGCCACCTTGCCGCTGACCTACGTGGAGAACTGCGCCGACGCGGTCGCCGTGGCCGCGCTGCGCGCGCCGGCGGGCAGCGCATACAACGTGGTCGACGACGACCTGCCCTCGTGCCGCCGCTACCTGCGCGAATACCGCCGCTCGGTGCGCCGGCTGCGCACGCTGCCACTGCCCTACTCGCTGCTGTTGCAGGCTTCGCGCATGCTGGTCTGGTACAACCGCCGCTCCAAGGGCCAGTTGCCGGCGGTGTTCACGCCCTACGTGGTGCGGTCGATGTACCGCCCGCTGCGCTACGCCAACGGCGCGTTGAAGGCGATCGGCTGGACGCCGGGCGTCTCTACCACCGCCGGCCTGGAGCGGACGTTCCGCTACCTGCGTGGCCAGTCCTGATCCTTCACCGGCGTTGCCCGCGGGCGCGCGCGTAGAACGCGTCGTAGGCCGCGCGCAGGGCGTCGATGGACGCGTGCGCGGCCACCCAGGCGCAGGCGGCTTCGCCGCGCTCAGCGCGCAGCGCCGGCGAGGCCAGCAGCTCGTGCAGCGCGCTGTGCAGGGCCGCGGCGTCGCCGACCGGCACCAGCCTGCCGGTGACGCCGTCGCGGATCACTTCCGGGTTGCCGCCCACCGCGGTGGCGACGATGGCCAGGCGGCTGGCGCAGGCTTCCAGCAGTGCGATGGACAGGCCCTCGGTCAGCGACGGCAGGGCGAACACGTCGAACGCGGGCAGCAGGTCGGACACGTCCTGGCGCGCACCGGCGAACAGCACGCGCGAGGCCACGCCCGCGGCTTCGGCCTGCGCCTGCAACGCCTGCCGGGTGGGGCCCTCGCCCACCAGCACCAGCTTCAGGCGGGGGAATTCCGCCGCCAGCGCCGGCAGTTCCGCGATCAGCGCGGCCTGGTTCTTCAGTTCCACCAGCCGGCCGACGTGGCCGATGACCAGATCGTCCTGCGCCAGCTCCAGCCGGCGCCGCGCTTCCTCGCGGCGCTGCGGCGACCAGGCGAACGGCGCCAGCGGGATGCCGTTGAGCAGCGTCTCGGCGCGCCCGGCGGCGACGTAGCCGGCGTCCACGAAGCGCGCGTGCACCTGTCCGCCGACCATCGCCACGCGCTGCGTGCGCAGCAGCGACAGCCGGTACAGCCGGCGCAGGCGCGCGTTGCCCAGCCGCGTTCCCATGTCGTGGCAGGTGCCGACCAGTGCCGGCCTGCGCCAGGTACCCAGCAGCGCGAACGCGGCGTAGTAGTTGGGCACGAAGTTGTGCGCGTGCACCACGTCCGCCCCGCGCGCGGCCTGCCGCAGCCGGCCCAGCACGCGGCGGTCCAGGGTGCCGGACTTGCCGCCCATCACCACCGGGATGCCGGCCGCCCGCAGCACCGGCACGAAACCGTCGCTGTCGGCGATGCTGAAGACCGCCACGCGGTGGCCGGCCGCCTGCTGGGCGATGGCCAGGTCGGTGACCACGCGCTCCAGGCCGCCGATCTCCAGCGAATCGACCACGTGCAGGAGGGTGAGCGGAGCGGATGCGGCGGTGGACGTCATCGGGTGGTGCCGGCCGGGAAAGGAGCGTGCATGCTACCCGAACGGCAGGCGACCCCGCGCCCGCGCCACGCTATCATCGCCGCCCCCCGGTCCGCCCCGTCGCCGAGCGCCACGTTGATCCCGCCCCGTTCCTTCCCCATCGCCGGAGACCGCGCATGAGCGGCGCATTCCGGCAGGACACCCTGGTGCGCGGCGCGCTGCTGATGACCGGCTCCACGTACATCAACTACGCGGTCGGCCTGGTGATCAGCGTGCTGATCGCGCGCGCGGTGGGGCCGGACGACTTCGGCGCCTACTCCTACGTGGTGTGGCTGTCCGGCCTGCTGGTCATGCTGGCCAACAACGGCCTCAACACCACCGGCATCCGCTTCATCGCCGAAGCGCTGGGGCGCGACGAGCCGCAGGCCGCGCGCGAAGTGCACGGCTGGCTGCTGCGCCGCCAGCACGCCTGCATGGCGCTGGTGGCGCTGGTGTTCCTGGCGGGCATGCCGCTGCTGGAGCCGGCGTCGTGGGCCGGCAGGAGCGTGCTGCTGTTCGCCGCGGTGACCCTGGCCAGCCTGCTGGGCAAAGCCTATTACCTGTTCGCGGTGTCGGTGGCCAAGGGCTATGCGCGCTTCGACATCGAGGCGGTCACCACGCTGTCCATGACCGTGCTCAACCTGCTGGGCGTGGTCGCGCTGGTGGCGGCGCGCGCGCCGCTGCCGGCCTACCTGGCGCTGTTCGCCGTCATCAGCATGCTGCACATCGTGGCCGCCGGCCTGCTGCTGCGCGCCGGCGTGCGCGCGTGGGGCGCGGCGCCGGCGCCCGCGCTGCTGGCGCGGCTGAAGCCGCACCTGCTGTGGACCGTGGTGCTGACCGTCATCTACGCGCTGGGCAACAAGTCCATCGAGACCTACCTGCTCAACATGCTGGTCGGCTCGGCCGAAGTGGGCTTCTTCGTCATCGCCGCCTCGCTGACCCGCGGCGGCATCGAGCTGCTGTCCTCCGGCCTGACCACCGTGCTGCTGCCGGCGATGGGCCACGCCTACGGCGCCGGCGGACAGGCGCGGGTCAACCTGATCCTGGCCGACTCGGTGCGCTACTTCACCTTCCTGGGGCTGATCCTGGCCGGCGCCGCGGCGTTCGTGGCCGAGGCGGTGATCACGGTGATGTACGGCGCCGCCTACGCGCCGGTGATCCTGCTGCTGCAGATCATGGCGGTGGTCGGCGGCCTGACCCTGTCCGAGGGCGCCTTCGCGGCGATCCTGGCCACCACCGAGAACCAGAAGCTGCGCGCGGTGTTCGCGGTCGGCGCGATCGTCGTCACCGCGGTGGCGGCGCTGCTGCTGATCCCGCGCTACGGGCTGATGGGCGCGATCGCCGCGCACGCGATCGCGCGGCTGGTAGTGTTCCTGGCCTTCGCCGCGATCACCGCGCGGGTGCTGTCGGTGCGCTATCCCTACCGCGCATTGGCCGCGCAGTTCCTGACCGCAGCGCTGGCCTTGCTGCCGGCGCTGGGCCTGGTCCGCCTGGTACCGGGCATGTGGAGCCAGGCGGCCGCCGGCGTACTGTACGCACTGCTGCTGATCGGCCTGTCGCCCTGGCTGGGCATCTGGAAACGGCGCGACATGCAGACCCTGGCGGGACTGCTGGGACGCCTGCCCCGCGTCGGCGCGCGGCTGGCGCAGCGCCTGCAACGCTTCAGCGAACGGTTGCCGGAAGAGCGCTGAAGGCGCTCCCGGCTTCGTCCCACCGGAGAATCAGGCTCGCGCTTCGCGGCTGCGCCGCGCGAAGCTCTTCAGCAGGCTGAGGCGATAGTCCAGCGCATTGCTGTGCCAGGGCGCGAAGCGCGGCAACTGGAACAGGTCGCTGCCGGTCGAGCAGGTCCCGCGCGCCGTCGACACCGCGGCCTCGTAGCCGGCCTCGCGCACCATCTGCACGTGCGCCGGGCCGTAGTCGCGCACCGGCACGCCGTTGGGATAGGCGAAGAAGCGCGGCGGGCGGTCCAGCAGCGCCGACAGCACCGCGCGGTTGCCCGCGATCTGGCGGCGCGCCTCGGCATCGTCGATGCGGCTGAGGATGGGATGGCTCAGCGTGTGGCCGCCGATCTCCATGCCGCTGCGGTGCAGCGCGCGCACTTCGTCCGACGTCATCATCAGGTCGTCCGGCAACGGCGAGCCCGCCAACCCGGCCAGGCGCGCGCTGGCCGCATCACGCGCGTCGAGGTCCAGGTATTTCACCGCGGCGACCACTTCCATGAACAAGGCCATGCGCGAGGCATCGTCGCCGACGTCGCGCGGGCCCAGGCCCAGCCATTCCAGATCGTGGGTGCCGGCGGGCAGGCGGCGCACGCTCTCGCGTACCGTGTCGTTGAACATGCGGCCGCCGTCAAGGAAGCCGCTGGCCACGTAGAAGGTCGCCGTCAGCCCGTGGCGACGCAGGATGGGCACCGCGATCTGGTGGTTGTCGCGATAGCCGTCGTCGAAGGTGATGCAGGCCGCGCGCGCAGGCAGGCGCCCGGCGGCCAGCCCGCCCATCGCCTCGTCCATCGGCAGCACCTTGAACATGCCGGCCAGCGCCTGCATGTGCGCGTCGAAGACGCGCGCGTCCGGCTCGGTGGGCAGCATCGGGTCCGGCGCGGCGAGCACGCGGTGGTAGAACAGCACCAGCAGCCTTCCGCCGGTCGCCGAAGCACACCATGCCGCCATCCGGAACGCCGGGTCGATCACCGCGGACAACGAAGACTCCGTCCCTGCATGTAGTTCCTGCCCCAAGAATTCCAGTTCCCGGTCCGTCGGATGCCCGGACCTCCCCTATCGCCCATGACCAACGTCATGAAGGCCGCAAACCGGCAATCCCTTGCCGTAATGTGACGCCATCGCCCATCGGTGGGCTAGCCTGACACGCGCGCGCCGCGAGTGCCAGCATCGCGGTCACTGTCCGGAAACACCGCCACCCTGCGTTTCGATGGCAATCAGAAACGACGCCCCGCCGTCCGGAGGACCGCCTTGGTCGACAGACCGCCGCATGCAGCGCCCACGCAGGTCATCGCCTGCATGCGCCGGCCCTCCCCGCGCCCGTCCCTCCGCAGCGCCTCCGCGGCGAACGCGCCATGTGCGGCATAGCCGGCTTCGTCGCACTGGGCGCCATGCCGGAGGCGCCGCGGGAAACGCTGTCGGCGATGATCACCCGCCTGGCCCACCGCGGTCCGGACGGCTACGGCTTCCACGTCGAGCCCGGCGTGGGCCTGGCGCACGCGCGGCTGTCGATCATCGACCTGGCCACCGGCGACCAGCCGATCCACAATCCGCGCGGCACCGTGTGGACCGTCTTCAACGGCGAGATCTTCAACTACGTCGAACTGCGCCGCGAGCTGGAAGCCGCCGGCCACCGCTTCTACACGCAGTCCGACACCGAGGTCATCGTCCACCTGTACGACCGCTACGGCGATGCCTTCGTCGAGCACCTCAACGGCCAGTTCGCCATCGCGCTGTGGGACGGCGAGCGCCGGCGCCTGCTGCTGGCGCGCGACCGCGCCGGCATCCGCCCGCTGTTCCATGCGCAGGGCCGCGGCGGCCTGTGGTTCGCCTCGGAAGTGAAGGCGCTGCACGTGGTGCTGCCGGAAACGCGCCGCCTGCACCCGGTCGGCCTGGCGCAGGCGCTGACCTACTGGGCGCCGGTCGATCCGGACACAGTCTACGAAGGCGTCAGCAGCCTGCCTCCCGGCTGCGTGCTGGCCATCGAGCACGACGGCCGGCAGAGCCTGCGCCAGTACTGGGACTGGACCTTCCCCGACGCGGCCGAGGCCACGCCCGCGCGCTACCCGGACAGCGTGGACGCGGCGGCCGCGCAACTGCGCGAACTGCTGGTGGATGCGGTGCGGCTGCAACTGCGCGCCGACGTGCCAGTGGGCGCCTACCTGAGCGGCGGCCTGGATTCCTCCGGCATCGTGGCGATGATCCGCGGCTTCACCGACACGCCGGTGCGCACGTTCTCGGTCGCCTTCGAGGACGGCGAGTTCGACGAGAGCGAGCACCAGATGGCCATGGTGCGCCACCTGGGCACCGAGCACACCACCCTGCGCTGCACCCGCCGCGACATCGGCGAGGCTTTCCCGCGGCTGGTCCGCCACGCCGAGACGCCGGTGCTGCGCACCGCGCCGGTGCCGCTGATGCTGCTGGCCGGCAGCGTGCGCGCGCACGGCTACAAGGTGGTGCTGACCGGCGAGGGCGCCGACGAGGTGTTCGGCGGCTAC
>CALJUL010000018.1 GCA_937975725.1 uncultured Pseudoxanthomonas sp. | reverse complement strand
TTCGCCAGGAGCTGGTGCTGGTGATCATGGGCGGCATCTTCGTCATCGAGACGCTCTCGGTGATGATCCAGGTGGCCTCGTTCAAGCTCACCGGCAAGCGCGTGTTCCGGATGGCGCCGATCCACCACCACTTCGAGCTGAAGGGCTGGCCGGAGCCGCGGGTGATCGTGCGCTTCTGGATCATTTCCGTCGTGCTGGTCCTGGTCGGGCTGGCCACGCTGAAGGTGCGCTGATGAACGACACGCTGCGCCAGGCCACGCGACTGGATGCCATCGGGGGCCGCTTCGATCCCTGGCTGCTCGGCGCCATGCTGGCGCTGGCCTCGCTTGGCGTGGTGATGGTGGCTTCCAGTTCCATCTACCAGGCCAGCAGCCCGTTCCACTACCTGACCCGCCACCTGATGTTCCTGGCCGGCGGCATCGGCCTGGCCTGGTGGATCACGCGCACCGAGCTGAAGAGCATCGAGGCGCGCAACCACCTGCTGTTGCTGGGCTGCCTGGCGCTGCTGCTGCTGGTGTTCGTGCCGGGGCTGGGCGTGAGCGTGAAGGGCGCACACCGCTGGATCAACCTGGGCGTGTCCAACTTCCAGGTGGTGGAAGTGGTCAAGGTGTTCTTCATCGTCTGGCTGGCGAGCTACCTGGTGCGCTTCCGCGACGAGGTCAACGCCACCTGGGCGGCCATGCTCAAGCCGCTGGGCGTGGTGGTGGTGCTGGTGACGCTGCTGCTGCTGCAGCCGGACTTCGGCTCGTCCTCGCTGCTGCTGGCGATCACCGCCGGCATGCTGGTGCTGGGCGGGGTGAACATGCCGCGCATGTTCGGCCCGGTGCTGGTCGGCCTGCCGATCATGGCGATCGTCGCCATCGCCGAGCCGTACCGCTGGCGCCGCATCACCTCGTTCTCCGATCCGTGGGCGGACCCGTTCGGCAGCGGCTACCAGTTGACCAACGCACTGATGGCGATCGGCCGCGGCGAGTGGACCGGCATCGGCCTGGGCGGCTCGGTGCTGAAGCTCAACTACCTGCCGGAAGTGCACACCGACTTCATCTTCTCCGTCATCGGCGAGGAACTGGGTTTCCTGGGCGTGTGCGCGGTGATCGGCCTGTACGCGCTGCTGGTCGGGCGCGCCTTCGTGATCGGCCTGCGCTGCGTGGAGATGCGCCGCCACTTCGCCGGCTACGTGGCCTTCGGCGTGGGCCTGTGGATCGGCATGCAGAGTTTCGTGTCGATGGGCGTGAACCTGGGCCTGCTGCCGACCAAGGGGCTGACCCTGCCGCTGATCTCCTCCGGCGGTTCCAGCATCCTGATGACCTGCGTGGCGATGGGCCTGCTGTTGCGCGTGTCCTACGAACTGGAGCGTACCCAGCGCCAGGTCGCCCTGCGCGGCGAGGCGATGCAGGGCACGGCCGAAGCACAGGCACCCGTCGCGTCGCGGGAGCGCGCGGCGCCCACGGCACCGGCACCGCTGCCGCCGGCGCTGCGCGGCACCAGCCGCCTGCGCCAGCGGGTGGAACCGACCTTCGAGGGGATCGCATGAGCGCCGTGCACGCGAATGCCGCGCATGCGCCTGCGGCCGCCGCGCCGGTGATGGTCATGGCCGGCGGCACCGGCGGCCACATCTTCCCGGCGCTGGCGGTGGCGAAGGTGCTGCGCGCGCGCGGCGTGCCGGTGGTCTGGCTGGGCGCCGACGGCGCGATGGAAACCCGCCTGGTGCCGCAGCACGACATCCCGCTGGACACGCTTGCCATCGCCGGCCTGCGCGGCAAGGGCAAGCTGGCACTGCTGGGCGCGCCGCTGCGCATCCTGCGCGCGATCCGCGCGGCCGGCTTCGTGTTGCGCCGGCGCATGCCGCGCGCGGTGGTCAGCTTCGGCGGTTTCGCCGCCGGGCCGGGCGGCGTGGCCGCGCGGCTGATGGGCACGCCGCTGCTGGTGCACGAACAGAACCGCGCCGCCGGTTTCACCAACCGCATGCTGGCGAAGGTGGCGCGACGGGTGATGACCGGCTTCCCGGGCGCGTTCCCGCCGCGCGAGGAAGTCGTCGGCAACCCGGTGCGCGAGGAGATCGCGGCGCTGCCGCCGCCGGCCGAGCGCTTCGCCGGCCGCAGCGGTCCGCTGCGCCTGCTGGTGCTGGGCGGCAGCCAGGGCGCGCGCGCTTTGAACCTGGCCGTGCCGAAGGCCCTCGCCGCGCTGGCCGGCACGCCCGTGGAAGTGCGCCACCAGTGCGGCGAGAAACTGCGCGAGGAAGCCGCGAACGCCTATGCCGACGCCGGCGTGGCCGCGAGCGTGGAAGCCTTCATCACCGACATGGCCGCCGCCTACGCCTGGGCCGACCTGGTGGTCTGCCGCTCGGGCGCCTCTACGCTGGCCGAACTGTGCGCGGCGGGCGTGGGCAGCGTGCTGGTGCCGTTCGCGCAGGCCGTGGACGACCACCAGACCCGCAACGCCGAATACCTGGTCGAGCGCGGCGCCGCCGTGCTGCTGAAGCAGGACGACACGCTCGCCGATGCGCTGGCGACCACGCTGCGCCCACTCGCCGCCGACAGCGGCAGGCGCCTGGCGATGGCGCAGGCCGCGCGCGCGCTGGCCAGGACCGATGCGGCGGACCGCATCGCGGACATCATCCTGGAAGAGGCGGGGGCCGGAGGCCGGGGGCCAGAGGCCAGTGAAAGCCCTCGTCCGTCGTCCAGCACATCAACCACAGAACATCCCCACCGCATGACGCCCCGCGCTTCGCTTCTCTCCGGCTTCCGGCCCCTGGCCTCCGGCCCCTGCTCCGAAGGAGCCCACCCATGATGTCCGCCGCGCGCGAGCGCCGCCTGCAGCACACCGGCAACCTGGCGAAGGAATTCCGCCGGGTGCATTTCGTCGGCATCGGCGGTTCCGGCATGAGCGGCATCGCCGAAGTGCTGTGCACGCTGGGCTACGAAGTCTCCGGCTCGGACAACGCCGACAACGCGGCGACGCGCCGGCTGGCGGCGCTGGGCGCGCGGGTGATGCGCGGGCACAACGCGTCGAACGTGCTGGGCACGGACTGCGTGGTCGTGTCCAGCGCGATCAGGCACGACAACCCCGAGCTGATGGAAGCGCGCAGCCAGCGCATCCCGATCGTGCCGCGCGCGGCGATGCTGGCCGAACTGATGCGCTTCCGCCGCGGCATCGCGGTGGCCGGCACCCACGGCAAGACCACCACCACCAGCCTGGCCGCGGCGGTGCTGAGCGAGGGCGGGCTGGACCCGACCTTCGTGATCGGCGGGCAACTGCTGGCCGCCGGCGCCAACGCCAAGCTCGGCGACGGCCAGTGGCTGGGGGCCGAGGCCGACGAGAGCGACGGCAGCTTCCTGCGCCTGAACCCGCTGATCTCCATCGTCACCAACATCGATGCCGACCATCTGGAGAACTACGGCAACGATTTCGAGCGGGTCAAGGCCGCCTTCGCCGAATTCCTGCAGCGCCTGCCGTTCTACGGCCTGGCCGTGCTGTGCATCGACGACCCGGAAGTCGCCGCCATCGCCGCGGAGACACCGCGCCACGTGATGACCTACGGCTTCGCCGAGACCGCCGACGTACGCGCCGAGGAGGTGACCCAGGAAGCGGGGCGCATGCGCTTCACCCTGCGCCTGCCCGAGGACGCCAGCATCCGCGTCAGCCTGGCGCTGCCGGGCCGGCACAACGTGCAGAACGCGCTGGCCGCCGCTGCGGTGGGCTGGCAGCTCGGCGTGTCGCCGGAGAACATCGCCGCCGCGCTGGAGAAGTTCGCCGGCGTCGGCCGCCGCTTCAACGACCTGGGCGAAGTGGTCACGCCGCAGGGCGCGCGCGTGCAACTGGTGGACGACTACGGCCACCATCCCAAGGAACTGGCCGCGGTGTTCGCCGCCGCGCGCGGTGGCTGGCCGCACAAGCGGCTGGTGGTGGCGTTCCAGCCGCACCGCTACAGCCGCACGCGCGACCAGTTCGATGCGTTCGCCGCGGTGCTGTCCGATGCCGACGCGCTGGTGCTGAGCGAGGTGTACCCGGCCGGCGAGACGCCCATCGCCGGCGCCGATGCCAGGTCGCTGGCACGCGCCATCCGCGCGCGCGGCCGCAACGAGCCGGTGGTGGTGGGGCAGGTCGCCGATCTGGTCGACGTGCTGCCTGACGTGCTGCGCGACGGCGACCTGCTGCTGATGATGGGCGCGGGCGACATCGGCCACGTCGCGCAGCACATCGCCGCGCACGGCTTCGTCGGCAAGGGGGGCGCGTGAGCGTCGCCACGGTGCCGCCGCTGCGCATCGACGACCCGGCCCGCTTCGGCCGCGTCGCCGTGCTGCTGGGCGGCGTGTCCAGCGAGCGCGAAGTGTCGCTGGACTCCGGCCGCAACGTGCTGGAGGCGCTGCTGTCGCGCGGCGTGCAGGCGTTCGCGGTGGACGGCATCGCGGCGCTGGTCGAGGCCATCCGCGCCGGCAAGCTGGACCGCGTGTTCAACATCCTGCACGGCGGCGACGGCGAAAACGGCGTGCTGCAGGGGCTGCTGCAGGCGCTGGGCGTGCCGTACACCGGTCCCGGCGTGCTGGGCTCGACGCTGACGCTGGACAAGATCCGCACCAAGCAGGTGTGGATCGCCGCGGGCCTGCCGACGCCGCGCTTCGTGCGGATCGCCGCCGGCCCGGGCACGGACCCGGCGCGGGCGTTGCGCGAGGGCGTGCGCGAACTCGGCCTGCCGGTGTTCGTGAAGCCCGCCTGCGAAGGTTCCAGCGTGGGCGTGTTCCGCATCCTGGAGGAGGCCGACCTGGCCGACGCCATCGCCTTCGCCGCGGGCTATGCAGGCGACCTGCTGATGGAGCAGATGGTGGTGGGCGAGGAATACACTGTCGGCATCCTCGGCGACCTGGCGCTGCCGTCGATCCGCATCGTGCCGGCCGGCGACTGGTACGACTACCACGCCAAGTACGTGGCCGACGACACCCAGTACCTGTGTCCCGGCATGGACGGCGAGGACGAGGCCGCGATCCGCGCCATCGCCCTGGCGGCGTTCCGCGCGGCCGGATGCGCGGGCTGGGGCCGCGTGGACGTGATGCGCGACCGCATGCGCGGCCTGCAACTGATCGAAGTGAACACCGCTCCCGGCATGACCAGCCACTCGCTGGTGCCGAAGGCCGCCGCGCACCTGGGCATCGGCTTCGGCGAACTGTGCTGGCGCATCCTGGAGCAGAGCGTGCCGGAGGTGGCGGCATGAACATGTGGAAGCGGGAGCGGGGAACCGGGAACCGGGAATGGCGCATCGCGGCCGCGGCCGCCGTGCCGGCGCATTCCCCGTTCCCCGTTCCCCGTTGCCGGCGTCCCGGGAGCGGCGCGCCATGAACGCCGCCCTGCGCATCCTGGCCTGGCTGCTGGCGCTCGCGCTCGTCGCGCTGCCGGTGGTGGCCGTGGTCAACGGCTGGATCGGCGCCGAGCGCTGGCCGCTGTCGCGGCTGCGCGTGCAGGGCGAGTTCGACCGCGTGGACGCGGTGCAACTGCGCGAGGCGGTGCTGCCGCATGCGCGGCGCGGCTTCTTCGCCGTGCGCCTGGACGAGGCCAAGCAGGCGGTCGAGAAGCTGGCGTGGGTGGAGCGCGCGGAAGTGCGCAAGCGCTGGCCGGACGTGCTGGAAATCCGCGTCACCGAGCACAAGCCGTTCGCGCGCTGGGGCGAGGACCGCCTGCTCTCCGAGCACGGCCGCCTGTTCCCGATGCCGAAGGAACTGGTGGGGCTCAGGCTGCCGCGGCTGGGCGGCCCGGACTCGCAGGTGCAGGAAGTGACCGCGCTCTACAACGAGTCGCGGCAACTGTTCGCGCCGATGGGGCTGGACGTGGTCGCGCTGGCGATGGACGCGCGCGGAAGCTGGTCGCTGCAACTGGACAACGGCATGCAGGTCGTCGTCGGCCGCACCGACGCGCGCCCGCGGCTGGGCCGCTTCGCGCGGATGCTGCCGCAACTGCTGGCGGCGCAGGCGCAGCCGCTGCTGCGCGCGGACCTGCGCTACACCAACGGATTTGCCCTGAGCTGGGGCAATGCACAACAGGGAGCCGGAAACAGGGAGCAGGGCATGGCGCGGCACGAGCGCGGCATCCCCGGTTCCCCGTTCCCCGTTCCCGCTTCTCGACAGGGCAACACATGAATCGCAAGGGCGACAAATCGCTGATCGTCGGACTGGATATCGGCACCTCCAAGGTGACGGCGCTGGTCGGCGAGTACGCGCCGGGCAATCCGATCGAGGTGATCGGCATCGGCTCGCACGAATCGCGCGGCCTCAAGCGCGGCGTGGTGGTGGACATCGAATCGACCGTGCAGTCGATCCAGCGCGCGATCGAGGAAGCCGAGCTGATGGCCGGCTGCGAGATCCGCTCGGTGTACGCCTCCATCTCCGGCAACCACGTGCAGTGCCGCAATTCGCAGGGCATCCAGCCGATCCGCGACGGCGAGGTCACCTGGGGCGACCTGGACCGGGTGCTGGACGCGGCCAAGGCGGTGGCGATCCCGGCCGACCAGAAGATCCTCCACGCCATCCCGCGCGAGTACAAGCTGGACAACTCGCAGGAAGGCATCCGCAACCCGGTCGGCATGACCGGCGTGCGTCTGGAGGTGGACGCGCACCTGGTGTTCTGCGCGCAGTCGGCCGCGGCCAACATCAGCAAGTGCGTGCAGCGCTGCGGCCTGCAGATCGACGACCTGATCTTCTCCTCGCTGGCTTCCAGCGTGGCCGTGCTGACCAGCGACGAGCGCGAGCTGGGCGTGGTGCTGGTGGACATGGGTGCGGGCACCACCGACCTGGCGGTGTTCGTGCAGGGCGCGATCTGCCACACCGCCTCGCTGCCCATCGCCGGCGACCAGGTGACCAACGACATCGCGCACATGCTGCGCACGCCCACGCCGGAAGCCGAGCAGATCAAGGTGCGCTACGCCTGCGCGCTGGCGCAACTGGCGACGGCGGAAGAGAGCATCCAGGTGCCCAGCGTCGGCGATCGCCCGCCGCGCCGCCTGCCGCGCCATGCGCTGGCGCAGGCGGTGCAGCAGCGCTACGAGGAGATCTTCGAGATGGTGCAGGCCGAACTGCGCCGCTCCGGTTTCGAGGAGCGCGTGCGCGCCGGCATGGTGCTGACCGGCGGCGCCGCGAAGATGGAAGGCGTGGTCGAACTGGCCGAGGAGATGCTGCAGATGCCGGTGCGCGTGGGCATCCCGCAGCACGTCACCGGCCTGGGCGAAGTGGTCGGCAACCCGGTGCACGCCACCGGCGTGGGCCTGCTGCTGATGGGCAGCCAGATCGAGCATCCCCGCCGCCCGTCGCTGCCGACGGGCAAGGCGGGAAGCTGGTTCAAGAAGTTGCAGAACTGGTATCGCGGCGAGTTCTGAGGAACTTGCCGGGACCAGGGGCCAGAAGCCAGGGGCCAGAGAGAGCAATGGCAAGAGCGGAAGCGAAGAGCGGCAGGCAGGGTAGGGAACGATTGCGGTAACGAAGTACGCGGCAACAACTAAAACACAACAACTCGCCGACCTCGGGTCCGCGGGAACGGAGTCGGAAAAGTCCGCTTTTCCTGGCCCCTGACCTCCGGCCCTTGGCCCCCGGCTCAAAGAGGACTAAGGACATGGCACATTTCGAACTGGTTGAAAAGATGGCCCCGAATGCGGTGATCAAGGTGGTCGGCGTGGGCGGCGGCGGCGGCAACGCCGTGGCGCACATGGTCAACGGCAGCGTGGACGGCGTGGAGTTCATCACCGCCAACACCGACGCACAGGCGATCAAGAACTGCGGCGCCAAGCTGCAACTGCAATTGGGCGGCAATGTCACCAAGGGCCTGGGCGCCGGCGCCAACCCGGAAGTCGGCCGCCAGGCCGCGCTGGAGGACCGCGAGCGCATCATCGAGGCGCTGGACGGCGCCGACATGGTGTTCATCACCGCCGGCATGGGCGGCGGCACCGGCACCGGC
>CALJUL010000017.1 GCA_937975725.1 uncultured Pseudoxanthomonas sp. | reverse complement strand
TCACCAGTCACCAGTCACCAGTCACCAGTCACCAGTCACCAGTCACCAGTCACCAGTCACCACTCGCCAATTACTTTCCATGACTCACGAACGAACGGGTCATATCTCATTCAAGCCGTTCGTCGGAAGCATGGCCGGGCCTCCATGACGCCGGCGTTGGGGAGGTCAGAAGAGATCGGGTTTGCACGGCGGCGGATCGTACCGCTGCATCGGGAATCGCAGGAACAGCGGAATGGTGCGCCATGATGGCGCGCTCGGGGGGATTCCATCTGGAGGCTGTCGCGCGCGGCGTGGACGCAACGGAGTGGAAGCCATGGGTGCAGGGTACAGAGGATGCGTGTCCCGATTCACGGTCGGGCTCGCCGCGGCGTTGCTGATGTCGTCCTGCGCCAGCCTGGGCGACCGGCCCGGCGCGAAAACGGCGCAGGCCGCGCCGGATTGCAGGCGGACCGTCACCGCCGAGGTCGTCGCGCTGGAGCAGGCGGTGGTGCTGAACCGCTTCGGCGCGTTCAATCCCGCCGGCATGCTGTACGCCTTGCGCCGCGACGTCGAATTCGCCGTGCCGGTGCGGCGCGCCGACGGCACCGTGATTCCCGAAGGCACACCGGTCGCCGACGACAACGTCGCCGATGCCGCCGGCCATGTGCGGTTGCGCGCCGACAAGCGCCCGCGCCCACTGGTGTTGCGCGCGAACGAAGGCGACTGCCTGCAGGTCCGCTTCCACAACCTGCTGGCGCCGGGCAGGGACGAGGAAGTCTCGGGCGAACCGGAACAGTACGCGGGCCGCGTACCCACGCACGTGGCCGATCCCGTCGGCCGGATCTATCCGACTCCGCCGGCGCAGGACAGTGGCCGCGTGCTGGCCAGGATGGAGAGCGTCAGCAACGACCGTCCTTTCACGCGCGCGGCGTCGTTCCACGTCAACGGCCTCGACGTCCTGCCCGTCTCCGATGCCGACTGCCCGGTCTCCACCGCGGCGCATGCCTGGCTGTGCGGCACGGACGGCGGGAACGTCGGGAACAATCGTGCACGCGTGCGCGGCAACCTGCCGGCGGCGGACCTGGAACGTCTGCGGCACCAGGGCGGGCAGGTGCTGCCGGGCCAGAGCGCGGTCTACCGGATGTACGCCTTCCGCGAAGGTACCTATTTCGCCTATTCCACCGGCGCCACGGTCGGCGGGGAAGGCGCCGGCGGCCAGCTCGGCGCCGGCCTGTTCGCCGCGGTGAACGTGCAGCCCGCCGGCGCGCGCTGGTATCGCTCGCAGGTGACCCACGACGACCTGGTGAAGGCGCGGCGTCAGCCGGATGCGCCCGCCGGGCATTTTGACGATCTCGACTACGACGGCGCGCGCTTCGCCGCCGACGATCCGCAGGCGTACCGGCGCGGCGCGCCGATCCTGGCGATGCTGGACGGGAACGAGATCGTCCATTCCGACCTCAACGCCATCGTCGTGCTGACCGGCGAGGACGGCGACCACCACGACACCACCGGCCCGGGCCGTCCCTGTTCGGAATACGTGTTCGGCACTAGCTGCGGCCACGCCTACCGCGAGTTCACCGTGATCATGCACGACGAGGTGAAGGCGGTGCAGGCGTTCGCCGAACTTGAGGACCCGGACGATCCGCTGCACTACGTGCGCGACAACATGGGCGTGAACTACGGCGTCGCCGGCATGGGTGCGATGGTGGTCGCGCGCAATCGCCGCACCGGTCCGGCGCGCAACTGTCCCGAGTGCCGCGCGGAAGAATTCTTCCTCAGTTCGTGGGCCAACGGCGACCCGGCGCTGATCCTGAAGTGGGACGCGCAGGGCGAGCGGCCGGTCGGCGCGCTGTACCCGGACGATCCCTCCAACGTCCATCATTCCTACCTCAACGATCCGGTGCGCTTCCGCAACATCCACGCCGGCCCGAAGGAGACGCACGTCTTCCACCTGCATGCGCACCAGTGGGTGCAGGACGCCAGCCGCCCCGGGTCCACGTACCTGGATTCGCAGACCATCTCGCCGGGCGCGACCTTCAGCTACGAGATCGAATTCGGCGGTTCCGGCAACCGCAACCTGTCGCCGGGCGATTCGATCTTCCATTGCCACCTGTATCCGCATTTCGCCCAGGGCATGTGGGAGCTGTGGCGCGTGCACGACGTGTTCGAGGACGGCTCCGACGCGCGCCGCCTGCCCGACGCGGAGGTCGCCGCCGGCATCGAGAACCCGGCGCTGGTGCCGCTGCCCGGCAGCGTGCTGCCGCCGATGCCGACGGCGGAATTCGCCGGCTATCCGTTCTACATCCCCGGCCAGCCCGGGCACCGGCCGCCGCAGCCGCCGCTGGACATGGACACGGTGGACGGCGTGGTGGTGGACGGCGGACTGCCGCGCCACGTGTTGACCGGCTGGGAAGACGCGGGCAACCACACCCTGCGCGCGCTGAGCAACCAGCACGTGCTGGAAGCGGCGCTGGCCAAGGGCGGCAAGGCCGCGCAGTTGAATGCGCGGCGCGTGTTCGGGCAGAACCCGGAAGCCCTGTACGCCCTCGCCGAGGAATGGGAACAACTGGCCGGCGTGCGCCTGCTCCCGGAAAGCGGCACGCCGGAGGAACGGCGCGCCATGGCCTTCCACGCGGGCACGCTGCAAGGCGCTGGCCTGCAGCCGCAGTCGCCCGCCGGCGACGTACGCGATCCGCTGTGGAAGATGGAGAACAAGGGCTATGCCTCGCTGCGCGCGGCGACCGTCGCCGGCCAGCCCGCGCCGGCGGGACCGGACGTGTTCTGGGTCAACGGCCGGCAGCCGGTGCCGGGCGCTCCGTTCGCCGACCCGTGCCCGGCCAGCGCGTACGTGCGCGACTATCGCGTCGGCGTGATCCAGACCGAGCTGACGGTCAACCGCCACGGCTGGTTCGATCCACAGGCGCGCATCCTGTCGCTGGAGAATGACATCCAGGACGTGATCGATCCGAATACCCGCACGCGCATGCCGGAACCGCTGTTCTTCCGCGCCAATTCGGGCGACTGCATCGATTTCCGCCACAGCAACTTCGTGCCGAACGCGCTGGCCCTGGATGATTTCCAGATCTACACGCCGACCGACACCATCGGTCAGCACATCCACCTGGTGAAGTTCGACGTGACCTCGTCGGACGGTTCGGGCAACGGCTGGAACTACGAGGACGGCACCTTCTCGCCGGAGGAAGTGCGCGAACGCGTGCTGGCCTACAACCATGCCGTCGCCGCCGGCGCGCGGCCCGGCGCGGCGCCGCTGGGGTTGAAGACGCACCCGCTGTTCGCCGCGTCCTGCGCCGCCGGCGACGCGCGCTGCCAGCGGCTCAAGGCGCAGGGCACCTGCCCGCCGCAGGCCGAGCGCCTGCCGCTGGCGGAACTCGCCAGCCGCTATCCCTTCTGCGGCGCGCAGCGCACCGTGCAGCGCTGGTACGCGGACCCGATCCTGGACCCGAAGACGGGCCGCGACTACACCCTGCGCACGGTGTTCAGCCACGACCATTTCGGGCCCAGCTCGCACCAGCAGCACGGTCTGTATGCCGCGCTGATAGTGGAGCCGTCGAACTCGGTCTGGCTGTCGCAGGACGCCGCCGCGCTGGACTGGAACAGGCTGTGCAGTACCGACGCCGGCATCCGCGCTGCGGAACGCGCCAAGGTGATCGGCGGCGCCAACCTGTCCGCGTCCTACATCGACGTGGACGCCGGCTGCCGCGCGCGGGAACCGGACCGCCGCGTGGTCGGCGCGGACGAACTGCGCGAACCGCTGCGCCTGCGTGCCGACGGAGGCCCGACTTCGACCCGCGCCAACATCGTGTCGCCGGCCTGCCTGTTCGACCGGCCGCCGACGGTGGCCTCGTCCGGATCGCGCAAGGACTCCAATCCGCTGGACCCGGCGGCGACGGCGGAGACGCTGGCCTGCGCGGCGACCGCGCGGGCGCACGACACCCGCCGCGAATACGCGCTGGCGTTCGCCGACTTCTCGATCCTGTACAACACCGCGCTGGAGCCGATCAACCCGGACCATCCCTCGCGCGACGAATCGCAGATCCGCCTCGGCCGCCGGCAGATTCCGTTCGGCCGGCCGATGCCGCTGGCGATTTCGTCCGAGGACCCCGGCACGCAACTGGTGAACTACCGCAACGAGCCCTTGCCGCTGCGGATCGTCGACATCCGCGCGGACGCCGGCCTCGGCGGCTTCGATTACCGCCAGTCGTCCTGCACCGCGGACGATCCCGCCTGCACCGGCGACATGGCCAATGCGTTCGCCAGCCCGGCGCACGCGCAGCGGGACAAGCGCATCGCCGAGAATCCCTACGGTGCGCTGTTCAACCCGGCCTGGCGGCTCGCCCTGCGCAAGGTCGGCAGGGAAGGCGCGCTGGACGGTGTATTGCGCGACGTGGAAGCCTGGCGCGCCGACTTCAACTGCGCGCTGTATCCGGCCGGGACGCTGGACCGCGCCTGTCGCGCGGGGCTGCCCGGCAGCCAGCCCACGCGCGAACTTGGTGACCCGGCCACGCCGATCCTGCGCGCCTACGAAGGCGATCCGCTGTACGTACGCCTGATACAGGGCTCGCAGGAGGCGCAGCACGTGTTCGCGATGACCGATGCGAAGTGGCTGCGCGAACCGGACAATCCGTTCTCCGGCTACATCTCGGCGCAGCCGCTGGGCATCTCCGAGCACTTCGAGATCGACGTCCGGGTGTCGCCGGTCGCTACGGAGCGGACCGACGCGCTGTACCTGGGCTCGTCCATCGACCAGCTCTGGGACGGCATGTGGGGATTGCAGCGCAGCTACGGCAGGAAGAACGACGACGCCACCGGCGAGATGGTGCCGGTGAACGCGCCCGGGCTGGCGCGCCTCAACGACTTGCCGGGCGCGCCGGTGCCGCTGCCGCCCGCGCCGTTGACGACCGGCGCAAGCGAACTGGTCTGCGGCGCCAGCCTGGCCGATGCGCTCAGGTTCGACATCAGCGTGGTGCGCGCCTGCGACGTCGATGTTGACGCGACGCATCCGCAGGGGACTTGCGGCCTGCCCGGCCAGTCCGGCATCGCCTACAACCGCAGGCTCGGTATGGGCGACCCGGATGCGCTGCTCTACGTGCGCAACAACCGCGAAGGCGAAGGGCTGAGCCAGGACGAGGACAACGCCGCGCTGCTGGCGCGGTTGCGCGGCGAATTCGCGGCCGGCGAGCGCCGCGTGGAACCGCTGGTGCTGCGCGCACCGGCCGGCGCCTGCATGGAGGTCGTCGTGCGCAACCTGTTGCCCGCGCAACTCGACGACGGGCCGCAGCGGCGTGTGCCCGGCGAGACCGGGACGACGACGATGCATTTCGCCGACAACTTCATGCCGATGATCCTCGACGGCTTCAACTACAACCAGTACCGCATGTCCTCCAGCGTGGGCCTGAGCGTGCCGCTGCTGGCCAAGCGCGCGCTCAATGCGGACGGCGCCAACGTCGGCGCGAATGCCGCGTGGCTGGACCCGGAAGGCCCGGCGGAGCGGCACGGGAACCTGGTGCCGCCGTGCGACCGCGACTCCGACCGCTGCACGGGCCGCGCGATGTACTGGTATGCCGGCGAGTTCCGGCTCGACGGGCAGGGGGCTGCGGACAACGTGCCGATGGAATTCGGCGTGCTGCCGCTGTCCAGCTTCGCCGATCCGGTCAAGCACGCCGCGCACGGCCTGGTCGGCGCGCTGGTGATCGGTCCCGAGGGCAGCCGCGTATGCGAGTCCCGCGATGCGGCCGAACGCAGGGCCGACGCGGTTTCCGGCGCGAGCCGCAACATCTGCGACGCCCGCGGCGACCTGCTGTACCGGGACATGGTGCTGGTGCTGCAGGACGCCGTGGACGCACGCGTCAACGGCGATCCGGTCGCCAACCTCAGCGGCGCGGAAGAACCCGACGACTACGGGGTCAAGGCCGTCAACTACCGCAGCGAACCGCTGTGGGGCCGGCGCGGCGGCGATCCTTCCATCCCGTTCGAGGACCGCAACGAGTCCGACTACGCCGACGTGCTGAGTTCCAAGCGCAGCCTGGACGGCACGGGCTGCCAGGCCGAGATCGCGGTGCTGTCCGACACGCCCGAGGGCCTGTCCGGCTGCGATCCGGAGACGCCGGTGCTGGTGGCGCGCGCCGGCCGCGAAGTGCGGTTGCGGATCGTGCACCCGGGCGGCCGCACCCGCCAGCAGGCGCTGGCGTTGTCCGGCCACGACTGGAACCCGATGCCCTGGACGGAAGGCTCGCGCACGCTGCTGCCGACCCATGCCGACGCGATGGAGCATGCCTGGATCGTGCAGGGCGCCTACAACGGCGTGGGTCCGCTGATGTCGGCCAACCTGCTGCTGCGCGCCGGCGGCCGGGCGGGCACGCCGATGGACTACCTGTGGCGCAGCCAGGCCAGCTTCGTGTTCGACGGCGGCATGTGGGGCCTGCTGCGCGTGCAGCGGCCCGCCGGCGGCGCGGCATCGCCCTGACCCGATCGTCCAGGCAAGGAGGAAGACATGGCCACGATCCGCACCTTCACCCGCGTTACCGGTTTCGGCGGAACACCCTACGTGCTGGACTGGGTGAAGGACTCGGCCAATCCCGGCATGGCGTTGCCGCGCGCGCTGACCTCGGCCGCGCTGGCGACCTACAGCTTCGACGTCGCCGACATCGCCATCGACCGCGCCGGGGCGGCCATCGCGTTCTCGCGCTGTTCGCAGAACCTGTTCAACGGCAACCTCGCCAGCGGCGAGGGCGTACTGCTCGGCGACAACCGCCCGGACACCCGCCCCATCCACCTGACCTTCGCCCGGCCGCTGCGCGCGCTGGGCGCGTGCATCTCCGCCGTCGGGAACCGCGGGACGCCCTATGTCGGCGTGCTCTGGGCGAAAGTGGACGCCGAGTGGAAGCGGCTCGTCTCGTCCGGTGAACTGAGTTCCAGGCGCGGCTCCGCGCCCTTCGCCGGCCTGCAGGTCGGGCCGGGCAGCGCGATCACGGAAGCCTGGTTCGACGCTGACGACGACGGCGGGCCGAACCGCTTCGCGCGCGTGGCCATCGGCTCGCTGTACTACCTGGTCTAGGCCATGACACGCTTGCGGAACATCCTGGCGTTCGCCGCATTCACGGCGGTCCTGCCGTCGGCCGCGACGGCGCGGGCGGGCGAAGCGCCGCCTGCCGAAGCGCGCACGCAGGCGTCCGCGCAGGGCGGCGTGGTGGTGGAGTGGTCGTTCCGGCAGGGCGAGGCCGGCAACGGCATCGCTCATCTGGCGATCCGCGACGAGGCCACCGGCCAGCCCATCGAGGGCGCGCGTCCTGCCGCATGGTTGCTGGCGCGGCGCTCGGAACAGGTGGCGTCGGAGCAGCAGTGCGAGCAGAAGGCCGCGCTGATGGTCGGCGGATCGCTGGGTTCGCGCGCCGACGTCGACCTCAACGGCTATCGCCTGCTCACGCTCAACAACGACAACACTGTCGCCTTCATCAATCCCTACGCCGGCCTGCGCAACAGCCGGCTGGAATCCATCGTCGAACTGCCTTCGACCGGCCACGACTGGGTGCTGGCGCCGGAGGTCCATCGTCTGTTCGTCAGCCTGCGCGAAGCCGATGCGGTGGCGGTCGTCGATACCTTGCAACGGCGCCTGCTCGCGACCGTGCCGACCGGCAAGGGCAGCCTGCCGACGCGGCTGGCCTACGACCCGGACCAGCGCCGCGTATGGGTGGGGCTGGACGGCGCGCCGCGCCTGTTGGCGCTGGATGCGCGGGACGCTTCGACGGTGGCCGAAGTGGCGGTCGGCAACGGCCTGCATACGCTGGCGCTGGCGCCCGGCGCCGACGATCTGCTGGCGACCCATTCCGGCAGCGATGCCGTCAGCCTGGTCGACCGCCGCAGCCTGGCCGTGCGCCGCGTGGCCGTCCCGCAGACGCCGGTGGCGGCGGCGTGGAGCGCATCGGCCGGGCAATGGGTAGTGCTGTCGATCAACGGCGGCGGGCTGTCCTGGGTGGATCCCGCGACGGCCCGGACCACGCGCACCACGCCGCTCGCGCGCGGGGCCGAGAAGCTGGCGACGTTCGATGCGGGGCGCCGGGTTCTGGTGCTGAATCCCCTGCAGGGCAGCCTCGATCTGGTCGACGCGGCCACGGCCCGGGTGACGGCATCGGCGCGGCTGGACGGGCACCCGGACCAGATCGCGTTGAGCCGCGAATTCGCCTACCTGCGCAACCGCGACGATGCCAATGTGCAACTGATCGCGCTGGCGCGCCTGCGCGAAGGAAGCATGCCGCAGGTGCTGGTGCCGATGGGGCGCCGCGCGCCGGCCGACGATCCCGACGTGGTCAACGTCGCCACCGTGCTGGCGCCGGCGCCGGAGGACAACGGCGTGCTGCTCGCCAATCCCGGCGATGCGACCATCTATCGCTACGTCGAAGGGATGATGGTGCCGATAGGAAGCTACAGCAACTACCGGCGCAAGGCCCGCGCGCTCAAGGTGATGGACGGCGCCCTGGTCGAGCGCGGCGCCGGCGAGTTCGAGGCACCGGTGCAGGCCGAGCGCAGCGGGCGCTACGACGTGATCGTGCGCAACCAGTCGCCCTCGATCACCGCCTGCTTCGTGCAGACGATCGAAGGCGTGCCCGCATCGGAAGAACAGAAGCAGCGACCCGTCGCGACCCTGCTGTCCCGCGAGCGCGGCACGGACGGCAGCCTGCGGGTGGTGTTCCGCCTGCGCACGGCTGCCGGCGAACCCATCGACGCCCGCGACGCCCAGGTCCTGGCGATGCAGCCGCACGGCGCGTGGCAGCAGCGCCGCGTGGCCGCCCGCCGGGTCGATGGCGATTACGAGGCCATCTTCGTCGGCGTCCCCGGGCGCGGCGACATCGTCCTGCTCGCCGGCGCGTCCAGCGAAGGGCTGGACTACGTGGAAGGGCGGCTCGGGATCGCGGCGGCACCTCCGGCCGACGCCACGGGGGCGCTGCCGTGAAGCGGCGCGAACTGCTGCTCGGCGCGTTGTCCGGCCTGCCGCTGCTTTGCGCCGCACGCATCGCCGCGGCCGAGAGGTCCTGGCTGCCCACGCCGCCGCTGCCGGATGCGCTCCTGGTGGACCAGTCCGGGCGCGAGGTCGCGGCGCGCACCCTGCTGACGCGCGGGCCGGTGGCGGTGAGCTTCATGTTCACCGGTTGCTCGACCGTCTGCCCGCCGCAGACGGCGCTGTTGCTGGCGGCGCTGCGGCGCATGCAGCAGGAGCCGGCGCTGCACGGCGTGCGCGCGGTCTCGATCACGGTCACCCCCGCACTGGACGCTCCCGCGCAACTGCGCGAATACGCCACGCGCTACCGATTGCCGGAGCCGCCGCTGTGGTCGCTGCTGACCGGCGACGCAACGGAAGTGGAGCGGGTGGCGCGTCCGTTCGGCGTGGACCTGGCGCGGCCGGCCAGCCATCCGGCGCAGCTCTGGCTCGGCGATGCCGCGCGCAACCGCTGGACGCGCCTGTCGTCGCTGGCGGCGCCGGCCGACGTGGTCGCCGCGTTCCGCAGGCTGCTGGCATGAACGCGACGGCGGCCCTGCGGATCGCGTTCGCCGTGGCGCTGGCCTCGCTGCCGTTCGCCGCGGGCGGGTCGGCGGATGCGGCGGCGGAAGGGCGCCGGCTCTATCGCGGCGAACGGCCGACGGCCGCGCCCGCGCGCATGCAGGGCGTCGACGTCCGCTTCGCCTGCGCGCAATGCCATGGCCGCAATGGCCGCGGCGGCGAGGAATCCGGCGTGGAAGTGCCGCCGCTGCGCTGGCGCGACCTGCAGCGGCCGCAGGCGGGATCGCCCGGCTTCGGCGATGAGGCCGCCATCGTCCGCGCCGTCACCGAGGGCATCGGCCGCGATGGCCGCGCCCTGCATTTCCTGATGCCGCGCTATGCCCTGGACGACGGCGAGGCCCAGGCGCTGCTGGCCTATCTGCGCGTGCTGGACACCGCCGGCGACCCGCCCCCGGGCGTGGAGGCCGACGCGCTGCGCATCGGCAGCGTCCTGCCGCTGTCCGGCGCGCTGTCCGAAACCGGGCGCAGCATCGAAGCGGCGATGCGCCGGCGCGTGCGGCTGATCAACGAGGCCGGCGGAATCTACGGCCGGCGCATCGAACTGGTGGTGATCGACGGCGGCAGCCACGCCGCCGGTCTCGCCGAGGCGTTGCGGCAGGCGCGCGGCGACGAACGCCTGCTGGCGCTGGTCGGCAGCTACCTGCCGGGCGTGGCGCCGGAAGCAGTGGAAGCGGCTTCGGACATGCCGGTCCTGCATAGCCTGGGCGTGCCGCTGGCCGAGTCCTCCACGCGCGACAGTTGGATGCTGCCCAGCGTGGGCGAACAGGCGCGGCAACTCGCGGTCCACCTGGAGGCGCACTGCGTGCAGGGCGGAGCCACGCATCTCCTGTACGACGGCAATCCGGCGCTGCGCGAAGCCTTGCTGGCATCGGGATTCCGGCCCGCACAACTGGCGGTGGACGGAGACGCGGCGCTGCACGCGCGCGATGCCGGCAGTGCGCGCTGGATCGCGCTGCTCGATGCCGGCCGCGTGCAGGCCCTGCGCGAATCGCTTCGCCCGGCATGCCTCGGCAGCGTCGCCGTGATGTCGGGCCTGCCGCAGCGCGCGGCGGCGCCCCTGCCGCGCGAATTCGTCGCCCTGCCGATGCCCGCCGAGGTGCGCCCGGGGGCCCTCTGGCCGCTGCTCGGCGACGGCGCGGTCCAGGCGTTGGCCGAAGCCCTGGCCAGGACCGGCCGGCAATTCGACCGGGAAGACCTGCGCCTGGCCAGCGAATCGCTGCACGGGTTCTCCATCGCGCCCGGCATTTCCCTCAACTACGACCGCCGCCGCCGGCACGCGCTGGACGTCGGCTTCGCCATGGCAGGAGGACCACAGGATGGACAGTGACACCGGAGCACGTCGCTCCAAGCAAGCACGCGCCGCGGCGCGCTGGATCGCAGCCGTGGCCCTGTCGTTCTGCGGCGGCGCGGCGATGGCCCAGCAGCCGCAATCGTCGTTCCTGTTCGCCGGCTACCTGCAGCGCGCCTCCCTCGACGATCCGGCCGATCCGCTGTCCGGCGGGCGCATGGTGGTCGGCGGCAAGGACATCGTGCTGCCGCGCAACTTGCTGATCACCCTGCCGGGCCAGTACCTGACCCTGCACGACCTGTTCCGCGGCCCGCACCCGGGCGGCTTCGGCGAAGCGCTGGCCGGCGTGCAGGCCAGCACCGGGCTGGCCCTCGACGACCTGCCGCGCCCTGCGCGGCCGGTGATGGTCCAGTTGGCCGGCAACATCGTCGGCGGCGACTATGTCGCGGGCCTGGTCTCGATCATGCCGCAGGGCTTCAACGAGGAAGGCGAGGGTTCCGGCTACGTCCGCGCCATCGACTACGCCCGCGGCGAACTGCTGGTCGGCCCGCATCCTGCGGCGGCGGCGCCGGCGGCCACGCTGGTGCGCGTGCGCATCAACGATCCACAGGGCGTGTACGGCAAGCGCAACGCCGAGAAGCCCGGCGGCGCCGCGATGGACGACCGTTTCGGGGCCGATCCCGGCAATGCGCCCGTGGTGGCCGCGTCCGGCTTCCCGATGTGCATTCCGCGGGTCGCGCCGCCGGCCAGCGACCCGCGCTGCCCGGCGGGCAACCGCCCGGCCGATCCGGTGCTGCAGGCCTGGTACACCTGCGGCGCGGTTCCCGCGGTCGGCAGCGTGCCGGTCCATCCCGCTTGCAACCCGGCGCGGCCGGTGCCGCTGGTGGTCGGCGACTACGTGGTGTTTTCCGGCATGGTGGTGGACGAGGCGCCGGGCAGCAGCTACTTCGCCGCCCATGCCCTGCAGGCCAACCTCGGCATCTTCACTTCGCCGGGCGCCGACCCTGCCTACCTGTTCACCGAAGTGACCATCGTCGGCACCCTGGGCGAGCCGTTTCCGGCCGTCGACCAGGAACAGACCTCGCGCTTCCGCATCGTCGCTTTCACCACCGATCCCTCGCGGCGCGTGGACGTGTTCGCGGTCGATGTGGGCGACAGGGAGCGCCTGCTGACCGTGCTGACCCCGAACGCGGTGCCGCCGCTGGGCCGCTTGCGCACGACGCTGCCGGCGAAGGCCAATTTCCTGCCGGTCACCCGCGACGTCCGCATCCGCATCCGCGGCCACGCTTCGCAGAAGGTCGCCGGCGGCTTCCTGGACAGTGGCCAGTACACCGCGCCGGTCTCCGAATACATCGCGCCCGAGAACCTGCGCTGGGGCGTGCCGCGCTTCCCGGTGGCCATCCCGTTCGAGAACTTCTGCTTCCTCGACAAGGGAGACGGCCCGCTGGCCACGCTGGGCCGGACGGCTTCCGCCCCGGTAGTCGGACGCCTGTCGCCCTTCCCGGAATCCGGACATGCGCTCAGCCAGCCCCGCGCGAACGGGACGCGCTCGTGCGATTGAGGGAGATGAACGCGGGAGAGGCGGGTTTCGTTCACGCCGGTACGGGATTGCCGCAGGCAGGCCGAAGGTTAAGCCGGATGTGTCCGGCTCCGCAGGCGGCATGAAGTGGGTTTCAGGCGCATCGCCTGTACAACCGGATCGAGCAACTGATAGTCCTGCGTGATGCGGGCGCAGTGATCGAAGCCGGAAAAAGCGGGCTGCACATTCGGGCGGCTTCACGGGTTCGCCTCCAGGATCCATGCAGCGCTTGCTTCAGCCAGGCGGAACGCCCTGAGCTACGGTGCCGAAGTGAAGGCGCGCAAGGGCTTCCCCCGCCTGAACTGCAACCGCCCCGGCGCCCGCCGGGGCTGGCAATGCGGGCGGCCCGGCACCATATCGGTCCGTAATGCCGGTGCCCCCGCCGGCGGGAGCCGTTATCGTCTGCCCATGCCGCTGGATGCCTTCCACCCTGCCGTCGCGCGCTGGTTCCGGCGCACCTTCCCCGGCGGCGCCACGCCGGCGCAGCGGGCGGCGTGGCCGTTGATCCGTGCGGGGCGGCACACGCTGGTGGCGGCGCCGACCGGTTCCGGCAAGACGCTCACCGCCTTCATGGCGGCGCTCGACGATCTCGTCCGGCGCGGCCTGGAGCCCGGCGGGCTGCCCGACGAAACCGTCGCGGTCTATGTGTCGCCGCTGAAGGCGCTGTCCAACGACATCGCCATCAACCTGGAGGCGCCGCTGGCCGGCATCCGCGAGGAACTGGCGCGGATGGGCCTGCCCGACGTGGACATCCGCACCGCGGTGCGCACCGGCGACACGCCGTCGTCCGAGCGCGCCAAGGCGTTCCGCGTGCCGCCGCACATCGTCGTCACCACGCCCGAATCGCTGTACGTGCTGCTGGGCTCCGTGTCCGGGCGGAAGATGCTGTCCGGCGTGCGCACGGTGATCGTGGACGAGATCCATGCCATGGCCGGCAGCAAGCGCGGCAGCCACCTGGCGCTGTCGCTGGAGCGGTTGCAGGCGCTGTGCGAGCGGCCGCTGGTGCGCGTGGGTCTCTCGGCCACGCAGAAGCCCATCGACCAGGTGGCGCGCTTCCTCGCCGGCGTCGATGCGGACGGCGCGCCGGTGCCGTGCGAGGTCGTCGACATCGGCTACGGCAAGCAGCGCGACCTGGGACTGGAACTGCCGCCCACACCGCTGACCGCGGTGATGTCCAACGACCAGTGGGAACAGGTCTACGACCGCGTGGCCGAACTCGTGCGCGGGCACGCCACCACGCTGGTGTTCGTCAACACGCGGCGCATGGCCGAACGCGCCGCGCGTCACCTCGGCGAACGGCTGGGCAAGGAGCGGGTGGCGGCGCACCACGGCAGCCTGGCGAAGGAAGCGCGACTGGACGCCGAGCAGCGGCTCAAGCAGGGCGCGCTGGACGTGCTGGTGGCGACGGCCTCGCTGGAACTGGGTCTGGACATCGGCGACGTGGACCTGGTCTGCCAGCTCGGCACGCCACGCTCGATCGCGGCCTTCCTGCAGCGCGCCGGGCGTTCCGGCCACGCGGTCGGCGGCGTGCCGAAGGCGCGGCTGTTCCCGCAGTCGCGCGACGAACTGGTCGAATGCGCCGCGCTGCTCGACTGCGTGCGCCGCGGCGAACTGGACGCGCTGCGCATACCGGTCGCGCCGCTGGACGTGCTGGCGCAGCAACTGGTCGCCGAGACCGCCAGCCAGGAGTGGGACGAGGACGCGCTGTACGCGCTGGTCCGCCGCGCTGCGCCCTACGCGGACCTGTCGCGCGAGGACTACGCCGCGGTGGTGAAGATGCTGGCCGAAGGCTTCAGCAGTCGCCGCGGCGCGCGCGCCGGCTACGTCCACCGCGACGCCGTGCACCGGCGCCTGCGCGAGCGCAAGGGCGCGCGGATGACCGCGCTGATGTCCGGCGGCACCATCCCCGACACCGGTGACTACGCGGTGGTGCTGGAACCGGACGCGCACACCATCGGCACGGTCAACGAGGACTTCGCCGTCGAAAGCCTGTCCGGCGACGTGTTCCAGCTCGGCAACGCCAGTTACCGCATCCTGCGCGTGGAGCCCGGGCGCGTGCGGGTGGAAGACGCCAAGGGCGCGCCGCCGAACATCCCGTTCTGGCTGGGCGAAGCGCCGGGCCGCAGCGACGAACTCTCCGCCGGCGTGTCGCGCCTGCGCGAGGACGTGGCCCGCGCGATGGACGCCGGCGGCGCGGACGCCGCGCTGGCGTGGCTGCGGCAGGAAGTCGGGCTCGACGAAGAGGCCGCGCGCCAGATCGTGGATTACCTGGGCAAGGCGCTGGCCTCGCTGGGCGTGCTGCCGACGCAAGGGCGCATCGTGCTGGAACGCTTCTTCGACGAATCCGGCGGCACCCAACTGGTGATCCACTCGCCGTTCGGCAGCCGGCTCAACCGCGCCTGGGGCTTGGCGCTGCGCAAGCGCTTCTGCCGCCAGTTCAATTTCGAGTTGCAGGCGGCGGCGACCGAGGACGCCATCATCCTGTCGCTGTCCACCAGCCACAGCTTCCCGCTGATCGAGGTCTCGCGCTACCTGCATTCGGCGTCCGCGCAGGACGTGCTGGTGCAGGCGCTGCTGGACGCGCCGCTGTTCGGCGTGCGCTGGCGCTGGAACGCGACCACCGCGCTGGCGCTGCCGCGCTTCGTCGGCGGGCGCAAGGTGGCGCCGCAGTTGCAGCGGATGAAGTCCGAGGACTTGCTGGCGACCGTGTTCCCCGACCAGGTGGCGTGCCTGGAGAACATCGTCGGCGAGCGCGAGATCCCCGACCATCCGCTGGTCGCGCAGACGCTGGACGACTGCCTGCACGAGGCGATGGACACGGACGGCTGGCTGGCGCTGTTGAAGCGGATGGAGCGAGGCGACGTGGAGGTGGTCGCGCGCGACCTGCCGTTGCCGTCGCCGCTGTCGGCGGAGATCGTCAACGCGCGCCCATACGCCTTCCTCGACGATGCGCCGCTGGAAGAACGCCGCACCCAGGCGGTGCAGAGCCGCCTGTACCGCGAAGCCGAATCCGCGGATGAACTCGGCGCACTCGACGGCGCCGCGGTCGCAGCCGTGCGCGAGGAAGCCTGGCCGCAGCCGCGCGGCGTGGACGAGATGCACGAGGCATTGGTCGCGGCGGGCACGTTCACCGGCGACGAAGCGGCATCCAACGCCGGCTGGCCCGGATGGTTGCAGGCGCTGGCCGCGGACGGCCGCGCATGCCGGCTCGGCGCCGGCGCCGGCGGCACGCACGCCGACCTGTGGCTGGCCGCGGAATCGCGGCCGATGCTGGAAGCCGTGTTCCCGCAGGCCGCGTTCGTTCCCGACGTCGCGGTGCCGGAGGAATGCCGGCAGATGGCCTGGTCGCGCGAGACCGCGGTGCGCGAACTGCTGCGCGCGCGCCTGGGCGTGCTGGGCCCGGCCGATGTGCAGGCGTTGGCCGCTTCGCTGGCGCTGCCGCCGGCCGACGTCGAGCAGGCGCTGATGGCCTTGCAGGGCGAAGGCTACGTGATGCAGGGCCGCTTCACGCCCGGAACCGACACGCTGGAATGGTGCGAACGCCACCTGCTGGCGCGCATCCACCGCTATACCCTGGGCCGGCTGCGGCGCGAGATCGAGCCGGTGTCGCCGCGGGACTTCCAGCGCTTCCTGTTCGAATGGCAGCACGTCGCCGAATCCGAACGGATGAGCGGCTCCGAGGCGCTGGCCAGCGTGCTGGCGCAACTGGAAGGCTTCGAGGCGCCGGCCACGGCGTGGGAAGCCGATCTGCTGCCGGCGCGGTTGCGCGGCTACGCCAACCATTGGCTGGACGAACTGTGCATGGCCGGGCGCGCGATGTGGATGCGGCTGCGCCCCGCCAACGCTGACGGCGCGACGCGCGGCCCGGCCTCGCTGCACGCGACGCCGGTGGTGTTCCTGCCGCGGCGGCAGGCGGCGCTGTGGACGCGACTGGCGTCGTCGCCGGTGGACGCCGCCGAGCCGAGCTCGCGCGCCGGCAAGGTGCTGACGCACTTGGGCGCGCACGGCGCGTCGTTCTTCGACGAGATCGCCGATTCCACGCACCTGCTGCGTCCCGAACTGGAAGACGCGCTGGCCGAACTGGTCGCGCGCGGACGCATCCACTGCGACAGCTTCGCCGGCCTGCGCGCGTTGCTGGTGCCGCCGTCGCGCCGCGAGGGACAAGGGCGCCGCCGCCGCAAGCCGGCCTGGGGCGTGCAGGACGCCGGGCGCTGGACGCCGGTGCGGGCCGCCGCCGAGCCGACTTCCACGGCGGCGCAGGCGGAATCGGTCGAACACGCCGCGCGCACGCTGCTGCGGCGCTACGGCGTGGTCTGCTGGCGCCTGCTGGAACGCGAGGCCGGCTGGCTGCCGCGCTGGCGCGAACTGGTGCGCGTATACCGCCGGCTGGAAGCGCGCGGCGAGATCCGCGGCGGCCGCTTCATCACCGGCATTCCCGGCGAGCAGTTCGCCCTGCCGGAAGCGGTCGCGGCGCTGCGCCGCGTGCGCCGCGCGAAGCCGGACGACGCGCACTGGGCGGTCGTCGGCGCCTCGGACCCGGCCAACCTGCACGGCACCGTGCTGGCGGGCGACAAGGTGCCGCGGGTGCCGGGCAACCGCGTGCTCTTCCGGGACGGCGTGGCGGTCGCCGTGCTGGTGGCGGGACGTGTCGAGCTGCTGATCGATGAAGACGATGCCGTGCTGGCGAGGGAAGCCGCCACCAGGCTGCCCGATCCGTGGCGCAGCGCGCCTTTTGCTGCATCGCACGTCACCGTCGAGCGGGTGCCGCCGGGCGCGTAGCGGGCATCGAGCCGCGATTGCCTACCGGCGATGCGGCGTCGAAGCCAGCGGCTGCGGCGGCGCATTCTCTTCGCCATGCACGAACGAGCCCCGCGCATCGGCGCGGGGCTCGGGGTCGGCCAGGCGTGGCTGCGCTCAGCTCGCCTTCTTCAGCATGTGCTTGCGGTCGCGCATCACGTTGTGGCATTCGCGCACCTGCGGCAGCAGGGACTGCACCACCGCGCGCGCCGGGGCTGGCGTGTCCTCGTCGTCCAGGGTCTCGTCGAAGGCGTGCAGCAGGCGGTCCTCGGACTGCTCCAGCTCGGCCACGTAGCCGTATTCGGTGTCGCCCAGCGCCGCGCGCAGCTTGCCGTAGAACTGTTGCATGCCGCCGACCATCGTGCCGTGCTCGGCGGGCGTGCCGCCGGCTGCGGCCACGGTGGAGCCCAGGCGGGCGACGATGTCGCGCTTGACGCCGGCGATGCGGGTGAACAGCGCCGACAGCTCGGCGTCCTTCACCTTGCCCGCGGCTTCGGCGTAGAACGCTTCGCCGTCGCGTGCGATCTCGATCAGGTCGTTGAGGCTGTGCTGGATCTTCTTCTGTGTGTTCATCGTTGTCGTGCTCCTCGAAGCAGGTGATCTGCCGCGGACGACCATCCCCCACGCGGCATCAACATCGCGTGACCGCGCGGGCGTTCCGTTCAAGCGCGCGGCAGCAATGCGAAGGCTTCGTTAGCCGGCGCGGCATTCGGCGCCGTTGCTTCTTCCCGCGTTCATCGTCGGCGATGCGCCTGTATGTCCTGCAGGGATGGGCGCTTGATGGGTGCATCAACGCGACGGTCTTTTACCGACGTTCGGCAACCACGGCCTGAAGCATGCGAAAGGCCCGCAGGCGATGGCATGGCACCGGGTTCGCCCGCCGTAACTGCGGCGCAAGCACCCGCGCCGGCATGTTGCAGGGATTCAAGCACGCGATCGCGCGCGGATGCCGGTTTGCGCCGCCACTTCGGCAGATAACGCCACGCGCTTGCGGCTAGGCTCTGGTGCAACCGCATGGTCCTGGGAAACAACGCATGAGTGCCGCGATACCTTCGTTCGTCGATCTCCGTTCCTTCGTGGCCGGCCTGCCGCCGGCGGACGCGGCGGTGCCGGTGCGGCGCCTGCTTCCCTTGCCGCAGGGGCCGGCGTCGGTGGGTGCGCTGCATCTGGGCGCGGGGCGGCATGAAGAGGTCGTGGACGCCGACGAATTCGTGATCGTGCACGAGGGTCGCGTCGTGCTGGCGTCGGACGGTGCAGAGGTCGCGCTGGGTCCGGGCGACTCCGCGGTGATCCGTTCCGGCACCCGCCTGCATTGGCAGGCGGATGCGCCCGTCGCCCTGTCGTTCATGCGCTACCGGGCGCCGGCGGACGCGGCAGGCATCGTCGGGATCGACTACCAGGCCGAACTCTCGCCCTCGGGCGCGCCGCTGGCGGAACTGCTCACCACGCCCACGCCGTCGTGCCGGAACTACACCGACTATCGTTCCGGCGACGGCGAGTTCATGTGCGGGACCTGGGATTCGACGCCGTACGCACGCAAGCCGATGCGCTACCGACACCACGAACTGATGCACCTGCTGGAAGGCGAGGTGGCCTTCGTGGATGCCGCCGGCAATGCGGCCACGTTCCGGCGCGGCGACATCTTCCTGGTGCCGCAGGGCGCCGAATGCAGTTGGGACAGCGCGGTGCACGTCCGCAAGGTCTACGCGATCTGGCGGCCTGCCTGAGCCGTGGCCGCTTCCCGTGGGGAGCGGTGGGTTCGGGTTGGAAGGGATGAGAGGGCCGCGCTCGCGCGGTCCGGCGGGGATGCCTGAGAAGGCGCTATGCCTGCGGGTGGCGCCCGACATCGCCATGCGCGATTTCTGTCTGTGTGCGCATCATCGACATTGCCCGGATGCGCGTACTGGCCGCGCCCGCTTGTTCGCGGAACGAGGTTCCCGGCTCCATCGCCGTTGGTTTCTTCGCGGCCCTGTCGTGGCACCCACACGCCGTCGGCGCGCGGGCCGTGCCGCCGTCAGGCGCGCGCCACCAGTTGCCGCTCCACCAGCGCGACGAACCAGCCGATGCCCAGTGGCAGCGCGTCGTCGTTGAAGTCGTAGCAGGGATGGTGCAGCGGGCGTTCGCCGTCGCCGCCGGGATCGGCCCGGCCCTGGCCCAGCCACAGGTAGGCGCCCGGGCGCGCCTTCAGCATGAAGGCGAAATCCTCCGACGTGAACGCCGGCGCCGGCGCCATGCCGGCGTGCAGGCCGGCGGCGTCGGCCGCGTCCAGGGCGATGCCGGCCTCGTCGGTGCTGTTGATGGTGGCGGGGTAGTAGCGCAGGTAGTCCACTTCGATGCGGGTGCCGGTGGAGACGGCCACGCCGGCGCAGATCTCGCGCAGCCGCGCTTCGATGCGGTCCTGCACCTCCGGGTCGAAGCTGCGCACCGTGCCGACCACGGTGACCGCGGCCGGCATCACGTTGTGGGCGTGGCCGCCTTCGATCCTGGTCACCGACAGTACGGCCGAGCGGGTGGGGTCGATGTCGCGCGCGACGATGGTGTTGAGCTGCTGCACCAGGTGGCTGGCGGCGAGGATGGCGTCGGGCGTGGTGTGCGGCATGGCGGCATGGCCGCCGCGCCCGCGCACGGTCAGTTCGAAGCGATCGGCGGCGGCCATGATCGGGCCGGCACGCGTCTGCGCGGTGCCCAGCGGCAGGCCCGGCCAGTTGTGCAGCGCGTAGACCGCGTCGCAGGGGAAGCGTTCGAACAGGCCGTCGCGGATCATCGCATCGGCGCCGCCCTGGCCTTCCTCGGCGGGCTGGAAGATGAAGTGCACGGTGCCGTCGAAGCGGCGCGTGCGCGCCAGGTGGCGCGCGGCGCCGACCAGCATGGCGGTGTGGCCGTCGTGGCCGCAGCCGTGGTGCACGCCGGGATGGACGCTGGCGTGCGGCAGGCCGCTGGCCTCCACGATGGGCAGGGCGTCCATGTCCGCGCGCAGGCCGATGCTGCGCGCACCCTCGCCGCAGCGGAGGGTGGCCACCACGCCGGTGCCGCCGATGCCGGTGGCCACTTCCAGGCCCAGCGCGCGCATCGCGTCGGCCACCAGGGCGGCGGTGCGGTGCTCGGCGAAGCCCAGTTCCGGATGGGCGTGCAGGTCGTGCCGCAGCGCGCGCAGGTCGGGCAGCAGGTCGTCGATGTCGGGGGCGTAGGCGTTCACGGGCGTGGGCGGTTGGCGGCGGAAGAGCGTGCGCGCGGCGCGTCAGGCCGGCTGCGGCGCGATGGTGGGCAGCGCCTGCGCGCAATCCCGGTGGCACGCGGCGGCGAACTGCCCGGGCGTGACCCCGCACTGGTGCTTGAAGTGGCGCGAGAAGTGGCTCTGGTCGTAGAAGCCGCAGGCGTCGGCCACGGCCGCGGCCGACACGCCCTGGCGCAGCAGTTCGCAGGCGCGGGCGATGCGCATGCGGCTGATGTAGCGGTGCGGCGGCACGCCCATCTGCTGGCGGAACACGATGGAGAAGCGCCAGGGGCTGAGCCCGGCCAGGTTGGCCAGGGTCTGCAGCGGGATGCGTTCGGCCAGGTGGTCGCGCGCGTAGTCCAGCGCGCGCGACAGCGCGTGGGAGGCGGACGACGGGTCGTGGCATGCGACGCTGTGCATGCGCCTGAGCGTAAGCGCAGGCCCGGCGCGCGCGGTGCTGCCGGTAGCAGCCGCGGCAGCAGATAATGGGGTTGTCGCCAGGGGTGCGGCAGATGATTCTGCCGCGCGCTCAGCCGGCCTCGGCGAAGCGCTCGATGGCGTAGGGCGACAGGTCCAGGCCGCAGCGCCCGGTGGCGATGGCCTCGGCCATCACCTCGCCCACGCCGGGGCCGATGGCGAAGCCTTCGCCGCAGAAACCGAACGCGTAGTGCAGCCCTTCGACTTTCGCGCTCGGTCCCATGATCGGGCGGCTGTCGGGGGTGTAGCTCTCCACCCCGCTCCACACCCGGATCAGCTGCACGCGGGCGAACGCCGGCACGAACCGGCGCAGCTCGCGGAACTGGCGCAGGATGTTGTCCGGGTGCACGTAGGCGCGCGCCTTGTCCAGGTCCACCTCGGCGCGGCGGCCGCCGCCGATGACGATGTTGCCGCGCTCGATCTGGCGGAAGTACATCACCTCGTCGATCAGTCCGGAGTTCATTGCGATGAAGGGGCCGGCGCGGTAGGGCAGCGGTTCGGTGACCGCCATCGATGGCGCGCGGAACTCCAGCGGCGCGGGCTCGCCGAACTGCGCGCTGAGCCGGCCCGACCAGGCGCCGCAGCAGACCATCAACTGTTCGGCGCGCCACTGCCGGCCGTCGGTGCTCTCCACGCGGAAGCCGTCGCCGTCGCGCTCGACGTGCGCAACCTCGGTGTGCTCGTGCACGGCCGCGCCCAGCCGGCGTGCCGCGCGCGCGAACGCCGGTCCGGCGATGCGCGGATTGGCGTGGCCGTCCTGCGGCGACAGCGAGCCCATCACGATCTCGTCGCTGAAGATGCCCAGCCGGCTGCGCAACTGCTCGCGCGTGAGCAGTTGCAGTTCCAGCCCGGCCTGGCGGATATCGCGCGCGTACTCGGCCATCATGTCGGCGCGCTCCTGCGAGTGGCAGATGCGCAGGTGGCCGTAGGGACGGAATTCCAGGTCCTCGCCCAGCAGTTCGCGCACGCGCGACCAGGTGCGCAGCGCGCGGTGGGCGATGGGCATCTGCTGCGGCGTGCGGCCCTGCCGGCGCACGCCGCCGAAGTTGGTGCCGCTGGCCTGGCGGCCGACCAGTTCGCGCTCCAGCAACGTCACTGACAGGCCGTGCGCGTGGCGCAGGAAGAAGGCGGTGGCGGCGCCGATCAGGCCGCCGCCCAGCACCAGCACGTCGCTGCGCGCGGGTGCGCTCATGCGTCCGGCTCCGCCTGCAGCACGTCCATCTGCAGCGGCTTCACCGGCGCCTGCGTGCGGATGCGGCCGACCGCCTCGATCGGGGTGTCGCCGGCGGCGGCGATGATCTCGGCGGCGGCATGGCCGCAGTAGCGGCCCTGGCAGCGGCCCATGCCGACGCGGCTGAACGCCTTGGCGCGGTTCACTTCGTGCGCGTCCTTGCCGCGCACGCATTCGCGCAGTTCGCCGGCGGTGATGACTTCGCAGCGGCAGACCACGGTCTCGTCGGGCAGGCCGGCGGCGTGCGCGTGCGGCCACGGGAACGCCTGCGCCAGCCCCTCGCGGAAGCGCGCCATGGTGCGCAGGGTGCGGCGCAGCGCGGGCGCTTCGGCCGCGTGGCGCGCGCGCGCGCCGGGGTGTTCCAAGTCGGCCAGCGCCGCCAGTGCGGCCAGCCGGCCGGCGGCCTCGGCGCCGTCGGCGCCGAGGATGCGCGCGCCGTCGCCGGCCAGGTAGATGCCCGGCACGCTGCTACGGCCGTCCTCGTCGATGGCCGGCAGCCATTGCCGGCTGAACGCGTCGAAGGCGAAGTCGCAGCGGCCCAGGTCGGCCAGTTGCGCTTCGCTGCGCAGGTGCCAGCCCATGCCGACCGCATCGCAGGCGAAGCGTTCCTCGCCGGCGGCGCTGCGCACCACCACCGCGTCCACGCCGGCTTCGGGCGTGCCGTCGATGCGCACCGGCACCACCGCCTTGCGCAGCGCCACGCCGGCCTTGCGCAGGCCGCGGATCAGGCCCAGCCCGCGCAGCGCCAGCCGCGGCCGCGCCAGCAGGCCGGACAGCGCGGCCAGCGACGGGCGTTCGGGCGCGGTGTCGAGCACGGCGGCGACCTTAGCGCCGGCGGCGACGTACTGGCTGGCGACCAGGTACAGCAGCGGACCGCTGCCCAGGAACACCACCTGCGCGCCGATGGCGCACGCCTGCGACTTCAGCGCGATCTGCGCCGCGCCCAGGCTGTAGCAGCCGGCGCGGTTCCAGCCCGGCACCGGCATCAGCCGGTCGGTGGCGCCGGAGCAGACCAGCAGCGCGTCGAAGGGCAGGTTGGCGGCCTGGCCGTCCTGCACCACGTGCAGCACGCCGGCCGAGAGGTTCCAGGCCAGCGTGCGCGGCCGGTAGTCCACCTGCGCGCGCAGCGCGTCGAAGTCGCGGTGCAGCGCCTCGGCCTTGGCCGTCTCGCTGCCGTAGAGCTTGGCGTAGCCGCGCCCGAAGCCGTCCGGCTGGCGGCGGTAGATCTGTCCGCCGTCGCGCAGGCCCTCGTCGATCACGATCGGGCGCAGCCCCGCTTCCACCAGCGCCTGGCTGGCGCGCACGCCGGCCGGGCCGGCGCCGACCACGACGATGCGCGGTGCGTCGCTCACGGCGCCCCGCCTTCTTCGCCCTGCGCCTGCAGTTGCGCGGAGAACTGCGCCATCCGGCCCCAGTCGTCGCGCGGCGGGCGGGTGTGCACGGCCATGCCTTCGGCCACCGGGGTGGAGCAGGCGCGCACGCGGTCGCCGGCGTCGGTCCACATCCAGCAGTCCTGGCAGGCGCCCATCAGGCAGAAGCCGGCGCGCATGCCGTCGCCGAACTCGGAGGCGCGCAGGCTGCGCGCCTGGTGCAGCACCGCCACCAGCAGGGTGTCGCCGCGCAACGCCGTGGCTGGCCGCCCGTCGAGGGTGAACGCCACCGCGGGGCGGTCGGTTTCGGACAGGCGGACGAAGCGCGGTGCGGAGGGGGCCGTCATGGATCGCGGGCTAGAGGTGCTGGCTGAACAACTGTTCGATGGGCAGGTGCGACTTCACGAACGGCGTCTTGATGACGATGTAGCTGAAGTACTTCTCGATGCCGATGTTGCGTTCCAGCAGCCCTTCCATCAGCGTCTGGTAGTGGTTGACGCCGCGCACGACGAACTTGAGCAGGTAGTCGTAGCCGCCGCTGACCAGGTGGCACTCGATCACCTCGTCCACCTGGCGGATGGATTTCTCGAAGCGGCTGAAGTCCTCGAAGTGGTGGTCCGACAGGGTGACCTCGGTGAACACGGTCAGGATGTCGCCCAGCTTGGCCAGGTCGATGTGCGCCGAGTAACTGGTGATGTAGCCGGCCTGCTCCAGGCGCTTGACCCTGACCAGGCAGGGGCTGGGCGACAGGCAGACGGCGTTGGAGAGCTCGACGTTGGTGATCCTGCCGTTCTTCTGCAGGTGGGCCAGGATGCGCAGGTCGATTCGGTCCAGCTTGAAGGAGTTGACCACGGTGGTTGCCTGGAAGAAGGTGCGCCGGGATTCTGTTGTAAGGTGAGAGAACCGGTCAACGTCCATGCCCGCCGGCGCGGTGCGCGAAGCTAGGCGTCCAGCGCCGCGCGCACCTCCGGCAGCGCCAGCACCTCGTCCAGCGTGCGGCGCAGGCGTTCGCCCAGCAGCGCGCACTCGGCCTGGGTGATGCACAGCGCCGGGGCGAAGCCCAGCACCTGGTCGGCGAAGGAGCGGAACACGAGCTGGTTGCGGTAGGCGATGGCGGCGATCCGGTCGGCCAGGCCCAGCCTCGGGTCGAAGCCGCGCTTGCTCGCCTTGTCGCTGACCAGTTCGATGGCGCCCAACAGGCCGACGTGGCGCACGTCGCCGACCAGCGGGTGGTCGGCCAAGTCTTCCAGCGCCTTGGCGAAATGCACCGCCACCTCGCGGCCGTGCGCCAGCAGGCCGCCTTCCTCGTACAGGCGGATCACTTCCAGCGCCACGGCGGCGGCGACCGGGTGGCCGGAATAGGTCGCGCCGTGGCCCACCACCGCGCCGGGCGGGGTGTTGTCGGCGATGCCGGCGTAGACCTTGTCCGAGACCAGGGTGGCGCCCATCGGGATGTAGCCCGCGGTCAGGCCCTTGGCCAGCGTCATCATGTCCGGCTCCACGCCTTCGTGCTCGCAGGCGAACATGGGGCCGGTGCGGCCGAAGCCGGTGATCACTTCGTCCACGACGAACAGGATGTCCAGTTCGCGCGCGGCCTCGCGCATCGCCTTCAGCCAGCCGCGCGGCGGGATGATGACGCCGCCGGAGCCCTGCACCGGTTCGCAGAAGAACGCGGCAACGCGATCGCTGCCGCCCAGTTCGGCCACCTTGGCGCGCAGCGCCGCCACCGAGGCGTCGATGATCGCCTGCGGGTCGGGGTCGGCGCTGCGGTAGGGATTGGGCGAGGGCAGGTAGTGCTGGGTCGGCAGCGGCAGGTCGAAGCCGCGGTGGAACGCCGGCAGCGCGGTCAGCCCGGCGCCGGTGGAGGACGAGCCGTGGTAGCCGCGCTCCAGGGTGATGAAGTGCTTCTTGTGCGGGCGGCCGACGCTGTTCCAGTACTGCACGATCAGGCGCACCGCCGCATCGACCGCGTCCGAGCCACCGCCGCTGAAGTAGACGTGGCGCAGCGAGGCCGGGCTGATCTCGACCAGCTTGCGCGCCAGCCGGATCGACGGCTCGCTGCCGAAGGAGAAATAGCCGGTGGCGTAGGGCAGCTTGCGCAACTGCTCGGTCGCCGCGTCCACCACGCTCTGCTGGCCGTAGCCGACGTTGACGCACCATAGGCCGGCGAACGCATCCAGCAGCTCGTTGCCGTCGGCGTCGCGCAGGGTGCAGCCCTGGCCCGATTCCAGCACCGTCACGCCGCGCTGCTCGTGCGCGCGCCAGGCCGAGACCGGATGGATCAGGTGCTCCCGGTCCAGGCTGCGCAGCGATTGCAGCGCGGATTGGCCCTGCGCGGCCGACGGGCGGGCAGGGGCCTCGATGACGATCGGAGCGGGAGTCGCGCGATGCATGGCAATCGGCCTGATCGGAGTGGGGGTGGCGAACAGCGTAGGCCCGCCGCGCTGGTGTTAGATGCCGTCGCCGCGATGCCGCGCGCCCGCGCATGCCGTTGTTTCGGTCCTGCCGGAACAAACTGCGGCGGCGGGCGATGCGCCGCGGGCGCAGGGGGAGGACGGCGGGCGCGCGGGCCTCAGCCCAGCGCCTGCGTGGCCAGGGCGAACAGCCGCGGGCCGCCGCCGTCGCCGCGCAGCGGGCCGCGGGTCATCGCGGTGACCGTGCCCACGCGCTGCAACTGCAGTTCCTCGGCCCAGGTGGTCAGGCCGGAATCGAAGTCCAGGTCGATGCGGGTGAAGCGGCCCGTCGCCACGCCGACCAGGTGGCCGATCAGCGCACGCGCGCCGATGTCGTCCGAGGCGACCACCGGCCCCACCGCCACGCCGCGGCCGAAGCGGCGCAGGGTGGCGTAGCCGTCCAGGGTGCCATCGTGGTCCAGCACCATGACCCGCTCGGCGCTGTCCAGCCACAGCCGCAGCAGGTTCTCGCGGCGCCAGCCGCGCGCGCGCGCATCCAGTTCGAACAGCGCCGGCTCGTCGCTCTGGTCGAAGGGGCGCAGCCGCCAGCCGTCGTCCATGCCGATCAGCGGCGGATGCGCGGCGATGCCCTGGTGCTGGCGGATCTCGCCGGTGCGCACGAAGCCCAGCCGCTCGTACAGGCCGCGGCCTTCCTCGGTGGCGTGCAGCGACACGCTGCGGTCCTCCAGCCCTTCCAGCACGCTGTTCATCAGCGTGCTGCCGATGCGGCGCCCGCGCATGAGCTCGGACACGATCACCAGGCCGACGGTGGCGTGGGTCTCGCCCCACAGCCAGCGCATCGCGGTGCCGACCAGTTGGCCGTCGACCTCGGCGACGATGCCTTCGCCCAGCGAGAACGCCGCGGCCCAGTCCACCGGCCGGTGCGGCCAGTGCTGGTCCATCGACAGGTTCCATGCGGCATCGAGATCGTCGGCGCGCATGGCGCGGTACTCGACGCCCTGTTCGATCCGGAGGATGGGTGTGCGTATCGTACTCATCGCATGCAACCAGGACGCAACCAGTAGGAGCGCGTAGGGCCGATACCTTACGCGCCTGGGTGCATACCCTATAGGACAATCTTGTCGCCGTGCGCGGGCCGGATGGAAAGCAGCAGCTTCCACCGCGCCGGCGGACGGGGGCGGTATTAGCTGCCTGCGCGGCTCCGGTAAAACGGAGCAAATCCTGCCCGCATCACATTCGTCCGCAGCGCCTTCACGCCGGTGTGCGCAGGCCCGTCTCCGTGTGAGCCCGCTCGCCTGCGACAGTGTGTCGCAGACGAGGGGCCGATGCCGGCGCGAAGTGCGGTGCCGGCGGCACGGTGTTGCAACGGGTGGCCGGGCATCCCGGCGCAGCACGGACAGTGGGTGACCGGAGCCTCGCTTCGTCCGCACGGACGTGCCGGCGGCCCGGCCCTTCCTCCTTCTGCCGCGGCCGCTCCCGCGCGCGCGTTCCATGGAGCGTCCCGGCAGGTCGGGCCGCACGACCTGCTGCCTTCCGCGATCAAAAACGCATGGACATGCCGTCGACGGGCTTCGATCGCGGCGATCGTCGTTGCGGCGCCGTGTTCCAATCATTCGTCGTCCATGCCGGCAGCGTGCGTGGACAAGGGAGCGGAGGACGTGTCTTGGGAAGGTCCCGACGGGACCGCGTCCGTTGTCCGAACAGTCCATCGAGGTGACGCAGGGTGACGCGATTGAAGGTGCAGTCGTACTGGATGGACACCGTGCCGCGCTACGCGCCGCGCACCGGCGAGTGGCCGGGCACGGTGGACGTGGCCGTCGTCGGTGCCGGCTTCACCGGGCTGTCGGCGGCGCTGGAACTGGCCTCGCGCGGCGCCAGCGTGGCGGTGCTGGAAGCCGGCGACTGCGTGGCCGGCGAGGCCTCCGGGCGCAACGGCGGCCACGTCAACAACGGCCTGGCGCACGACTACGGCGACCTGGCCGCGCGCGTCGGCACGGAGCAGGCGCGCGCCTGGTACCGCGCCTACGACGACGCGGTGGACACGGTCGAGCGCATCGTGCGCGAGCAGGGCATCGACTGCGGCTTCGCCCGCAACGGCAAGCTGAAGCTGGCCACGCGCCCGGCGCACTACGACGCGCTGGCGCGTAGCGCCGAGCGCCTGGTCGCCGACGGCGTGGACACCGACGTGGAACTGCTGGACGCCGCGCGCGTGCGCGGCGAGGAGATCGCCAGCGAGCGCTTCGCCGGCGGCCTGGTGTACAAGCGCAGCGCGCAGATGCACATGGGCCGCTTCGCCAACGGCCTGGCCGCGGCGGTGGAGCGCGCCGGCGGCCGCATCCTGCTGGGCGCGGAAGTCGAGCGCATCGAGCGCGCCGAGGGCGGCGCGTCGCTGCTGCACACCGCGCGCGGACGCATGCGCGCCGGGCAGGTGCTGCTGGCCAACGGCGCCGGCCGCCACGGCGGCTATGGCACCTTCGGCTGGCTGCGCCGGCGCATGGTGCCGGTGGGCAGCTTCATCATCGCCACCGAACCGCTGGGGCGCGAGCGCGCGCAGACGCTGATCGCGCGCCGCCGCACCTGCACCACGGTGGCCAACATCCACCACTATTTCCGCCTCACCGACGACGACCGCCTGATCCTGGGCGGGCGCGCGCACTTCGGCGTCTCCTCGCCGCGCTCGGACGCGCGCAGCGCGCCGATCCTGCAGGAAGGCATGCTGGGCATCTTCCCGCAGCTCGCCGACGTGGCCATCGAATACTGCTGGGGCGGGGTGGTCGACATGACGCGCGATCGCCTGCCGCGCGCCGGCCGCCGCGACGGCGTCTGGTACAGCACCGGCTACAGCGGCCACGGCACCCAGATGTCCGTGCACATGGGCCAGGTGATGGCGCGCCTGATCGCCGGCGAGCCCGCGGACAACCCGTGGGGCGGCCGCGCGTGGCCGGCGATCCCCGGCCATTTCGGCCCGCCGTGGTTCCTGCCGCTGGTGGGCGCCTATTACCGCACCAAGGACCGTTTCTCATGAGCAAGCACCGTTCCCCGGCCCGCGCCGGCAGGCGCGCGGCGCCCTGGCTGTTGCTGTGCCTGGCCTGCGCCGCGCCGGCGGCCTCGGCGATCGAGGGCAACGCGCCGGGACTGGCGCGCGCGGTCGACGCCGCCTGGCAGCGCGCAGTCGAAGCGCGCCGCGCCGAAGGCGAATCCGCGCGCGCCGACGCCAACCGCCGCATCGCCCGCAGCTTCGCCGTCGCGGAGCCGTCGCTGTCGTTCTCGCGCACCGAAGGCGACTGGTACGGCGGCGCGCGCGCCGGCACCGGCACCGAGACCGAGGTCGGCCTGAGCGTGCCGCTGTGGATGCCGGGCCAGCGCGGCGCCGCGCGCGCCGCCGCCGGCGCCGACGTGGAATGGGCCGAGGCCAACCTGGCGCAGGCGCGCCTGGAAGTGGCCGGCCGCGTGCGCGAGGCGGCGTGGGAAATCGCTGCGCGCCAGGCCACGCGCGAGCAGGCGCAGGCGAAGGTCGGCTTCCTGACCAAGCTGGCCGACGACGTGGAGCGCCGGGTGAAGGCTGGCGATCTGGCGCACAGCGACGCATTGTCCGCGCGTGCCGACCAGTTGGCCGCCGAGGCCGAGCGGGACGATGCCGAGCGCGAGCTGCACGACAGCGTGGCGCGCTGGAAGGTGCTGACCGGCCTGGACACGCTGCCGGACGCCGGCGAGATCGAGAACGAATCCCACGCCGACGTCGATGCGCTGCTGGCCCGGGCCGGCACGCCGCCGTCGCTGGTCGCGGCGGAGAAGGCCGTGCTGCGCGCCGAGGGCGAACTCAAGGCGGTGCGCCGCTCGCTGGGCATGCCGCCGGAGCTGACCATCGGCGCCAAGGACGAGGCCGACGGCCCCGGCGCGATCGGCGAGCGCAGCCTGGTGGTGGAACTGCGCGTCCCGCTGGGCGTGGGCGCGCGCCGCAGCCTGGTGCGCGCGCAGGCGCAGACCGGACTGGACGTGGCGCAGGCCGAGCTGGCGCTGGCGCGCAGCCGCCACGCCGCCGAACTGGAAGCGGCCCGACTGGCCATCGTGCTGGCGGACCGGCAACTGGACAGCGAGAGCCGGCGCGCCGGCCTGCTGGCCGAGCGCGTGCGCCTGATGCAGCGGGCCTTCGCGGCCGGCGAGATCGACCTGGCCGAACTGCTGCTCACCACCCGCTATTCGGCCGAGGCCGAAGCCGACCGCGCCCGCCGCCATGCCGAACACGGCCTGGCCCACGCCCGCTTGTTGCAAGTCATCGGAATGCTGCCATGAGAGTCTCCCTGCGTCTCGCAAGCCTGTTGCTGTTCCTCGCCGCGCCGCTGCACGCGTCCGCCTCGCCGGGCGCGCACGGCCCCAACGGCGAGCACCTGGACGGTCCCGCCGCCAGCGCCGCCGCGGCCGCCGACGGCCGGCCGCGGATGGAAGCCTTCACCGAGATGTTCGAACTGGTCGCGCACCTCGAGCACGATGCGCTGACGGCGATGATCAACGTCTACGAGACCAACGCGCCGGTGGACGGCGCCGACGTCGAACTGGAGAGCGGCGGCATCACCGCCAAGGCCACGTTCGACCCGGCGACCGGGGTCTACACCTTCAAGGACCCGAAGCTGATCGAGGCGCTGTCCAAGGTGGGCAAGCACTCGCTGGCCTTCACCGTCACCCAGGGCGACGACTTCGACATCGTCGCCGGCGCGCTCGACGTCGCCGACACCGCCCACGCCCATGCGGGCGCCGGCCTGCGCTGGTGGCACGTCGCCCTCGGCCTGCTGGTGCTGGCCGCCCTCGCTTTTGTCTTCCTGCGCCGGCGCGGCAGCGCCCGGCGCCGTTCCGGAGCCCGCCCATGAACCGCCTGCTCGCCACCTGCGCCGCCGGAGCGGCGCTGACGCTCTCGCTCGGTCTGATGCTCACGCTGGCGGACGACATCCACGCCTCGCCCGGCGCGCACGGCCCCAACGGCGAACACCTGGACGGCCCCACTTCCACCGGCGGCGTCGCCGGCCTGTCGCGGCTGCCCGACGGCAGCGTCAACGTGCCGATGCCGGCGCAGCGCCGCATGGCCGTGCGCACGCGCTTCTCCAAGGCCACCGACGCGGCCGCCAGCGTCGAGCTGATGGGGCGGGTGGTCAACGATCCCAACGCCGGCGGCCTGGTGCAGTCGATGAGCAGCGGCCGCATCGAAGCCGGCCCGGACGGCCTGCCGACCATCGGCCAGACCGTGCGCAAGGGTCAGGTGCTGGGCTACGTGCGCTACAACGCCGATCCCTATTCGCGCGCCAACCAGCAGGCGCAACTGGCGCAGTTGCGCAGCAACCTGGAACTGGCGCGGCAGCGCGTGGCGCGCCTGGAATCGCTGGCCGACACCGTGCCGCGCAAGGAGATCGAGGCCGCGCGCGCCGAACTCGCCAGCCTCGGCGCGGCGACCCGCAGCGTCGGCGCCGGGCTGGATGGCCGCGAACCGCTGCTGGCCCCGGTCAGCGGCACCATCGCCCAGGCCAACGCCATCAGCGGCCAGGTCGTGGAAGCGCGCGACCTGCTGTTCCAGATCGTTGACCCGACCCGCCTGCAGGTGGAAGCGACCACGGCCGATCCCGCCCTGGCCGGGCAGATCGACGGCGCCAGCCTGCTGGGCGTGGACGATGCCGCGCTCAGCCTGATCGGCGGCGCCGGCAGCCTGCGCGACGGCCTGATCCCGGTGAGCTTCCGCGTGGACCTGGCCGACGGCGCCGAAGGCCGGCGCCTGGCGCTGGTGGTCGGGCAGCCGGTGACCGTGGTCGTGCGGCTGAAGGAACGCACCCGCGGCGTGGTGCTGCCGAAGGTGTCGGTGGTGCGCAACGCGGCCAACGAGCCCATCGTCTGGATCAAGTCCGGCGCCGAGCGCTACCTGCCGCAACCCGTGCAGGCGCACGCACTGGACGCGCGCAGCGTCGTCGTCGTCCAGGGCCTGGGCGAGGACAACCGGGTGGTGGTGCAGGGCGCCGCACTGATCTCCCAGATCCGCTGACCCGGGAACGCATTCCATGTTCGACAGAATCGTCAGTTTCGCGCTCCGCAACCGGCTGATGGTGCTCGCGTTCGCGGCGCTGCTGCTGGTCTACGGCACGCTGACCGCGCTGCGCACGCCGGTGGACGTGTTCCCCTCGCTGGACAAGCCCGTGGTCACGGTGCTGACCGAGGCGGGCGGCATGGCGCCGGAAGAGGTGGAGCAGACCATCACCTTCCCCATCGAGACCAGCCTCAACGGCATGCCGGGCGTGACCCGCGTGCGCTCGACCTCCGGCGTGGGACTGTCGATCGTCTACGCCGAGTTCGACTGGGGTACCGACGTCTACCGCAATCGGCAGATGGTGGCCGAGCGGCTGGCGCTGGTGCGCGAGGAACTGCCCGAGGGCATCGCCCCGGTGATGGGGCCGGTGACCTCGATCATGGGCGAGATCACCCTGATCGCTTTCCCCATCGCCGAGGGCGCGCAGGGCAACGCCATGCAGGTCCGCGAATACGTGGACTACGTGGTGCGCCCGCGCCTGCTGTCGGTCAACGGCGTGGCCCAGGTCATCCCGATCGGCGGCGACGTGCGCACCCTGCGGGTGGAGCCGGATACCGCGCGCATGGCGCAGACGGGGGTGTCGCTGACCGAGGTGGAGAACGCGCTGAAGGGCTTCGCCAGCAATGCCGGCGGCGGCTTCATCGACCTCAACAGCCGCGAATACCTGATCCGCCACATTGGCCGCACCCTGCAGATCGAAGACCTGCAGCGGGTGCCGGTGAGCTTCCGCGACGGCAACCCGATCTACCTCTCGCAGATCGCCAGCGTGCGCTACGCGCCGGCCAACAAGCGCGGTGACGGCAGCTACGGCGGCCACCCGGCGGTGATCGCCAGCGTGCAGAAGCAGCCCGGCGCCGACACCGTCAAGGTGATGGCCGGCGTGGACGACGCGCTGCACGAGCTATCGCGCGCGCTGCCCGAGGGCGTGGGCAAGCCCAACGTGCTGTTCCGCCAGTCGGACTTCATCGAAGCGTCGATCGGCAACGTGGCCGAGGCGTTGCGCGACGGCGCCATCATCGTGGCGATCGTGCTGTTCGCCTTCCTGCTGTCGGCGCGCACCACCTTCATCTCGCTGCTGGCCATCCCGCTGTCGCTGGTGGTGGCCGCGCTGGTGTTCCACTGGATGGGACTGTCGATCAACGTGATGACGATGGGTGGCCTGGCCATCGCCATCGGCGAACTGGTGGACGACGCGGTGGTGGACATCGAGAACATCCAGCGCCGGCTCAAGCTCAACCGCGAGGCCGGCAATCCGCTGCCGGTGCTGCAGGTGGTGCGCCAGGCCAGCCTGGAAGTGCGCTCGGGCATCGTCTACGCCACCGCCATCGTGGTGCTGGTGTTCGTGCCGCTGTTCGCGCTGCCGGGCATCGAGGGCCGGCTGTTCGCGCCGCTGGGCGTGGCCTACATCGTCTCCATCCTGGCCTCGCTGCTGGTCTCGATCACCGTCACGCCCACCCTGGCCAGCTACCTGCTGCCGAAGATGAAGCGGCTGGGCCACGGCGATGGCCCGCTGGTGCGCTGGCTCAAGCGCCAGGACGAACGCCTGCTGGAATGGTCGTTCCCGCGCGCGCGCAAGCTGCTGGCCGCGGCCGCGCTGGCCGTGGTACTGGCGGCGGCCAGCGTGCCGTTCTTCGCGCGCGCGTTCCTGCCACCGTTCAACGAGGGCTCGCTGGTGCTGGGCATGCTGCTCAGCCCCGGCACCTCGCTGGAGGAGGCCAACCGCATCGGCCGCGCCGCCGAGGAACTGATCCTGCAGGTGCCCGAGGTGACCCAGGTCGGCCGCCGCACCGGCCGCGCCGAGCTCGACGAACACGCCGAGGGCGTGCATTCCTCCGAGATCGACGTGGACCTGAAACCGTCCGGCCGCGACCGCGAGGAAGTGCTGGCCGACCTGCGCAAGAAGCTCTCGGTGCTGCCGGCGCAGACCGCCATCGGCGCGCCCATCGCGCACCGCCTGGACCACCTGCTGTCGGGCGTGCGCGCGCAGATCGCGGTGAAGATCTTCGGCGACGACCTGGACACCCTGCGCGGCCTGGGCGAGCAGATGCGCGCGCGCATGGAAGGCATCCCCGGGCTGGTCGACCTGACCGTCGAGAAGCAGGTGCTTATCCCGCAGATCACCGTGCGCATCAACCAGCAGCGCGCCGCGCAGGCCGGCCTGGCGCCGGGCGAGGCGGTGCGGCTGTTGCAGGCGCTGACCGATGGCGCGCACGGCGCGGACATCGTGGACGGCTCGCGCCGCTACGAGCTGGTGGTGCGCCTGCCCGACGACGCGCGCGGGCCGGAAGACCTGATGCGCACGCTGATCGACACGCCGCTGGGCCGCATCCCGGTCTCGTCCATCGCCGAGGTTGCCGAAACCGACGGCCCCAACCAGATCGGCCGCGAGAACGGCCGCCGCCGGATCGTGGTGTATGCCAACACCGACGGTTCGGACATGGCGCGGGTGGTGGCCGACGTGCGCAAGGCGATCGAGGAGGCGAACGTCCCGACCGGCAACTTCATCACCCTGGAAGGCCAGTTCCAGGCCCAGGAGCAGGCCACCCGCCTGATCGCCGGGTTGGCGCTGGTCTCGCTGGCGCTGATCTTCCTGCTGCTGTACAGCCGCTACCGCTCGGTGGTGCTGACCTCGATCATCATGGCCAACATCCCGCTGGCGCTGATCGGCAGCGTGGTGGCGATGTGGGCGGCAGGGGTGGAGCTGTCGGTCGCCTCGATGGTGGGCTTCATCACCCTGGCCGGCATCGCCACCCGCAACGGCATCCTCAAGATCAGCCACTACGTGAACCTGTGCAAGTTCGAGGGCGAGACGTTCGGCCGGGCGATGATCGTGCGCGGCTCGCTGGAGCGGTTGACGCCCGTGCTGATGACCGCACTGACCGCGGCGATGGCGCTGACCCCGCTGCTGCTGGCGGCCGACGCACCGGGCAAGGAACTGCTGCACCCGGTGGCGGTGGTGATCTTCGGCGGGCTGGTCAGCTCGACCATCCTCGACACCTTGCTCACGCCGATGATGTATTGGTTGTTCGGCGAGGAGCCCACCCGCCGCCTGCTGGAGCAGGACGCGGCGGCCGGCCTGGACGGTGGCGCGCAGACCCTGCAGGACGCCTTCTGACATCCTTCACCTGACGCAGGCCTTCGCGGCGCCGCCTCCAAGCGCGCCGCATCGACGAAACCGGAGAGTGTTATGCGCATTCGTTCTTTCTCTTCCCTGTGGACTTCGTTGGCGGCCGCCGCGTTGCTCAGCCTGGCCCTGGTCTCCACGGCCCTGGCGCACGGCGAGGCCAAGGCCCGCTTCGGCGGCATCGTCAAGGCCGCGCAGGAGATCTCGTTCGAGCTGGTGCCCGGCGCCAGCGGCGGCGCGCAGATCTACATGGACGACCACGGCAGCCTGATGCCGACCAAGGGCATCACCGGCAAGCTGACCATCGTCGGCAAGGACGGCCGCAAGGAAGCGCCGTTGGTGGCCGAGGGCGACAAGCTGACCGCCAAGGGCGCCAACCCGGTGTCCGGCGACCGCGTGGTGGTGGTCGTGGTGCTGCCGTCGCAGCAGACCATTTCGGTGCGCTACGCGATCCCCTGACTGCGCGCTTCCGGAGGCCGAACGCCCGCGCGGCTCCGTCGCGCGGGCGTTCTTTTTTGGTGCATGCAAGCACCGGTCCGGGGCGTGCACGTGCCTGCGTAGGTACGCATCCGTGCATCGGCGCATGTCGGAAAACTGTTATTCCGGCCCGGTTGCCGCGGAAACGGAAACGCGGCTTACTGACTGGTGCGGCGCATGCCGGGCGCGCGCCGCGCGTCGCCGCCGCGGAAGGCGGGTTGTGCAGTGCGGAGCGGGCGCAGGGAGCGGAGTGCAAGGCAGCGTGATCTGCCGGAGAGGCTCGTCCCGCCGATACAAACATCCGTGCCGGCGTGGGCATGGCGGCGGGTAATGTCGATTTGGCGGCGGCCCTACGTTTCGTACAAGACGCGGAGAAAACGATGCCGGGATGCTTCGTTGGCGCCAGCCCCACGTGCCGCATAGCCCTTCCCTGTACCACCCACCCGCTGCAGGAACCGCACATGCCCCGCCGTCCAGCCCTCCGCCTCCTGATTCCTTCCTGCCTCGCCGCCTGCACGCAGCTCGCGCTCGCCCAGGAGGCGAGCCAGCCCGCCGCGCCCGCCGCGGCGCAATCCAATTCGAGCGCCACCACGCTGGACACCGTCCAGGTCCGCGATGAGCGCCGCCCCTACCGCAACCTCAGCGTCACCGGCGCCACCAAGACCGACGCGCTGATCCGCGACCTGCCGCAGAGCATCCAGGTGCTGGACGCGGGCCTGCTGCGCGACGCCGGCGTGACCGACCTGAGCGGCGCGCTGGACCTGTCCGCCACCATCTCCAAGCAGAGCGACTTCGGCGGCCTGTGGAACAGCTACTCGATCCGCGGCTTCGCCGGCCACCCGGACTTCGGCTCGGACTACATGGTCAACGGCTTCAGCTCCAGCCGCGGCTACAACGGCGTGCGCGACGGCGCCAACACCCAGAGCGTGGAAGTGCTGAAGGGGCCGTCCTCGGCCCTGTACGGCCGCGGCGAGCCCGGCGGCACGATCAACATCTCCACCAAGAAGCCGTTGTTCAAGGCGGCCAACATGCTGGAACTGAGCGCGGGCAGTTTCGACGTGTACCGCGCGGCCATCGATTCCACCGGTCCGCTCAGCGAGACCGTCGCCTATCGCCTCAATGCCGCCTACGAGGACGGCAAGAGCTTCCGCGACACCATCGAGTACGACCGCCTGCTGGTGGCGCCGTCGTTCCTGTGGATGATCACCCCGGACACCACCCTGTCCTACGAGATCGAGGCGGTGCGGCAGGAGGCGCCGTTCGACCGCGGCGTGGTGGCGGTGAACGGCAAGCTGGGCGTGGTGCCGATCAGCAACTTCTACGGCGAGCCCAACGACGGCAAGCACAAGACCGAATCGCTGGGCCACCAGGTGTTCCTGCAGCACTGGTTCAGCGACAACTGGTCCATCCAGACCGGCGTCAGCTACCGCAAGAGCTCGCTCAAGGGCGCCAGCAGCGAAGTGCGCCCGTACGGCGCGCTGCAGGCCAACGGCATGCTGCGCCGCCGTTACCGCGACCGCGACAACGAGGCCACCGACATGTCCGGCCGCTTCGAGGTGATCGGCAAGCTGGGCACCGGCGCGGTCACCCACAACCTGCTGTTCGGCGTGGACGGCTACAAGTACGAGGACCACCGCCGCCAGAACGCGGCCGACCCCGCCGGCACCACCTACGGCATCGACCTGATGAACCCGGTCTACGGCGCGGCCAAGCCGACCAAGACGCCGGCGATCATGACCGACGAGGACCACAAGGCCTACGCCGTGTACGCGCAGGACCAGATCGACCTGGGCGAGCACTGGAAGGCGCTGGTCGGCGTGCGCTACGACAAGTCGCGCCAGGTGGCCCACAACCTGCGCAACGGCAACGTCGTGCGCCAGGAGCCCAGCGCCACCAGCCCGCGCGTGGGCCTGGTCTACCAGCCCAACGCGCAGTGGTCGCTGTACGCCACCAGCGCGAGCAGCTTCCGCCCCAACACCGGCGTCAGCCGCCCCGATGCCAACGGCGCCAGCCACGGCTTCGACCCGGAAGAGGGCAAGTCCTACGAGATCGGCGCCAAGTGGGACACCGGCCGCATCAGCAGCACGCTGGCGGTCTACCACATCACCAAGCAGAACGTGCTGACCGCCGATCCGGTCGATCCCAACAACTACAACCAGGCCATCGGCGAGATGGAGAGCCAGGGCGTCGAGCTGGACGTGGCCGGGCAGATCGCCGAGGGGCTGCGCATGTACGCCTCCTACGCCTACACCGACGCACACGTGACCAAGGACATCGCCGGCGGCGCCGGCCTGAGCCAGATCGGCCGGCAGAACGCCAACGTGCCCAAGCAGGCGGCCAGCCTGCTGCTGTTCAAGGACCTGGAGGTGGGCGGGCGCAAGCTGTCCATCGGCGGCGGCCCGCGCTACGTCGGCGAGCGCGAGGGCGCGGCGGCCGCGTTCAGCGCCGCGGACTACTTCAAGCTGCCGTCCTACGTGGTCTGGAGCGCGATGGCCTCCTACGACGTCAGCGACAAGCTGAAGCTGTCGCTGGACGTGGACAACCTGTTCGACGAGGAGTACTACGCCAGTTCCTACAGTTCCTACTGGGTGATGCCGGGCACCGAGCGCCGGGTCACGCTGACCGCCCGGATCGGTTTCTGACCGCCAGTCCCTGCAGAGAGGCCCCATGAAAGAGAAGCGTCCGATGAAAAGATTCGCCCGCATCCTCGTCCGTACCGCCGTGCCGCTGCTGCTGCTCTCGGCCGGCGTGGCCCAGGCGCACCAGTTCTGGTACGAGAAGGCCGGCGACGGCCTGACCTTCCGCTACGGCGAGCTGGACCAGAACCTGCACGAAGTGTCGCCGGGCGGCATCGACCGCATGGTCAAGCTGCAGACCACCTGGTACACGCCCGCCGGCGAGAAGCCGGTGGAACTGGTCAAGCGCGCCGACCGGCTGGACCTGCCGGCCGGCGTGCGCCCGGGCGCGGCCGACTCGCTGGTGTCGGTGGACCTGGAATACCCGATGCACGACATCTCGCGCGACGGCAAGACCCTGCACAACTTCTGGATACCGGCCACGCGCTGGGTGGGCGATTTCCGCAAGCGCGAGCCGGTGCTGACGCTGGACATCGTGCCGACCGGCGAGCGCAAGGGCGATGCGGTGGAGTTCCAGGTGACCTACCTGGGCGAACCGCTGGCCGGCGAAGCGGTCAAGGTCTCGGTGCCCTCGGGCTGGGCGCGCACCGTCATCAGCGACGCCGACGGCAGGTTCAGCGTCGCCCTGCCGTGGCGCGGCGACTACAGCGTCAACCTGTACTTCATCGACGAGGTCGAAGGCGTGCGCAAGCTCGCCGGCCGCCCCGACGAGGCGTACCAGACCGAGGGCTACAACACCACGCTGTCGTTCCAGGTTGCCGAGGGCCTGGACCCGCTGCCGGTGGCCGAGAAGACCCTGCCCGCCTCGGTCCTCAAGGACATGGGCGTCACTCCCCCGAAGCACCGCTGACGCGGCGCTCCGGCGGCCGGCCCCTTCCCCGGGCCGGCCGCCCTTTCTCCACGGGCCGGCACGCCCGCCGCCCGGTGCCCACACCGCAAGAGGTCCGACATGTCGACCAGCACTTCCTCGCTCACCGGCGACGCCGCGGTGAAGGCCGCACTGGCGACGCCCGCCGCCGCCGCGCACGGCAAGCGCATCACCTCGATCGACGCGCTGCGCGGATTCGTCATGTGCGTGATGATGATGGACCACGTGCGCGAGACGCTGTACCTGCACTACCAGGTCACCGACCCGATGACCATCGGGCAGACCCCGGCGGACCTGTTCTTCAGCCGCCTGGCGGCGCATTTCTGCGCGCCGGTGTTCGTGTTCCTGACCGGCCTGGGCGCGTGGCTGTACGCGCACCCGCCCGGCGGCGTGCCGCGCTCGGCGCGCGAGTTCCTGTTCAAGCGCGGCGCGCTGCTGATCTTCCTGGAAGTCACCCTGATCAGCTTCCTGTGGGTGGGCGAACTGCCCAAGGTGATCTACCTGCAGGTGATGTGGGCCATCGGCTTCTCGATGGTGGTGCTGGCGTTCGCTTCCTCGCTGCCGCGCAAACTGCTGCTGGTGGTCGGGCTGGTGATCGTGTGCGGCCACAACGCGCTGGCCTGGATCGATCTGCCGCGCTCGCATCCGATGTACGAGCTGTGGACGCTGTTCCTGCACCGCGGCTGGCTGTACGAGGACACGATGCCGCAGATCCGCGTGACCTACCCGGCACTGCCGTGGGTGGGCGTGATCCTGCTGGGCTGGTCGGCCGGCCCGCTGTTCGCGCGCGACTTCGACGCCGCCCGCCGGCGCAAGCTGCTGGTCGCGCTGGGCATCGGCTGCTGGATCGCGTTGCTGCTGCTGCGCGGCTCCAACCTCTACGGCGAGAACGCGCCCTGGACGCACCAGGCCACGCCGCTGCTGACGGTGATGGACTTCCTCAACTACACCAAGTACCCGCCGTCGCTGGACTTCTTGCTGATGACGCTGGGCGGCGGCTTCTTCCTGCTGGCGGCGACCGACCAGGCCGACAACGCCTTCACCCGCTTCATGACCACCTTCGGCGGCGCGCCGATGTTCTACTACATCGTCCACCTGGCGGTGCTGATCTTCGGCTACAAGATCCTGCTGGCGATCTTCGGCACCAACCAGGTCGGCCCCACCGGCATGGAGCGCTTCGGCGTGGCGCCGGACCAGTTCTGGGTGGTGTGGGTGGTCACCGTGGGCATGTGGTTCGTGCTGTACTACCCGACCAAGTGGTTCGGCGCATTCAAGCGCAGGACGTCGATCGGCTGGGTCAAGTATTTCTGACGCCGCCGCGGCGAGGGCAGGCACGGGGCGCGCCGCGCCCCGCGGGCGAGACGACATGAACGCAGCGGCAAGCACGCAGACATTCCCGGCCGGCACGCTCGACACGGCCGGTACACCCGCGCTGGTGTTGGATCTGGCGCGGGCCGAGCGCAACATCGCGCGGTTGCGCGGCCGGCTGGCGGCGCTGCGGGTGGGCTTCCGCCCGCACGTGAAGACCGCCAAGTCGGTCGAGGCCGCCGCGCTGCTGTTCCCCGACGGCGGTCGCGGACCGATCACCGTCTCGACGGTGAAGGAAGCCGAGCACTTCGCCGAAGCCGGCTTCACCGACATCACCTACGCGGTCGGCCTGGCGCCGGACAAGATCGCGCGCCTGCAGGCGCTGGTGGCGCGCGGCGTCGCCGTGGACGTGGTGATCGACACCGCCGAGCAGGCGCGCGCGCTGGCGCAGGCGGCCGCGTCCGGCCCGCTGCCGGGCGTGCTGATCGAGATCGATTGCGACGGCCACCGCGGCGGCCTGGTCCCGGACGATCCGCGGATCGTGGCGATCGCCGACATCCTGCGCGCCGGCGGCGTCGCGCTGCGCGGCGTGCTGACCCATGCAGGCGAGTCCTACGCCTGCCGCGGCGGCGTGGGCCTGGCCGAAGCCGCCGAGGCCGAGCGCGCCGCCGCGGTCGCGGCCGCCGAACGCCTGCGCGGCCACGGGCACGCGGTGGCGGTCGTCAGCGTGGGCTCCACGCCGACCGCGCATTTCGCCCGCGACCTGGACGGCGTGACCGAAGTCCGCGCCGGCGTGTTCATGTTCTTCGACCTGGTGATGCACGGCATCGGCGTGTGCACGCCGGACGATATCGCGCTGTCGGTGCTGGCCACAGTGATCGGGCACAAGCCGGAGAAGGGCTGGGTGCTGATCGACGCCGGCTGGATGGCGATGTCGCGCGACCGCGGCACCGCGCGCCATCCGGTGGACCAGGGCTACGGCCTGGTCTGCGACATCGACGGCGCGGTGTTCCCCGACCTGATCGTCGCCGACGCCAACCAGGAGCACGGCATCGTCGCACTGCGCCCGGGCAGCGCCGCCGTGCTGCCGGACCTGCCCATCGGCAGCCGCGTACGCATCCTGCCCAACCACGCCTGCGCCACCGGCGCGCAGCACGAGCGCTACGAAGTGGTGCGCTCGGGCAGCCGCGCGATCGTCGTCGCCTGGCCGCGCATGCGGGGCTGGTAGCGATGCGCGGCGAAGGATGCCCGCGCATCGATGTGGCGCCCGTGCGGCATGCCGCGCCGGGTACGGATGGCCGCCGTGGCGTGCGGGCCTCGCATGCCGCGAACCTGGCGCGTGTTTCCGGCCGGTGCGATGCACAGTCCGGGTGCATGCGAATGGCCGGGCCTGCGTGGGCGACGAAGCATCCGCAGGCGAACGGCAACGCGCGCGTCCGTCCCGCCATCGCGCACGTACCGGTGCGATGGCCGCTCGCCGCGCATCCCGCGCATCCGCCGCGAACGCTTCCCCCTTTCCGCAGGACCTTGCAGTGATGACCGAGCTTTTCGACACCCTCATGGCAGGCGGGCCGATCCGCAACGCGGCCTACATCGACGGCCGCTGGGTCGCCCTGGACGGGCCACTGCTGCCGGTGGTGGACCCGGCGACCGAGGCGGTGGTGGCCGAAGTCGCCACCGGCGACGCGGCCGACGTGGACCGCGCGGTCGCCGCCGCGCGCGCCGCCTTCCCCGCCTTCGCGGCGCTGCCGGCCGCCGCGCGCGCCGCGTACCTGGACCGCATCCGTGCGCTGGTGCTGGAGCGGGCGGAGGAATTCGCGCAGGCGATCTCGCGCGAGATGGGCGCGGCCATCGCCTACGCGCGCAGCGCGCAGGTGCCGCTGGCCGCCGAGCACCTGCGGGTGGCGCGCGACCTGCTCGCGGACTTCCCGTTCCTGGAGATGAAGGGCAGCACCGCCATCGTGCGCGAGCCCATCGGCGTGTGCGGCCTGATCACGCCCTGGAACTGGCCGCTGTACCAGATCACCGCGAAGGTGGCGCCGGCCATCGCCGCCGGCTGCACCGTGGTGCTGAAGCCCAGCGAGCTGTCGCCGTTCAGTGCGCTGCTGTTCGCCCAGGCCGTGCACGACGCCGGCCTGCCCGCCGGCGTGTTCAACCTGGTCAACGGCACCGGCCCGGACGTGGGCGCGGCGATGGCGGCGCATCCCGACGTGGACATGATGTCGATCACCGGCTCCAACCGCGCCGGCGTGCTGGTCGCGCAGGCGGCCGCACCGACGGTCAAGCGGGTGACGCAGGAACTGGGCGGCAAGTCGCCCAACGTGCTGCTGCCGGACGCCGACCTGGCGCGGGTGGTTCCGCAGGGCGTGATGACGGCGTTCCGCAACGTCGGCCAGTCGTGCAGCGCGCCGACCCGGATGATCGTGCCGCGGGCGCGGCTGGCGGAGGTGGAGGCGATCGCGGCGGAGACCGCGCGCGCCATCGCCGTGGGCGACCCGCACCAGGAGGCGACGACGCTGGGGCCGCTGGCCAACCGTGCGCAGTTCGAGCGGGTGCAGGAGATGATCGCGGCCGGCATCGCCGAGGGCGCCAAGCTGCTGTGCGGCGGCCCGGGCCGGCCGGAAGGGCTGGCACGCGGCTACTTCGCCCGGCCGACGATCTTCTCCGGCGTGGCCCCGTCGATGCGGATCGCGCAGGAGGAAATCTTCGGCCCGGTGCTGTGCATCATTCCCTACGACAGCGTGGACGAGGCCGTGGACATCGCCAACGGCACGCTCTACGGGCTGGGCGGGCACGTGCAGGGCGCAGACGCGGCGCAAGCGCGCGCGGTGGCGCTGCGCATCCGCTCCGGCCAGGTCCACGTCAACCACCCGGCCTGGGACCCGTTCGCGCCGTTCGGCGGCTACAAGCGCTCGGGCAACGGCCGCGAATTCGGCGAGCACGGCCTGGGCGAGTTCCTGGAGACCAAGGCCATCCTCGGTTTCGGCTGACGCGCCGGCCCCGGCGGGCCGCCCGGGCGGGGACGCACAGAATGTGCTGGGCGATGCGCGGCAAACCGCAGTTTCGCGCTAACGCCGGGCAGACAACGCGATGACCCCCGGCCGGGTGCGTGCTTCAATCCTCGCAGCCCCGTGCACCGGGCCTTCCCACCCTCGAACTCCGTCCCTTGCGATAGGCGCGCCGCGATGACCTTCAGGCCCAAGTACATCTCCTTCGACTGCTACGGCACGTTGATCAACTACAAGCCCAACGACATGGCGCGGGCCATCTTCGCCGACCGCATCGCGCCGGAGCGGATGCCGCAGTTCCTGGCCGATTTCACCGCCTACCGCCTGGACGAGGTGCTGGGCCCGTGGCAGCCGCTGGGCGACGTGCTGAAGAACGCGCTGCGCCGCCTCTCGCGCAAGTGGAAGCTGCAATACGTCGACGCCGAGGCGCAGAGCATCTGCGACGCGGTGCCGACCTGGGGCCCGCACCCGGACGTCACCGCCGGCCTGGCGAAGATCGCCGACCGGATCCCGCTGGTGATCCTGTCCAACGCCGACGACAAGGACATCCTGAAGAACGTCGAACTGCTCGGCGTGCCGTTCCACCGCGTCTACACCGCCGAGCAGGCGCAGGCGTACAAGCCGCGCATGCGCCCGTTCGAATACATGATCGACGCGCTGGGCTGCAACCCTGAGGACATGCTGCACGTGTCCTCCAGCCTGCGCTACGACCTGATGACCGCGCACGACGTGGGCATCCGCGACAAGGCGTGGATCAACCGCGGCCACGGTCCGGGCAATCCCGAATACGGCTACACCGAGATCGCCGACGCCGGCGGCCTGGCCGCGCTGGTCGGCCTGTAACCGGCGCCCGCGCATGAGCGGCGACGCGCGCGACCAGTTGGATGCGGCCGACAGCGGCCGCATCCTCGACGCGCTCGCGCGCGGCGCTTCGCGCCGCGACGTGCTGAAGCTGCTGGCCGGCGCGGGCATGGCGCTGGCGTCCTCCTCCGGCATCGTCACCCTGGCCCAGGCCGCGGTGGCGGCGCGGCCGCGCCGCGGCGGCCGCGTGCGCGTGGCCAGCGGTACTTCGTCCATCGCCGACACCCTGGACCCGGCCAAGCTGTCCAACCAGACCGACTACGCGCGTTCGCGCATGCTGTATAGCTGCCTGACCTGCTTCGACGGCAGCCTGGCGCCGCAGCCGGCGCTGGCCGAGCGCTTCGAGACCGCCGACGCCAGGGTCTGGCGCTTCCGCCTGCGCCGCGGCGTGCACTTCCACGACGGCAAGCCGCTGCACGCCGACGACGTGGTGTTCTCGCTGATGCGGCACAAGGACCCGGCCACGGTGTCCAAGGCCAAGATCTTCGCCGACCAGATCGAGCGCGTGCGTGCGGTCGCCGCCGACGAAGTGGAAGTGCGCCTGCACCAGGCCAACGCCGACCTGCCGGTGACCCTGGCCACGTTCTGGTTCGCCATCGTCCCGGCCGGCACGCACGACTTCAATCGCGGCATCGGCACCGGCCCGTTCCTGCTGAAGGAATTCAAGCGCGGGCTGCGCTCGATCATGGTGCGCAATCCGGGTTACTGGCGCGAAGGCCGGCCCTACGTGGACGAAGTGGTGTTCGCCGGCCTGGGCGACGAGGGCGCGCGGGTCAACGCGCTGCTGTCCGGCGACCTGGACCTGGTGGCGGCGGTCGACCCGCGCTCGGTGGCGCGCATCGACGGCAGCCGCGGCTACACGGTGTTCCGCCAGCCCTCGGGGCAGTACAGCAACCTGGCGATGCGCCAGGACATGGCGCCGGGCAGCAGCGCCGACTTCACCCTGGCGGTCAAGCTGCTGTTCGACCGCGCGCGCATCGTCGAGTCGGTGGCGTTGGGCAACGCGATGATCGCCAACGACCATCCCATCCATCCGAGCAACCGCTTCTGGTTCGCCGGGCTGCCGCAGCGCGAGATCGACTACGACCGGGCCAGGCACCACTTCCGGCGCAGCGGCCTGGGCGGCACGCCGATCCCGGTGGTCGCCTCGCCGGCGGCCTCCTACAGCGTGGAGATGACCCTGACGCTGCAGCAGGCCGCGCGCAAGATCGGCATGAACCTGCAGTTGCAGCGCATGCCGCCGGACGGCTACTGGTCCAATCACTGGGGCAAGAGCGCGGTCGGCTGGGGCAACGTCAACGCGCGCCCCAACGCGGACGCGGTGCTGACCCAGTTCTTCAAGTCCGACTCCTCCAGCAACGATGCGCGCTGGAAGGACCCGCGCTTCGACCAGTTGCTGCTGGCCGCGCGCTCGGAAGTGGACGAGGCGCGCCGCAAGGCGATGTACGCCGACATGCAGGTGATGATCCACGAAAAGGGCGGGGTGGCCGTGCCGCTGTTCATTTCCTCGCTGGACGCGCACGACCGGCGCCTGAAGGGACTGGCGCCGATCCCGGTCGGCGGCCTGATGGGCTACGAGTTCGCCGAGCACGTATGGTGGGACGCATGAACCCGCTGCTGCGCATGCTGGTGCAGCGGCTGGGGCTGGCGATGCTGTCGCTGCTGCTGGTCTCGGTGGTGGTGTTCACCATCACCGCGGTGCTGCCGGGCGACGCGGCCGAGGAATTGCTGGGCCAGGACGCGACCCCCGAGACGCTGGCCGCGCTGCGCGTGCAGATGGGCTTGGACCAGCCGCTGGCGATGCGCTACCTGCACTGGCTGGGCGGCCTGGTCACCGGCAATCCCGGGCGCTCGCTGGTCAGCGACGCGCCGGTGATGGAACTGATCGGCAACCGCCTGCCCAACTCGCTGCTGCTGGCCGCGGTGACCGCCGCCATCGCGGTGCCGCTGGCGCTGCTGCTGGGCACGCTGGCGGCGGTGTTCCGCGGTAGCTGGCTGGATCGCCTGCTCAACAACGGCGCGGTGGCGCTGGTGTCCGTTCCGGAATTCCTGATCGCCACCATCGCGGTGCTGGTGCTGTCGGTGCAACTGGGCTGGCTGCCGGCGCTGTCCTACGCCAGCGACATCGATTCGTTCTCCGGCGCGGTGCGCGTGTTCGTCATGCCGGTGCTGACGCTGTGCTGCGTGACCGTGGCGCAGATGATGCGGATGACCCGCGCGGCGCTGGCCGACCAGTTGGACGCGGCGTACATCGAGATGGCGCGGCTGAAGGGCGTGCCGCCGGTGCGGCTGGTGCTGCTGCACGCCATGCCCAATGCGATCGGGCCGATCGCCAACGCGGTGGCGCTGAGCACTTCGTACCTGCTGGGCGGCGTGATCGTGATCGAGACGATCTTCCACTACCCCGGCGTGGCCAAGCTGATGGTCGACGGCGTCAGCCAGCGCGACATCCCGCTGGTGCAGACCTGCACCATGATCTTCTGCGCCGGCTACCTGCTGCTGGTCATGCTCGCCGACATGGTCGGCATCCTCGCCAACCCCCGCCTGCGCCACGCCCGATGAACGCCACGGCCGCTCCCCGTCCCGCTCCCGGACCCGCCCCGCGCCGGCGCACGCTCGGTCTCGGCGTGCCGGGCACGCTGGGGCTGCTGGTGGTCCTGGCCTGGCTGCTGGTCGCGCTGGCCGCGCCCTGGTGGGTGCCGGCCGGCGCGCAGGAGATCGGCGCGCTGCCGGTGTTCGCCGGGCCGCAGGCCGGGCATTGGCTGGGTGCGGACTACCTGGGTCGCGACATGCTGGCGCGCGTGCTGCTGGGCGCGCGCTACACGGTCGCGGTGGCGATGGTGGCGGCGGTGCTGGCCAGCGCCATCGGCACCTGCCTGGCGCTGCTGGCGGCGGTCAGCGGCGGCTGGCTGGACATGCTGCTCAGCCGCGGCATGGACACGCTGATTTCGATCCCCAGCAAGCTGTTCGCACTGATCATGGTGGCCGCGTTCGGCGCTTCGGTGCCGCTGCTGGTGCTGACCGCGGCGGTCATCTACGTGCCCGGCGCCTACCGCATCGCGCGCGCGCTGGCGATCAACGTGGCCGCGCTGGACTACGTGGTGGTGGCGCGCACGCGCGGCGAATCGCGCGGCTACCTGATGCTGCACGAAGTGCTGCCCAACATCGCCGCGCCGATGCTGGTCGACCTGGGACTGCGCTTCGTCTACGTGGTGCTGCTGCTGGCCAGCCTGAGCTTCCTGGGCCTGGGCGTGCAGCCGCCGGCGGCCGACTGGGGCACGCTGGTGCGCGAGAACCTGGGCGCGCTGTGGCAGGGCGGCATGGCGGTGGTGGCGCCGGCGCTGGCCATCGCCAGCCTGACCATGGCGGTCAACCTGGTGGTGGACGCGCTGCCGGGCCGCGACGCGCGCAAGGCGGTGCATTGATGGGCGCGCGCATCCGGGTCGAGGGCCTGCGGGTCGCCGCCGGCGAGCAGGTGCTGGTCCACGACGTGGACTTCGCGCTGGAGCCGGGCGAAGTGCTGGCGCTGATCGGCGAGTCCGGTTCGGGCAAGACCACCATCGCGCTGGCGCTGATGGGCTACGCGCGGCGCGGTTGCCGCATCGCCGGCGGCCGCGTGCGGATCGGCGAGACCGACGTGCTGGCGCTGTCCGAATCCGGCAAGCGCGCTCTGCGCGGGCGCCGCGTGGCCTACATCGCGCAGAGCGCGGCGGCCTCGTTCAATCCCTCGCGGCGGTTGCTGGACCAGGTGATCGAGCCGGCGCTGCTGCACGGCGTGCTGGAGCGCGCCGAGGCCGAACGCAAGGCGGTCGCGCTGTTCCGCGACCTGGCCCTGCCGGATCCGGAGACCATCGGCCAGCGCTATCCGCACGAAGTCTCCGGCGGCCAGTTGCAGCGCGTGATGGCGGCGATGGCGCTGATCGCCGACCCGGACGTGGTGGTGTTCGACGAGCCGACCACGGCGCTGGACGTGACCACCCAGATCGAAGTGCTGGCCGCATTCCGCCGCGCGGTGCGCGTGCACGGCGTCAGCGCGATCTACGTCAGCCACGACCTGGCCGTGGTGGCGCAGATGGCCGACCGCATCCTGGTGCTGCGCCACGGCCGCATGCGCGAATGCGCGGCCACGGCGCAGATGCTGGCCGCGCCCGCCGACGACTACACCCGCAGCCTGCTCGACGCCGCGCGGGTGGGCGAACGCGCGCCGGCCGCGCCCGCGTCCGCGGACGTGCGCGCCGAGCCGCTGCTGGAAGTCGCCGGCCTGAGCGCCGGCTACGGCCGCGTGCGCGACGGCAAGCCGGAATTCCCGGTGCTGTCGGACGTGGACCTCACCCTGTACCGCGGCCAGGCCATCGGCGTGATCGGCGAATCCGGCTCCGGCAAGTCGACGCTGGCGCGCTGCATCGCCGGCCTGATCGCCCCGGCGGCCGGCACCGTCCGCTTCGACGGCCAGGCGCTGTCCGGCGCGCTGGCCAAGCGCGACCGCGAGACGCTGCGGCGCATCCAGATCGTGTTCCAGCACGCCGACACCGCGCTCAACCCCGCACACACGGTCGGCCGCATCCTGGAGCGCCCGCTGGCGTTCTTCCACGGCATGGACGCGGCCGCGCGCCGCCGGCGCGTGGCCGAACTGCTCGACCTGGTGAAGCTGCCCGCGGCGCTGGCCGACCGCACCTCGGTGGGCCTGTCCGGCGGGCAGAAGCAGCGCATCAACCTGGCGCGCGCGCTGGCCGCGCAGCCCGACCTGATCCTGTGCGACGAAGTGACCTCGGCGCTGGACCCGGTGGTGGCCGCGGCGATCCTGGACCTGATCGCCGAGCTGCGCCGTGAGGTCAACGCCTCGTACCTGTTCATCAGCCACGACATGCACAGCGTGCGCGCGGTCTGCGACGGCATCGTGGTGATGCGCCACGGCCGCAAGCTGGCGCAGATCGCCCGCGAGGACTACGCGCGCGGCCCCCACCATCCCTATTACGAACAACTGGCGCGTTCGGTCCCCGAACTGCGGACCGGCTGGCTGGACGACGTGCTCGCCGCCGGCGGCCGCAGCCGCGCGCCGACAGGAGAAGCCACCCCGTGAGCACCCCGCATCGCATCGCCGTCCTGCCGGGCGACGGCATCGGCAAGGAAGTCATGCCCCAGGGCCTGCGCGTGCTGGAAGCGGCCGCGCGTCGGTTCGGCATCGGCCTGGACTTCGTGCACTTCGACTGGGCCCACTGCGACTACTACGCGCGGCACGGGCAGATGATGCCGGACGACTGGAAGGCACAGCTTGAGGGCATGGACGCGCTCTACTTCGGCGCGGTGGGATGGCCGGCGACGGTGCCCGACCACGTGTCGCTGTGGGGCTCGCTGCTGAAGTTCCGCCGCGAGTTCGACCAGTACATCAACCTGCGCCCGGTGCGCCTGTTCGAGGGCGCGCCGTGCCCGCTGGCCGGGCGCAAGCCCGGCGACATCGACTACCTGGTGGTGCGCGAGAACACCGAGGGCGAATACACCTCGCTGGGCGGGGTGATGTACGCCGGCACCGACCGCGAGATCGTGATCCAGGAATCGGTGTACTCGCGCTACGGCGCCGACCGCGTGCTGCGCTACGCCTTCGAACTGGCCGCCGCGCGGCCGCGCCGGCACCTGACGGTGGCGACCAAGAGCAACGGCATCGCCATCGCCATGCCGTGGTGGGACGGCCGCGCCGACGCCATCGGCGCCGGCTATCCGCAGGTACAGGTGGACAAGCAGCACATCGACATCCTGTCGGCGCGCTTCGTGCTGCAGCCCGGGCGCTTCGACGTGGTGGTGGCGTCCAACCTGTTCGGCGACATCCTGTCCGACCTGGGCCCGGCGACCACCGGCACGATCGGGCTGGCGCCGTCGGCCAACCTCAACCCGGAGCGCAGCTTCCCGTCGCTGTTCGAGCCGGTGCACGGCTCGGCGCCGGACATCTTCGGCAAGGGCATCGCCAATCCGATCGCGATGGTCTGGTCGGGTGCGCTGATGCTCGATTTCCTCGGCGGCGGGCAGGGCGCGGGCCGCGCCGCGCACGACGCCATCCTGGCCGCCATCGAACAGGTGCTGCGCGACGGCCCGCGTACGCCGGACCTGGGCGGCACCGCCTCCACCGGCGAAGTCGGTGAGGCGATCGCGCGGATCGTCGCCGCCGGCTGAAACGCCGCCGCTTCCTCTTCTTCTTCCGGTTATCGCCATGCCGCTGACCCTGCAACGCCCCGACCTGCTGCGTTCCGCCCACTACATCGACGGCCGCTGGCGCGAAGCCGCGGGCGGCGCGCGCTACGACGTCGAGGACCCGGCGCTGGCGCAGCCCTTCGCCAGCGTGCCCGACGCCGACGCGCGCGACGCGCGCGACGCGCTGGAGGCCGCGCATGCGGCGTTCCCTGCGTGGCGCGCGGTGCCGGCGCGCGACCGCTCGCGCATCCTGGCGCGCTGGAACGCCCTGCTGCTGGAGCATCGCCAGGACCTGGGGCGGCTGATCTCGCGCGAGCAAGGCAAGCCGCTGGCCGAGGCCGTCGGCGAGATCGTTTACGCGGCCAGCTACGTGGAGTGGTTCGCCGCCGAGGCCGTGCGCAGCTACGGCGACGTCATCCCGCCGCCGGTGCGCGGGCGGCAGATGCTGGCGGTGAAGGAGCCGGTGGGCGTGGTGGCCGCGATCACGCCGTGGAATTTCCCGGCCGCGATGATCGCGCGCAAGATCGCGCCGGCGTTGGCGGCCGGCTGCACGGTGGTCGCCAAGCCGGCCGAGGACACGCCGCTGACCTCGCTGGCGCTGGCGGCGCTGGCCGAGGAGGCCGGCGTGCCGCCCGGCGTACTCAACCTGGTCACCGCCTCGCGCGCCAACGCCGCCGGCGTGGTCGACGTCTGGCTGGCCGACGCGCGCGTGCGCAAGCTGACCTTCACCGGTTCCACGCCCGTCGGGCGCCACCTGGCGCGCGCCTGCGCCGACACGCTGAAGAAGCTGTCGCTGGAACTGGGCGGCAACGCGCCCTTCATCGTCTTCGACGACGCTGACCTGGATGCCGCGGTGGACGGCCTGATGGCGGCCAAGTTCCGCAACGCCGGGCAGACCTGCGTCTGCCCCAACCGCGTGTACGTGCATGAGGCCGTGCACGACGATTTCGTCGCCCGGCTGGTCGCGCGCGTGTCCGCGCTGCGCGTGGGCCCGGCCAGCGAAGAGGGCGTGCAGATCGGCCCGCTGATCAACACGCGCGCGGTGGAGAAGGTGGAGCGCCACGTGGCCGACGCGGTGGCCAGGGGCGCACGCGTGGCCGCCGGCGGCCGGCGCCTGCCCGCGCTGGGTGCGAACTTCTACGAACCGACCGTGCTGACCGGAGTGAACAAGGGCATGGAGTTCGCCTGCGAGGAGACCTTCGGCCCGATGGTGCCGGTGTTCCGCTTCGCCGACGAGGCCGGGGTGCTGGCGGAAGCCAATGGCACGCCCTACGGGCTGGCCTCGTACTTCTACACCCGCGACGTGCGCCGCATCGCGCGCATGGCGGCGGCGCTGGAATCCGGGCTGGTGGGCATCAACGAGGGCGCGGTCGCCGCCGAGGCCGCGCCGTTCGGCGGCATCAAGGCGTCCGGCTATGGCCGCGAGGGCGGGCGCCAGGGCATGGACGAGTACATGCACATCAAGTACCTGTGCCAGGGCGGCCTGGACTGACGCATTCGCCACGCCGGCGGCGCTGCGCCGGCACGACCACACGACACATCGGGGAGCGCCGGCCATGGCGACGCGGATCGAACACGACCTGTTGGGCGAGCGGGAGGTGCCGTCCTCCGCGTACTGGGGCGTGCATACGCTGCGCGCGCTGGAGAACTTCGCGATCAGCGGCGAGCGGATCGGGCAGTACCCCGCGCTGATCCATGCGCTGGCCTCGATCAAGCAGGCCGCGGCGATGGCCAACGGCGAACTCGGCCTGCTGGACGGCCCGCGCGTGCAGGCCATCGTGCAGGCGTGCCGCGAGATCCGCGCCGGCGCGCTGCACGACGAGTTCATCGTCGACGTGATGCAGGGCGGCGCCGGCACGTCGACCAACATGAACGCCAACGAGGTCATCGCCAACCGCGCGCTGGAGTGCATGGGCCACGCACGGGGCGACTACCGCTGGCTGCACCCCAACGAACACGTCAACCTGGGCCAGAGCACCAACGACGTGTACCCGACCGCGCTGAAGATCGCGGCGTGGATGCAGGCGCAGGAGCTGCTGGCGGCGATGGCGACGCTGCGCAACGCGTTCGCGGCCAAGGCGGTGGAGTTCGCCGACGTGCTCAAGGTCGGCCGCACCCAGCTCCAGGACGCGGTGCCGATGACCCTGGGCCAGGAGTTCGGCACCTACGCGCTGATGATGGAGGAAGACATGCAGCGGCTGCGCGAGGCCGCCGCGCTGCTGTGCGAGATCAACCTGGGCGCCACCGCCATCGGCACCGGCATCAACGCCCACCCGGCGTATGCCGCGCTGGTCTGCCGCACGCTGTCGGGCATCGTCGGGATCGAGCTGGCGACGGCGCAGGACCTGGTGGAATCCACCCAGGACTGCGGGGTGTTCGTGCAGTTCTCCGGCGTGCTCAAGCGCATCGCGGTCAAGCTGGGCAAGGTCTGCCACGACCTGCGCCTGCTTTCGTCCGGCCCGCGCGCCGGGCTGGGCGAGATCAACCTGCCGCCGCGCCAGTCCGGCTCGTCGATCATGCCGGGCAAGGTCAATCCGGTGATCCCGGAGGTGGTCAACCAGATCGCCTTCGAGGTGATCGGCAACGACGTCACCGTGACCATGGCGGCGCAGTCCGGCCAGTTGCAGTTGAACGCCTTCGAGCCGGTCATCGCCATCAGCCTGTTCCGCAGCCTGTCGCACCTGCGCCAGGGCTGCATGACGCTGGCGCGCAACTGCGTGGACGGCATCACCGCCAACGTCGACCACCTGCGCGCGCAGCTCGACCGTTCGCTGGCGCTGGTCACGGCGCTCAATCCGCACATCGGCTACGTGGCCGCCACCGAGGTGGCGCTGGAAGCGCAGGCCACCGGCGCGTCGGTGGCGGAGGTGGTGCTGCAACGCGGGCTGATGACGTCCGAAGCGCTGGCCGCGATCCTCCAGCCCGAGCGTCTGGCGCGGCCGCACGGCTGAAGCCGCGTCGTCCGCCGGCATGCCGGAAGCGGGGCGCGGGCGGCACGGCAACTGGTGGACCGGCTGCTGATCCTGGCCGAGGGCGGGCAGGCCGGGGCGGTCCAGCTACCGGTGCAACTGGTGGTGCGCGAGTCGGCCTGAGGTTTCGCCCGACGGCACTGCCAGGTCGCGTTGAATCCTCCGCGGCGGGCCGCGATGCGGCGGGCGTGCCGGTGGCGTTGCCGGACCCGGCCGACTTCCGCGACGCGCACTGATCGCCGGCACGGCGGCGGCGCACGCGGAAATCCCGCGTGTCGTCCGCGCGGTCCGCCTGCACCGCGGGCCATGCCCACAGGCGGCCGCGGGCCGCGAGTTGACAGCGTTGTCAGGCGCCTGATAGAGCTAGCGTCCGGCCGATGTCCGCCCGCGCGCCGCCGGAACGCGCACCGCTCGCCGCGGAACGGGCACGCGTCGCACACGGAGGGGCGCCCATGCCGGAAGACGTATCATGCCGGTGCATGCGCGCCGCGAGCCGGGGCCGGGCGGTTCCGCGCGCGGTGCGGGCGTCCGGTAGCGGCGGGGCGCGGGAAAGCTCGGGAGAAGGATAGGAACACGCCATGCGCAGCAGGATCGAGGACGTGGCCGCCGCCGCCGGCGTATCGATGAAGACCGTGTCGCGGGTGCTCAACAACGAGCCCAACGTGCGCGAGGAGATGCGCCAGCGCGTCATGCAGGCGGTGGAGAAGCTCCAGTACCGCCCCAACCTGTCCGCGCGCAGCCTGGCCGGCCAGCGTTCCTACGTGGTCGCGCTGGTCTACAACAACCCGTCGCGCAACTACCTGATGGAGATCCAGAACGGCATGCTGGAAGCCTGCCGCGACCATCACTACAACTTGGTGCTGGCGCCGGTGGGTTCGCAGAAGCAGCGCAAGACCGAGGACCTGCGGGTGGTGTTCGAGCACTTCTCGCCCGACGGCGTGGTGCTGATCCCGCCGCTGACCGACGACGCCACGGTGCTGGCCTTCCTGGAGGCGCAGGGCACGCCGTATGCCTGCATCGCGCCCAAGCACCCGGAGGCGCACATCGGCGTGATGATGGACGAGACCGCGGCGGTCCGGGAACTGATGGAAGGCTTGATCGCGCAGGGCCACCGCCGCATCGGCCACGTCAAGGGGCCGCCGGCCCACGGCGCCTGCCAGTGGCGCTTCAAGGGCTATCGCGACGCGTTGCAGGCGGCCGGCATCCCGTTCGACCCGGAACTGGTGGTGCAGGGCGCCTTCTCGTTCGAGTCGGGCATCAACGCCGGCAACCGGCTGCTCGACCTGGCGCAGCCGCCGACGGCGATCTTCGCCGCCAACGACGACATGGCCGCCGGCGTGATCCGCGCCGCCTGCCGGCGCGGGCTGGCGGTGCCGGACGACGTGTCCGTGTGCGGCTTCGACGACACCCCCATCGCGCGCCACATCTACCCGGCGCTGACCACGGTGCGCCAGCCGACGTCGCTGATGGGGCACATGGCGACGATGGAACTGCTGGCGCGCATCCGCTCCAGCGGCGGGGGCGCGATGGTGCGGGTGCGGCACGAGGTGGTCTTCCGCGAATCCACCCGGCCCCCCGGCGAAGGCTGAGGCCCGGCTCGCGGCGGTGCGCGCGGCTGCCCTATGCTGCGCGCATGAGAGACGAGCGGCTGGTGGAATTCGTTTCCGCCCATCGAAGGATGTTCGTGCTGACCGGCGCCGGGTGCAGCACCGAGTCCGGCATCCCCGATTACCGCGACGAGCGCGGCGACTGGAAGCGGCTGCCGCCGGTGACCTACCAGGCGTTCATGGGCGAGCCCGCCACGCGGCGGCGCTACTGGGCGCGCAGCCTGGTCGGCTGGCCGCGGATCGCCGCGGCGCGGCCGAACGACGCGCACCGTGCGCTGGCCGCGCTGGAGCGGCAGGGCCGCTGCGAACTGGTGCTGACGCAGAACGTGGACGGCCTGCACCAGCGCGCCGGCCAGGCGGCGGTGATCGACCTGCACGGGCGCCTGGACGCGGTGCGCTGCATGGGCTGCGGCGACGCGGGCGCGCGCGCCGACCTGCAACGGGCGCTGGCCGCCGCCAACCCGGATTGGGCGGACATGAGCGCGGCCAGCGCGCCCGACGGTGACGCCGACCTGGAGGGCGCGGACTTCGACGGGTTCCGCGTGCCGGACTGCGGGCGCTGCGGCGGCGTGCTGAAGCCGGACGTGGTGTTCTACGGCGAGAACGTGCCGCGCGAGCGCGTGGCCTCGGCCATGGGCCACTTGGAGAACGCGGACGCGCTGCTGGTGGTGGGCTCTTCGCTGATGGTCTATTCCGGCCTGCGCTTCGTGCAGGCCGCCGTGCGCATGGGCAAGCCGGTGGCGGCGGTCAACCTGGGCCGGACCCGCGCCGACGATCTGCTGCATTTCCGCACCGTGGCGCCGTGCTCGGCGGCGCTGGCCTTCCTGCTGGCCTAGGCGCGGCTCAGGCCATCGCGCCGCGCATGCTCAGCCAGCGTTCCAGCGAATGCGGCGAGAGCGGGCGGGAGACGTAGTAGCCCTGCAGCACGTCGCAGTCCAGCCCGGCCAGCACGTCGCGCTGCGCGTCATTTTCCACGCCCTCGGCCACCACGGTCAGCGCCAGGCTTTCGCCGATGCGCAGGACCGAGGTGGTCAGCGAGCGCGCGGACGCGCTGTGCTCCAGGTCGCGGACGAAGCTCATGTCCAGCTTCAGTTCGCTGATGGGCAGGCGGTGCAGGTGGCTCAGGCTGGAATAGCCGGTGCCGAAGTCGTCGATGGACAGCTTCACGCCCATGCGGTGGATGGCGTCGATGCTGGTCAGCACTTCCGGGCGCTGCGCCAGCATCACGCTCTCGGTGACTTCCACCATCAGGTGTTCCGGCCACAGCCCGTAGCGGTTGAGCATGCCGCCGATGAAGGCGGGCAGGTCTTCCTGCTCGAAGTTGATCGCCGACAGGTTGACCGAGACGCGCGGCACCGGCACGCCGCGCCGGCGCCAGTCGGCCATCTGCGCGCAGGCTTCCTGCAGCGTCCAGCGGCCCAGGTCGTCGATCAGCCCGCACTCCTCGGCCATCGGCACGAAGGTGGACGGCGATATCTCGCCGATCTCGGGGTGGCGCCAGCGCAGCAGCGCCTCGACGCCGTGCAGCGGCATGTCCGTCGCCATGCCGACCTGCGGCTGGTAGTGCAGGCGCAACTGGCCGCTGCGCACGGCCTCGCGCAGCGCCGATTCCAGCGCCAGCCGTTCCTGCACGGCCTGGTTCATCTCCAGGCTGTAGAACACGATGCGTGCGCCGCCCTCGGACTTGGCGCGGTACATGGCGATGTCGGCGTGCCGCACCAGCGTGTCCACGTCCCAGCCGTCGTTGGGGAACAGGGCCACGCCCACGCTGGCCTGCGGCGTCAGCATCATCCGCCCGGCGCTGACCGGCTTGGACAGGCGCGCCATCAGGCGGTCGGCCAGGGCGGCGGCCTCGTCGCCGGGACAGTCGGGCATGGCCAGCACGAACTCGTCGCCGGCCAGGCGCGCGATCACGCCGTCCTCGCCCAGCTCGCCGCCGAGCCGCAGCGCCAGTTCGCGCAGCAAGGCGTCGCCGACCGCGTGGCCCTGGGTGTCGTTGACGATCTTGAACCGGTCGATGTCGATGAACAGCAGCGCAACGGTGCTGTCGCGCCGCGCCGCCGCCAGCAGCATCTGCTCCACCTTGCCGTTGAACAGGTTGCGGTTGGGCAGGCCGGTGAGGGCGTCGTAGTAGGAGAGATGGTGCATGCGCGCGCGGGAGCGCGCGCGCTCCATCGCCAGCGCACACAGGTGCAGGCTCATGTCCACCACGCGCTGCTGGAAGTCGTCCGGCGCGCGGTTCTCCCAGTAGTACAGGGCGAAGGTGCCCAGCACCCGGCCGTCGTGCGCCTTGATCGGGTTGGACCAGCAGGAGCGGATGCCCATCGCCACGAACGGCGCCTTGCAGGACTGCCAGCGCGGGTCGCGGTCGATGTCGCTGCATTCCACCGCCTGCCCGCTCCAGGCGGCGGCGCCGCAGGCGCCGGTCATGGGCCCTGCCGGCTCGCCCTCGATGCGGTCGGCGATGGCGTCGGGCAGGCTGGGCGCGGCCAGCGAGCGCAGGCGACCGTAGTCGTCCACCCCGATCACCGAGGCCACCGCCTCCGGCATGATCTTCTCCACCTCCAGGCAGATCAGGGTCAGCACCTGTTCCAGCGGCTGTTCGCCGATCAGCGCGGCCAGCGCCTTGCGGTGCAGTTCCTCGTGCAGCTTGCTGTGGGTGATGTCGGTGTAGACGCCGAGCAGGCAGCGCACGCCGCGCTCTGGGTCGTGCACCGGGTTGACCACCGCGGAAATCCACATCGGCACGCCGGTCTTGGCGTAGACCAGCACGTCGGTGCGGTAGCCCTGCTGCGCGCGCTGCTGGCCGCGGATCCAGGCGACCGTCTCCGGGTCGGTGTGCGGGCCGCTGAGGAAATCGCTGGGCCGGCGCCCCAGCACTTCCTCCAGGGTGTAGCCCAGCATGCGGGTGAAGCCCTGGTTGACGTAGGTGATGCGGGCGTCGTCGTCGCAGATCACGACGGCGTTGTCGCCCTGGTCCATCACCCAGGCCAGGTCCGGCGCCGCGAGCGTGGCCGGAGCGGGTTCGACGGCAGCGGCATGGGGCCTCACGTTCGCATCATTCTCCGGTGGTGGCGGAAGCCGGAGCGCCCGCCCCGCGCTTGTCGCGCGCAGGCCGCCCGTCCACTCCCGAACCGAGGCACTTTACCGGATGTCCGGCGCCATGGGAGCAGGGCGCCGGCGCGGCGGGCCTCATCTCACGCCTGCCTGCCGGGTGTCGGCTGGAGGGCTTGGTCGCGGCGGGTCCGCGCGGCGACAATGGCGCCATGGACACGACCGACTCCCCCGTGCTGGACACCGTCGAACAGGAAACCGGGCCTTCGCCGCAATGGGCGGTGCTGTGGCTGCACGGCCTGGGCGCCGACGGCCACGACTTCGCCCCGCTGGTGCCGGAACTGGTGCGGCCGGGCTGGCCCCCGCTGCGCTTCGTGTTCCCGCACGCGCCGGTGCGCCCGGTTACCATCAACAACGGCATGCGCATGCGCGCGTGGTACGACATCGTGGGGATGGATTTCCCCACCCGTGCGGACGGCGCGGGGATCGCGGCGTCGGTCGCGCAGGTGGAGGCGCTGATCGCGCGCGAGCAGGCGCGGGGCATCGCGCCGGAACGGCTGCTGCTGGCCGGCTTCTCGCAGGGCGGCGCGATCGCGCTGGCGGCGGGGCTGCGCCGGCAGGTGCCGCTGGCCGGGCTGATCGCGCTGTCCACCTATCTGCCGGACAGCGCGCAGGCACAGGCCCACCTGGGCCCGTCGGCGACGCGGCAGCCAGTGTTCATGGCGCACGGCACCGCCGACCCGGTGATCCCGCTGGTGCATGCCGAACGCAGCGCGCAGGCGTTGCAGGCGCTGGGCTTCGACGTGCAGTGGCACCGCTATCCGATGGCGCACCAGGTGTGCGCGGAGGAGATCCGGGCGCTGGCGGACTGGATGGAAGGGCGCTTCGCCGCGTAATCGCTGCTACGTCCCGTGTGGGTGACGGCCGGCGGCGCGCGTGGTTACCATGCGTCCGGGGGATCACACACGATTAGCGAGGACGCCTTTGCCGTGAGAGTGGTCATCGCCGACGACGAACCCTTGGCGCGCGAGCGCCTGCGTGCGCTGCTGTCCGAGCACGAGGGCATGGAAGTGGTGGCCGAGGCGGAGAACGGGCTGGACGCGCTGCAGGCGTGCGCGCAGCACAAGCCGGACATGGTGCTGCTGGACATCGCCATGCCCGGCGTGGACGGGCTGGAGACCGCGCGCCACCTGGCCGCTTTCGACCCGCGCCCGGCGGTGGTGTTCTGCACCGCCTACGACGAACACGCGCTGTCCGCCTTCGAGGCGGCGGCCATCGATTACCTGATGAAGCCCATCCGTGCCGAGCGCCTGGCCGCGGCGCTGGAGCGCGCGCGCACCTTCATCGCCGGCCGCGGGTCGCCGCCGCCCGATGCCGCTGCGGGCGCGCAGCCGCGCACGCATCTGTGCGCCCGCCTGCGCGGCAGCCTGCGGCTGATCCCGATCGACGAAGTGCACTACCTGCAGGCCGAGGAGAAGTACGTGGTGGTGCACCACGCGCGCGGCGAGGACCTGATCGAGGAATCGCTGAAGTCGCTGGAGGAGGAATTCGGCAACCGCTTCGTCCGCATCCACCGCAACTGCCTGGTCGCGCGGCACGAGCTGGTGGAGATCAAGCGCGTGGGCGACGGCCACGTGCAGGCCATCCTGCGCCACGCCAAGGCGCCGCTGGAAGTCAGCCGGCGCTGCGTGGCCCACCTGCGGGAAACGGTCAAGACCCTCTGAGCCCCGCCGCCGCGCCCGCCTTACGGCAGGGCGGGCGCATGCGGGATAATGCCGGCATGACCACGCTGCGCATCGCTACCCGCAAGAGCCCGCTCGCCCTCTGGCAGAGCGAACACGTCGCCGACCGGCTGCGCGCCGCGCATCCCGGGCTGACGGTGGAACTGGTGCCGATGAGCACGCGCGGCGACGAAGTGCTGGACCGCTCGCTGGCCGCCATCGGCGGCAAGGGCCTGTTCCTGAAGGAACTGGAGCTGGCGATGCTGCGCGGTGAGGCCGATTGCGCCGTGCATTCGCTCAAGGACGTGCCGATGGAGCTGGAAGGGCCGTTCGCACTGCCGGCGATCCTGGCCCGCGCCGATCCGGCCGATGCGTTCGTGTCCAACCACCATGACGGCATCGCCGCGCTGCCGCAGGGCGCGCGCGTGGGCACGTCCTCGCTGCGGCGGCAGGCGCAGTTGCGCGCACTGCGCCCGGACCTGGAACTGCTGGACCTGCGCGGCAACGTCAACACCCGCCTGGCCAAGCTGGACGCCGGCGACTACGACGCCATCGTGCTGGCCTGCGCGGGCCTGCAGCGGCTGGGGCTGGAGGCGCGCATCCGCGCGCGCCTGCTGCCGCCGCACTGGCTGCCGGCACCGGCGCAGGGCGCCATCGCGGTGGAATGCCGCGCCGACGATGCTGCCGCGGCCGCGCTGTTCGCACCGCTTGACGACGCGGCCACGCGCCGCTGCGTGGAGGCCGAGCGGGCGATGAACCGTGCGCTGCACGGTAGTTGCCACGTGCCGGTTGCCGCGTTCGCCGAACTGCGCGGCGACACGCTGTCGCTGGCGGGACTGGTGGGATCGGCCAGCGAGGGCCTCGCCATCCGCGCCGCGGGCGAAGGCCCGGCGGCCGACCCGGAAGCGCTGGGCCAGGCGGTGGCAAAGCGGCTGCTCGATCAGGGTGCGGGCGAATTCCTGGCCTGAGAGGCGGGCGGTTCCCGACGTTCTTCGCGAAGGCGCCGCGGTGGATGGCGATGCTGAGGCGCGCTGTGCGTGTGGCGCGGCGGCTGTTCGCGCATGAGGGGCGCGTGCGAGGCTGCATGCCGGGCACCTGAGTAGTGCTGCGGCTTCGGTGTCTGTACGCGCCCTGCGTCGCGCCGCGTCTGTCGCAGTAAAGGTTTGCTACTACGGAACCGCAAGGCCGGAAGCCGCCGGCCCGACGAATCGAGAGGGGCGAATGCGGAGCGGAAGGCCGGAGCGATGGCTTCCATCCGTGCACGTGATTCCCGCAGGCCGGCCTTGCCGACCGACGCCAGGGTCAGCGATGAATCCGAGGCACCGGGAATAGTCTTCCCGGCATCCACTTCATACAGAAGCGTCGATGAGCGCGCCGGCCGACCCGCGAGACGGGGCCGCACGGCAATCCAGGCCGCGCTGCGCTCGCGGCTTGTTACTTGAAGCGATAGACCACGTTCATCGTGGTCAGCGTGTCGGTCTTCTTGATGTCCGGCGCCACGTCGCTGTTGTGGCGCGCCTGCCAGCCGGCCTTCAGCGCCAGGTGCGAGTTCATCGTCACCGACACGCCCAGGTCGTTCTGCGCGAAGGTGTTGTACTGGCCGGATTCCACCAGCAGCTTGTTGACGATCTCGGTGTTCTCGCTCAGCGCGTAGCGCATGTCCACCAGGCCGCGCCCGATGAAGCCCGATTCGGTGCGGTTCTCCACCGTGTCGTGGGAGCGGCGGAAGCCCGGGCCGACCTGCAGGTCCAGGTGGCCGCGCTCGTTCTCGACCACGCGGTTGCCGTAGCTCAGGCTCAACGACTGCTGGCGGCTGTAGGTGCCGAAGTCGTCTTCCTCGTGGCGCACCGAGGTGTTCAGCGTGCCGCGCTCGTCCATCAGGTAGGCGCTGTTGGCGTTGACGGTGTAGCGCTTGGCGGTGGTGCGGCGGTCCTGCACCACGCTGCCGTCCTCCAGCGTCCGGTTGTAGTCCGAGCGCGAATACAGGCCGAACAGGCTGCCGCTGTGCCGCCACGGGCCGCCGTCGGCGTAGGTCAGGTCGAGCCGGCCGTTGAAGCTTTCGGTGCTGCGGTTGCCGTGGGTGGAACTGAAGCCCAGTTCGCCGCCACCGGTCAGCCGGGGTGCGGGCACCGGGGTCTCCGTGTGCGCAGGCTCCGGCGCTTCGGCGATCGGGCGCACCGCCATGGCGACCACCGGCACTGCCGTGCCTTCCTTGCCGAACGTCTTGGTCGCGGGATGTTCGCCGGGGGCCTTGTCGTTGCGCGGCTGCGCGTCCTGGGCATGGGCGGTGACGGCCAGGCCGGCGAGCAGCGCCAGGGGCAGGAGGGCGGGAACGGTGGAGCGTGGCATGGCGGCCTCGGTGGGGACGGGGCGGAATGTGAAGGGGAAAAGTTTCTGCATGGTACGTGGCCGGGCAGGGTGTCTCAACCCAAGTCCTTGTTCCGATTCAGGAAAGCGACATGCGCATTGTGTCGTTTCTGCGCCGCGCCGTTCAGGAACGTGGTCATGGCCGGCAATGTTCGCGGTATTCGCGCAGTTCCCATTCCAGCCGCCGGCGCCCTTGCTCGCTGGTATCGACCAGATGGCGCTGGACCTCGTCGCGCTTGCTGGGGCAGGGGTCGCCCCGGTCGCCGAACAACCGGCCGATGAAGCCGACCACCTTGGCCGGGGTCAGCGGGTCGCTCATGCGGATGCGCTCGCGGCCGCTGCCTCCGGGCAGGGCGGGCGTGCGGCTGTCGGTCAGGGCGGGTACGAAGGTGGGCGTGGCGGCGTTCCCGCGCGCCCATTCGGCGCCCTGCGCCACGTAGTCCACGGGCGCGGCGGGGGCGGGCGCGGCGGGAAGCGGCCTGTCTTCCGCAGCGACGGCCATGGCGGTGGGCGCAGGGCGACGGGTGGGTCCGGCGCTGCGCGGCGTGGCCGATGGGCCGGTGGCGGGGCGTTCCGGCACCGCGGCGACGGGGAGCGGACGTGGCCGTTCGATCCAGCGCACCCGCAACAGCGGCGAGGCCGGCCGCGCCGGTTCGCCGGGCAGAACGTCGCGGAACAGCACCCAGGCAGCGACGCCATGCACCGCGGCGACCGCGAACAGCGCGAGGATCCGGTGCCTGCCGTCCGATGACATCCCTGTCGCGCCCCCTGGAGTGGTGCGCGGAGTGTGTCGCGACGAAAATGAACCAGAAGTTAGACGGTGCCGGCCGTGCCGGCGGCTTGGGTCCGTGCGCTGGGGGCGCACCGGCGGCGAGGAAAGCGCCGGCGCACCAGGCATCGCACGGGCCCAAGCCGCCGCGATGTCCCCTTCATCCGCTCCAACGCCGGAAGGGCGGCGAAAACGGCCACGCTCGGCGATAATCGGGCCACGCTCCCGTTCTGCCCCGGCCATGGACAAGATCGAACGCATCACCGCCCTGCACCGCATCCTGAAGGCCGCGCGCTATCCGGTCACGGTGAAGCGCCTGCAGGAGGAACTGGGTTGCTCGCGCGCCACGGTCTACCGCGACCTGGCCTACCTGCGCGACGCGCTGATGGCGCCGATCGAGGGCGACGGCGAGGCCGGCTTTCGCTACCACGCGGCCGAGAGCGACCGCTTCGAGCTGCCCGGCCTGTGGTTGAGCTCGGACGAGTTGTACGCGCTGCTGGCTGCCCAGCAACTGCTGGTGCGCACCGGCGGCGGCGTGCTGTCCGGCGCGCTGGCGCCGTTGCAGAAGCGCATCGAGGGCCTGCTGGCCGACCATTCCGGCGTGGACCACTGGCCGGTGGACCGCGTGCGGGTGATCCCGCACCGCGGCCGCAAGCTGGACGAAGCCAGCTTCCGCACCGTCGCCTCCGCGCTGCTGGAGCGCATGCAGTTGCAGTTCGAATACCGCGCCCGTTCCACCGACGAGCGCACGCGGCGCACGGTCTCGCCGCAGCGGCTGACCCACTACCGCGACAACTGGTACCTGGACGCCTGGGACCACGACCGCGGCGCGCTGCGCAGCTTCGCCGTGGACCGCATCGCCCACGCCCGCGCCGGCGACGCGCCCGCGCACGACGTGCCCAACGAGCAGCTCAACCTGCACCTGGCGTCCAGCTACGGCATCTTCTCCGGCGAGCCGAAGGGCTGGGCCACCATCGTGTTCAGCGCCAAGGCCGCGCGCTGGGTGGCCGACGAGCAGTGGCATTCCCGCCAGCAGGGCCGCCACCTGCCGGACGGCCGCTACGAACTGAAGGTGCCCTACAGCGCCTCGCGCGAACTGCTGATGGACATCCTGCACTACGGCGCCGACGCCGAGATCGTCGAGCCGGCCGTGCTGCGCGAGCAGGCCAAGTCGCTGCTGGAACTGGCCCTGGCCAACTACGAAAAGAAGTGACCGCCCGCGGCCACTCGCTGTGGGAGGGGCTTCAGCCCCGACCGCACGACCCAAGAAGAAGCAGTAGACACGGATCAACGCGGATCAACGCGGATGAAGCTGCGAACTTCGATCCGCTTTATTCGCGTTCATCCGTGCAATCCGTGGCCTGAAGGCTTTTCGGCCGTGCGGTCGGGGCTGAAGCCCCTCCTGCAGGGGGAGGTTGCCGTCAGGGCGCCTTGGCTTCGCCGAAGCCGGGCTTGCCGGCCTGCGCGGGCACCTGCGGCACGCGCACCAGTTGGCGAGCGTTGATGCCGTGGTCGCGGGCCTTCTTGACCAGGGTGTCGTACAGCGCGTCGTCCATCACCGGGGTGCGGGCGAGGATCCAGCCCATGTCGCGGCCGGGATAGTCGGCCAGCGCCCAGGAATAGTCCGGCGCCACTTCCACGATGCGCCACTTCGCCGGCACCACGCCGACGAACCAGAGCGTCCACTCGCGGTTGCCGGTGCCGCCCTTGACCGAGGCGCGCGCTTCGCGCACCTGCTCGGGCTGGGCGAAGCCTTCGCGGTAATGGTAGGTCACGCCGATCTTGTCGGCTTCGCGCAGGCTGTATTCATAGCGGGCGGCGACGTGGCCGCGCTCGGCGAAATAGGGGATGTGGGCCACCACGTGCCAGGTGCCCATGAAGCGTGGCAGGTCCAGGTCCGGCGGGGAATCGGCCGGCGCGCCCCTGCTGGCGCAGGCGGCCAGCAGGCTCCACAGCAGCACCGCGGACAACAGGGCGCGGATCATGCAGACGGTGTGCGGTGCGGACATGCGGATTCGATCCTCCCTGTCGATGTGTGCCGGTCATCAGGATGCACGGGCGATGTTAACCGCGGATGTCGCAATCGGTGAGATGGGCATGCGCAAACGTGAAGGCCACCTCCGGAGGAGCCTCGCCATGTCGTCGTCCCTGTTCCCGTTCCCGTCCACCTTCCCGTCCCGGTCCCGCGCCGAGCAGCCCGACGCCGGCCTGGACCGCGCGCTGCGCCGCGCCGTGCTCGCGGGCATCGCGCTGGTCCTGCTGGTGCCGCTGGCCCGGGGCAGCGTGGCCTGGCTGGGCTGGCTGCCGCTGTGGCTGGTCGGCATGCCGGCGGCGGCCTGGTGGGCGCTGCACCGTTTCCGCCTGCCCGGCGGAGGCGAGCGTCGCCGGCAGCAGGCGCGACGCCGGCGCCAGGCGCAGGCACGCCGCAGCGCCCGGCCCGCGCCGGCCGCCGCGCGCCGGGCGGCCTGACCTTCGGCAGGGGGTGGCCTCTGGGCCTTGTGCTAGCGTGACGGGTTCATGAACAGCACCTCCGGAGCCGCGCCCGATGTCCAGACTCGCCCACGCCTGCCTGCTGGCAGGCCTCGCCGCCGCCGCTGCATCGGCCCCCGCCCGGGCCGCGGGGCCTGACGTGTCGGACGATCCGTACGCCTGGTTGGAGGAAGTCGAGGGCCAGAAGCCGCTCGACTGGGTGAAGTCGCTGAACGCCAGGAGCGAGGCGGAGATCGCCAGCACGCCGGCATTCAAACAACTGGAGGCGGGCATCCTCGCCATCCTGGACTCGGACGCCAAGATTCCCGGCGTGCAGAAGATCGGCCCGTACTACTACAACTTCTGGAAGGACAAGCAGCACGAGCGCGGCGTCTGGCGCCGCACGACGCTGGAGGAATACCGCAAGCCCCAGCCGCAGTGGGAAACCGTGCTGGACCTGGACGCCCTGAACAAGGTCGAGGGCAAGAACTGGGTCTGGCACGGCGCCGACTGCCGCAAGCCCGACTACGCGCGCTGCCTGATCGCACTCTCGCGCGGCGGCGCCGACGCCGACGAGACCCGCGAGTTCGACCTGACCACCCGCAGCTTCCTCAAGGACGGCTTCTACCGGCCCGAGGCCAAGGGCGGGCTGGGCTGGAAGGACGCCGACACCGTCTACGTCTACACCGACTTCGGCCCCGGCAGCATGACCAGCTCCGGCTATCCGCGCATCGTCAAGGAATGGAAGCGCGGCACGCCGCTGGAAAGCGCCGCGGTGGTGTACGAAGGCAAGCCGGACGACATGTACATCGCGGCGATGCGCGACGACACGCCGGGCTTCCAGCGCGATTTCGTCAGCCGCACGCTGGCCTTCTACAACGACGAACTGTACCTGCGCCGCGCCGACGGCACCCTGGCCAGGATCGACGCGCCCAACTCGGCCAACAAGGGCGTGCACAAGGAATGGCTGACGCTGGAACTGCGCGAGCCGTGGACCGTCGGCGGCAAGACTTATGCGGCCGGTAGCCTGCTGGCGGCGAAGTTCGACGATTTCATGGCCGGCAAGCGCGAATTCGACGTGCTGTTCGCGCCGACCGACAAGACCTCGCTGGCCGGCTTCACCTGGACCAAGAACCACCTGGTGCTGAACGTGCTGGAGGACGTGAAGAACCGCCTGAGCGTGCTGACGCCGTCGGCCTCGGGCTGGAAGCGCGGCGACTTCACCGGCGCGCCGGCCTTCGGCACCATCGGCGTGAACGACGTCGACAGCGACCAGAGCGACGCGGTCTGGATGACCGTCACCGACTACCTGACCCCGACCACCCTGTCGCTGGCCGAGATCGGCCGGGCGCCGGAGCAGTTGAAGGCGATGCCGGCGTTCTTCGACGCCTCCGGCAAGGTCATCGAGCAGCATTTCGCCACGTCCAAGGACGGCACCCGGGTGCCGTATTTCCTGGTGCGCCCGGAAGGGTTGAAGTACGACGGCAGCGCGCCCACGCTGCTGTACGGCTACGGCGGCTTCGAGATCTCGCTGACGCCGGGCTATTCCGGCGCCGTCGGCAAGGGCTGGCTGGAGAAGGGCGGCGTGTACGCGGTCGCCAACATCCGCGGCGGCGGCGAGTACGGCCCGCGCTGGCACCAGGCCGCGCTGAAGGCCAACCGCCACAAGGCCTACGAGGACTTCGCCGCGGTCGCGCAGGACCTGGTGGCGCGCAAGATCACCTCGCCGCAGCACCTGGGTATCCAGGGCGGCAGCAACGGCGGCCTGCTGACCGGCAACATGCTGACCCAGTACCCGGAGCTGTTCGGCGCGGTCGTCGTGCAGGTGCCGCTGCTGGACATGAAGCGCTACAGCCACCTGCTGGCCGGCGCGTCGTGGATGGCCGAATACGGCAACCCGGACACGGCCGACTGGGAGTTCATCAAGACCTTCTCGCCCTATCACCTGTTCGACGCGAAGAAGGACTACCCGCCGGTGCTGTTCATGACCTCCACCCGCGACGACCGTGTGCACCCGGGCCACGCCCGCAAGATGGCGGCGAAGATGCTGGAGGCCGGCAAGGACGTGCGCTACTACGAGAACATCGAAGGCGGCCACGGCGGCGCGGCCAACAACGCCCAGGCCGCGCACATGAGCGCGCTGGCCTACACGTTCCTGTGGCAGCAACTGGCCAAGTAACCGCGTAGCTCCCTTCCCCCGTTCACGGGGGAAGGTGCCCGAAGGGAGGATGGGGGCAGCGTCGAGCCAGAACGAAACCGGCGCACCCCCAACCAACCCTCCCCCGCGCGCGGGGGAGGGCTTCGATATCCCGCAAGCCCATTGCATCCCGTCATCCCGGACCCCATCCATGAAGCCGACCTCCTTCCTGCTTGCCGCGACCGTCCTGATGAGTACCCCTATCACCTCCGCCCTCGCCGCCACCGCCACGCCGCCCGACGTGGCGAAGAAGCCGCACGTCGTGAAGGCGCCGCACGGCGCCGAGCGCAACGACGAGTACTACTGGCTGCGCGACGACAAGCGCGAGAACGAGGAGATGCTGGCCTACCTGAAGGCCGAGAACGCCTACACCGACGCGCTGATGGCGCCGCTCAAGCCGCTGGAGGACAAGCTCTACGGCGAAGTCGTCGCCCGTATCAAGCAGGACGACGCCAGCGTGCCCTACCGCGAGCGCGGCTGGTGGTACTACGCGCGCTACGTGGCCGGCAAGGACTACCCGGTGCACGCGCGCCGCAAGGACGGCCCCGGCGTGGACGCGGTGTCGATCCAGGCGGCCAACGCGGCCGGCGACTTCAATGGTGAGCAGGTGCTGCTGGACGTCAACGCGTTGGCCGGCGACAAGCTGTTCTACAACGTCGGCGACTACGAAGTCAGCCAGGACAACCGCCTGCTGGCCTATGCTGACGACACCAACGGCCGCCGCCAGTACACCGTCCGCTTCAAGGACCTGGAGACCGGCGAACTGTTGCCGGACACCATCGCCAACGCCGAGCCCAACCTGGTCTGGGCCGACGACAACCGCACGCTGTTCTACGTCGAGAAGGACCCGGAGACCCTGCTCAGCAAGCGGGTGAAGAAGCACGTGCTGGGCACCCCGGCCAGCGCTGACGCGCTGGTGTACGAGGAGCGCGACGACAGCTTCTACATGGGTATCGGCCGCACCCGCGACGACAGGTACATCCTGATCGGCCTCAGCAGCACGGTGTCCAACGAATACCGCTACGCGCCGGCCGCCGACCCGAAGGCGTTCGCGGTGCTGGCGCCGCGCGCGCGCGACGTGGAATACGACGCCGACCACCTGGGCGACCGCTGGGTGATCCGTACCAACGCCGACGGCGCCACCAACTTCAAGCTGGTCACCGCGCCCAGCGCCTCCACCTCGCGCAAGGACTGGAAGGACTGGGTGCCGCACCGCGGCGACGTGCTGGTGGAAGGCTTCGCCCTGTTCGACGGCTTCACCGTGGTCGCCGAGCGGGCCAACGCGCTGGAACGCCTGCGCGTGCTCAAGCCCGACGGCAGCAGCGAAGACGTCAAGGCCGACGAGCCCGCCTACTCGATGGGCCTGTCCGCCAACCCGGAAAGCGGCACCGACTGGCTGCGCTACAGCTACACGTCGCTGACCACCCCGGCCACGACCTACGAACTCAACACCAGAACCGGCGAGCGCCGCCTGCTCAAGCAGCAGCCCGTGCCCGGCTACGACGCCTCGCAGTACGTCACCGAGCGCGTGTGGGCGCCCGCCCGCGACGGCCGTACGAAGATCCCGGTGACCCTGGTCTACCGCAAGGGCGTCAAGCGCGACGGCACCGCGCCGATGCTGCAATACGCCTACGGCAGCTACGGCGCGTCCTCGGATCCGGGCTTCAGCGTCACCAACGTCAGCCTGCTGGACCGCGGCGTGGTCTATGCGCTGGCGCACATCCGCGGCGGTGAGGAAATGGGCCGCCAGTGGTACGAGGACGGCAAGCTCTACAACAAGATCAACACCTTCACCGATTTCATCGACGTCACCGACCACCTGGTCAAGGAAGGCTACGCGGGCAAGGACCGCGTGGCGGCGATGGGTGGCAGTGCCGGCGGCCTGCTGATGGGCGCGGTGTCGAACATGGCACCGGAGAAATACCGCGTGATCCTGACCCTGGTGCCCTTCGTCGACGTGGTCACCACCATGCTCGACCCCAGCATCCCGCTGACCACCAACGAATACGACGAGTGGGGCAACCCGGAAGAGAAGGGCTACTACGACTACATCCTGAAGTACTCGCCCTACGACAACCTGCGGGCCACGGCCTACCCGGCGATGTTCGTCGGCACCGGCCTGTGGGATTCGCAGGTGCAGTACTGGGAGCCGGCCAAGTACGTCGCCCGTCTGCGCGACCTGAACACCGGCGACAAGCCGGTGGTGTTCCGCACCAACATGGAAGCCGGCCACGGCGGCAAGTCCGGCCGCTTCCGCCAGTACCGCGAGCGCGCCGAGATGTTCGCGTTCATGCTGGACCAGTTGGGCGTGGCGTCGAACTAATCCCCGCGCCACGTGCCGGAAAGGGCTGGAGGCATCCGGCCCTTTCCGTGCCCGCCGTGCCGACGAGCGGCGTTCAGCCCGCGCGGCCACCGGCCGATAGCCCATGCAGGCATCGACGCACGGGAGGCTTGCCATGACGAGCTGGGATACCATCCTCCGTTCCGCACAAGTGGTTTTCGCTCCGTCCGCGATGGATTTGGGGTACAAGAGCGCCGTGGAAGACGACTCCCCCCCGTTGCGCGGACTTTCCGCACTGCCCGCCTCGCGCTTTCGCTGGGCATGGTGGCTGCTGGCCTACGTCAGCCTGGGCCTGGGCATCGTGGGCGTGTTCGTGCCAGGGCTGCCGACCACCGTGTTCATCCTGATCGCCGCCTATGCGGCCTCGCGCGGCTCCGAAACCCTGCACCACTACCTGCTGACGCATCCGCGCTTCGGCCCGATGATCCACGACTGGCACCTGCACCGCGCGGTCTCGCGCCGGGCCAAGTGGGCGGCCACCTGGACCATGCTGGCCTCCGCCGCGATCCTGCTGGGGGTGATGCTGTCCACCGGCTCGCACCGGTGGTGGATGGTGGCGCTGCCGATCGGCTGCATGACCGTGGTCGGCACTTGGCTGTGGTGGCGCCCGGAACCGCCGCCGCGCTGATCCGCCGCGCGCCGCCGGGCCATGTTCACCGGCCAGTGGCTATACTCGCGGCATGAATCGCCACCACCGTCTTTTCGCCGTCGTCGCCCTGGCCGCACTGCTGTCCGCCTGCGGCGCCAAGGGGCCGCTATTCATGCCGGAAAAGCCGGCCGAGGAAGTGCCGGTCGAACCGGCCGCCGAACCCGCGCCGCCCGCCGACGGCAGCACGCCCGCGCAGCCGCCGGTCGATCCCGCCACGGTGCCGGCACACGGCACCCGTGGCTGACGCCGCACAGGGCGCGCCGATGCGTTTCAGCAAGATGCACGGCGCCGGCAACGACTTCGTCGTGCTGGACCTGCGCGACGGCCGGCCGCCGCCGCCCGCGGCCCTCGCGGCGCGACTGGCCGACCGCCATTTCGGCGTGGGCTGCGACCAGATCCTGACCATCGAGCCGCCGCGCAATCCTGGCTCGGTCGCGTCCTACCGCATCTGGAACGCCGACGGCTCGCCTTCGCAGCAATGCGGCAACGGCGCGCGCTGCGTGGCGGCCTGGCTGGTGCGCGACGGCGCCGCGCAGGCCGACACCTTCCAGGTGGACAGTCCGGTGGCCGCGCACGCGGTGCAACGGCTGGACGGCGACCGCTACGCCATCGCCATGGGCGTGCCGGCTTTCGCGCCGGCGCAGGTGCCGTTGCACGGGTTCGACCAGGTGCACGGCGAATACGAGGCCAACGTGGACGAAGGCGTGCGCCTGCGCTTCGGCGCCGTGTCGATGGGCAACCCGCACGCCGTGATCGAAGTGCCGTCGGTGGACTCGGCGCCGGTCGCGCACTACGGCCCGCTGCTGCAGCGTTCGCCGCACTTCCCGGCCTCGGCCAACATCGGCTTCGCCGAAGTGGTCGCGCGCGACCGCGTGCGCCTGCGCGTGTACGAGCGCGGCGCCGGCGAGACCCTGGCCTGCGGCAGCGGCGCCTGCGCGGCGGCGGCGGTGCTGATCCGCCGCGGGCGCGTGGACCGCGACGTGGCCATCGCGCTGCCCGGCGGCGAGCTGCGCATCCGCTGGCCGTCCGACGACGCACCGGTCATCATGTCCGGGCCCGCGGCATTCGTATTCGAAGGGGAATGGAAGGAATGAGCGACACTCTGGAAAAACTCGGCGCGCACGAAGTCGCCGCCTGGCTGCGCCGCCACCCCGCCTTCCTCAAGCAGTTCCCCGACCTGGCGCTGAGCCTGGTGGTGCCGCGCGACGAAGGCCCGACCGCCTCGCTCGCCAGCTACCAGCTCGAGGTGCTGCGCGACAAGAACCGCGAACTCTCGCGGCGCCTGGGCGACCTGTTCGCCAACGCGCAGGAGAACGAACGCCTGGCCGTGCGCACCCACCAGTTGGCGCTCACCCTGATGAAACAGGGCAGCGCGGCCGACACTCTGCGCGCGATGGCGGCGTCGCTGGCCGAGGACTTCAACGGCGACCGCGTCAGCATCGTGCTGCTGGAGCCGGTGCCCGGCCTGGAAGAGAACGAGTGGCTGCAGGTGGTGCCGGCCGACAATCCGCACATGGCGCCGTTCCGCGACTGCCTGCGCGACGGCGAGCCGATCTGCGGCCGCCTGCAACCGGAGAAGCACGTGCTGCTGTACGGCGCGCGCGCGGAGGAAGTGGCTTCGTCCGCGCTGCTGCCGCTGCCCGGCATTGGCCTGGTGGCCGTCGGCAGCCGCGACGGCAATCGCTTCTACCCCGGCATGGGCACGCTGTTCCTGCGCATGATGGGCGAAACGCTGGCGACGGCGCTGAAGCGGTTCGATGGCTAAGGCTTCCTCCGCGATCTTTTCCCTTCGTTCCCGCGAAGACGGGAATACAGGGCTTTGCGGCAGGCGGGCGCCGGGCTTTCCCGTAAGCGAAATCGCTGGATTTCCGCCTTCGCGGAAATAGCAGCGAGGGAAGGGTCATGTCCACCGCCGACTTCCTCGCTCATCTCGAAGTCGAACGCCGCGTCTCCGCGCATACGCTGGACGCCTACCGCCGCGACCTGGCCGCGCTGTCGGAATGGGCGCAGGCACAGCGCATCGCCGACCTCGAAGACATGCAGGCCGAGCAACTGCGCGGCTTCGTCGCCGCCGAGCACCGCCGCGGGCTGTCGCCCAAGAGCCTGCAACGGCGCCTGTCGGCCTGCCGCAGCTATTACCAGTGGCTGCTGAAGCACGGGCGCATCGCGGCCAGTCCCGCCGCATCGCTGCGCGCGCCCAAGGCCCCGCGCAAGCTGCCGCAGGTGCTGGACGCCGACGAGGCGGTCAGGCTGGTGGAAGTGCCGACCGACGCGCCGCTGGGCCGGCGCGACCGCGCGCTGCTGGAACTGTTCTATTCCTCCGGCCTGCGCCTGAGCGAACTGTGCGCGCTGCGCTGGCGCGATTTGGACCTGCCCGGCGGCATGGTCACGGTGACCGGCAAGGGCAACAAGCAGCGCATGGTGCCGGTGGGCTCGCACGCGCGCAACGCGCTGGCGGAATGGCGGCAGGAACGGCCGGCGGACAACGGCGCCTTCGTCTTCCCGGGCCGCGGCGACGGCCCGATCACGCAGCGCGCCGTGCAGATCCGCATCAAGCACCTGGCGCACAGGCAGGGCCTGTTCAAGCACGTGCACCCGCACATGCTGCGGCACAGCTTCGCCAGCCACATCCTGGAATCCTCCGGCGACCTGCGCGGCGTGCAGGAACTGCTGGGCCACGCCGACATCGCCACCACCCAGATCTACACCCACCTGGATTTCCAGCACCTGGCCAAGGTGTACGACGCGGCGCACCCGCGGGCCAAGCGCAAGAAGTGATCTTCTGCAGGAGGGGCTGAAGCCCCTCCTACAGGGAGGGCTCGTGCTTGAACCCGGCATCGGCGTCCCCACCTCTGAAGGACCACTCCGGAGGCCCCGCATGGACCCCAGCCAGAATCCCAACGTCTTCCACGCCACCACCATCATCTCGGTGCGCCGCGACGGCCATGTCGCCGTGGCCGGCGACGGCCAGGTCACCCTGGGCCACACGGTGATGAAGGGCAACGCGCGCAAGGTGCGCCGGCTGGGCCGCGACGGCCAGGTGCTGGCGGGGTTCGCCGGCGCCGCGGCCGACGCCTTCACCCTGTTCGAACTGTTCGAGGCCAAGCTGGAGAAGCACGGCCAACTGACCCGCGCCGCCGTGGAACTGGCCAAGGACTGGCGCACCGAGCGCCGCCTCGGCAAGCTGGAAGCGCTGCTCGCCGTCGCCGACCGCGAGACCTCGCTGATCATCAGCGGCACCGGCGACGTGATCGAGCCGGAGGATGGCATCATCGCCATCGGTTCCGGCGGTTCCTACGCCCTGTCCGCGGCGCGTGCGCTGATCGCGCACACCCAACTCGATGCCAGGTCCATCGCCGTCGAGGCGCTGAACATCGCCGGCGACATCTGCATCTACACCAACCGCAACGTTGTGGTCGAAGAGCTCTGATGCCGCGGCCACTCGCGCGTCCCGGCCGTTGCGGTCGGGGTTGAAGCCCCTCCTACTGAAAATCGCCATGACCGAAAACACGTCGTCCACCATGACCCCGCGCGAGATCGTGCAGGAACTCGACCGCCACATCGTCGGCCAGCACGCGGCCAAGCGCGCCGTTGCCATCGCCTTGCGCAACCGCTGGCGCCGTGCGCAACTGGCGCCGGAACTGCGCGACGAGGTGATGCCGAAGAACATCCTGCTGATCGGCCCCACTGGCGTGGGCAAGACCGAGATCGCGCGGCGGCTGGCGACGCTGGCCAACGCGCCGTTCGTGAAGGTCGAGGCCACGCGCTTCACCGAGGTCGGCTATGTCGGCAAGGACGTCGAGCAGATCGTCCGCGACCTGGCCGACACCGCGGTGAAGATGTACCGCGAGCAGGCCAAGGCGCGCATGCGCACGCAGGCCGAGGAGCGCGCCGAGGACCGCATCCTGGACGCGCTGCTGCCGCGCCGCGAGGCCTCCGGCGGCGGTTTCGGCTTCGGCGCCACCACCACCGTGGACATCGGCGCGGAACCGTCCTCGCAGGAATCGGAAACGCGCCGCAAGCTGCGCCGCCAGTTGCGCGCGGGCGAACTGGACGAGCGCGAGATCGAGCTGGAACTGGCCGCGTCCGCCGGCTCCGTGGACATCATGACGCCGCCAGGCATGGAGGAGATGGGCCAGCAACTGCGGCAGATGTTCTCCAGCCTGGGCGGCGGCAAGACCCACAAGCGCACGCTGACCATCAAGGCCGCGCGTCCGCAACTGGTCGAGGAGGAGGCCGCACGCCTGGTCAACGAGGACGACATCCGCGCCGCCGCCATCGAGGCCTGCGAGCAGCACGGCATCGTCTTCATCGACGAGATCGACAAGGTCGCCAAGCGCAGCGGCAACATGAGCGGCGCCGACGTCAGCCGCGAGGGCGTGCAGCGCGACCTGCTGCCGCTGGTGGAGGGCAGCAACGTGTCGACCAAGTACGGCACGGTGAAGACCGACCACATCCTGTTCATCGCCTCCGGCGCCTTCCACCTGGCCAAGCCCAGCGACCTGATCCCGGAACTGCAGGGCCGCTTCCCGATCCGCGTGGAGCTGTCGGCGCTGTCGAAGGAGGACTTCATCCGCATCCTCACCGAGCCCAAGGCCGCGCTCACCCGGCAGTACGTGGAACTGATGAAGACCGAGGGTGTGTCGCTGGCGTTCACCGGCGACGCCATCGACCGCCTCGCGGAAATCGCCGCGCTGGTCAACGAACGGCAGGAGAACATCGGCGCGCGGCGCCTGCACACCGTACTCGAACGGTTGCTCGACACGTTGAGCTACGAAGCCCCGGACCGTGATGGCCAGGACATCAGCATCGACCGCGCCTACGTCGACGCGCACCTGGGCGAACTGGTGCAGGACCCGGACCTGAGCCGCTACATCCTCTGAGCGCGCCGCCCCGAAGCGTCTACCGGAAACCCGCCGCAAGGCGGGTTTTCCGTTTCCGGCAAGCCATCCTGCAGCTTCGGTCAGTCATCCTTTGAGGCAGGCCGCCGGGACCGCACGGGCCCGGCGGCCCGCCTCGGCTGGGTCAACGAGCGCGGTTGTATGCGGAATCGTGGCAGGGCATATGCTCGTCGCGAGCGTCGTCCTTGATTCGCGCTGTCATGGCTCTACCATGACGTATTCGCCGCGCTGGTCCGCCCGCCTTGGTTTAGCGCCGATCTTGACGCAAAGCGTCTGTTGTTTTCCGCAGGTGGTGAGGGAGCCCGATTCGGTGGCCTGCAGGATCGCCTGGCTGAACTCGGCGCGCCGGATTTCCTGCAGGCTCTTGCGTGCGACGTAGGCGCTGCCGCCGGCGATCAGCAGGCACCCTGCCGCCAGGGCGAGCAGACCCTTCCATACCAAGGTGCGCTGGGCGAGGCTCAGCGCATGGCTCTGCGCGGCCAGCGCGCTGGCTGCCGACTTGGCCTGGCTGGCGTACTTTTCCAGTTCCCGGTTGATCTCCGCCAGCGCCGTCCGTGCGCCCTCGGCCACCGCCGCTTGCGTGCCGTGGCGAATCGCGGTCATGGCTTGGTGGTTGAAGTGCTCGACGCCGTCGCCCAGTTGCTGTGCGCCATGCAGCATGGATTGCGCGCTGGCATCCAACTTTTTCATCGAATCGATGCAGCGACTTTCGATCTGGTTGGCGACGTGCGCCAGTTTCAACAATGCCTGCTGGGCTTCCTCGATATGGTTGCCGCTCATGCTGCTGTCCGTCCCCTTCGCTTCGACTTGTCCTGCGCCATCACCGGTCACATCGACATGGCGCGGACCGGAATCTCGCGTTGCAGCGACTGCTGCGCGTCCTGTTCCTGCCGTAGCTCCTGCTGATACTGCTGCTCCCGGTCGTAGGTCTGCACGTCGCGTTGCCAGTCCTGCCCGGCCGGTGAGGCCATGAACTGCCGTGAGCTCGATTCCAGGGCCTGCTTCCACGCCTGATCGCTGCCGCCGCGTGAGGCGTCGTACAACTGGTCGACCAGCTTGTCCAACTCGCTGCGGGTATCCTGGTGCGGGAGCCGTTCCGCGTCCTGCTCGTGCACTTCAGGGCGTGGTGGCAGCAACTGCATCGGGAGGATGCGCCGTTCGATCAATGCCTCCAGCGCCGGGTCCATCGGGTCCTTGCGGTCGCAGTGGAGTTCCGTGTCGCGGCGGCAGGCCTGTGCCGGCCCCAGCTCGGCGACATGGTCGCGCACGCCGTCTTTGTCATAGCCGCGGGTGGCGTAGAAGAACGCATGCTGGTCCGAGCGGTGCACACGGTAGACGTCCGGGTCCTCCGGTAATGCGCGCTTCTGGATGAAGGCCGGGCCATCGGTCAGTGCGTTCAGGTAGTGGGCCACCATGTTGTGGCTGAGCGTGCCCACGCCGTTCAGGGTATAGGTGTCGCCAGCATTGCTGTGCGCTGCGGTGATGCGTGCGTTGTAGGCCCGGCCTTCCTCGCTGAGCCCGTAGGGGATGTGCAGGCTGGCCTTGAACAGGTCGCGACGCTCCTCGGTGGCGGTGATCTGGAATACCGACACCACCGAGGACGGCAGGCGGCGGTCGTGCTCCTTCAGGCCGGTATCCACGGGGTCGATCATCATGGCGGCCTGCAGGGTGTGGCCGGGTGGAACGAGGGGTGGGCGGGTGTATTCGGCGTGGGTGACTAGGCGCTCAGTATCACGAATGACGATGGCATCGGTTGGATCCCGGATGCCTCGCTCGTGGATCATCCGCAGCAGGGCGGCGGTCTGTTCTGCGCCGCGGCTGAAGCCGATGCCTACCACACGGATCTGCACATTGGGATCTTCTTCAATCCATTTCTTGGCTTGCACGCAAAACTGGTGGTAGGCGGTTTCCACCCGCCGCTCGAAGGTGTAGCCGTTGATGCCATCAATGAGAGCGGCAAGGCGGTTGTCCTGGGTGTAGATGCCTTCGACGTAGCCGCTGGCGATGTTCCTTGTGCCGTCAATATTGAGAGTCCTGATTTGCTTATGCACCTTCGCAACGATGCTCTGGTGTTCCGGGGCGTCCTTGTAGAGGTTATTCCCAGTCCCGTCCTGGGTGGCGACGTAGAGCCGCTCATGGGGATTACTGGAGCGCAGCAACAGCGGGATACGGAATCCCGCTGACTCAACTCCAACGTCGCTGAAACTTTGCCATCCGCCTGTGGTCAGCAGGTCTGCATCCACCTTGTCCGGATTTTGACGCGTACTGCCCATGTCGGCGGTCCTTGCTCAATAGGTTTGGCTGAAGACCTTGATCAGGTCATCACGGAAGTTGCTGTGGATATTTCCTGGCTTCTGCAACGCTTTTGTTGAAATGAAAGCGCGCATGTAGACATTGATCGTTCGATCATTGACTTCCAGAATGATCCCGGGATCGGGAATGTCTGCATTCTCCGAGGTCTCCTCGCGCATCAGGTTATGGTGGATCAGTCGGTCCTTGAAGATCGCATCCATGTCGATCTCGGCGCTATGCGGAGTGCCATCACTGGAGCGCCAGGTGACGATGGCCGGCGGCGGGAAGTTGCGGATGGGGCCCCAACTAGCTCCCAGGACATCCGGGTACGCTGCTACGGATGAAGAAGCGCGCCGTAGCTCATCGTCGGGATCTTCTTTGAAGTAGTTTCCATATCGAACCGTGCATCCATAGGTGCTATAGCACGCCGTATCGAAATAATGCCCGCCGAATCTCAGGGGCCAATCAGCCGCGGTCTGGGTATAGGTTTCTTCTTCTTGTGGCGGTTTCATCTTGTACGGCTCGGAGGCGTCACGAGAATTGGCGGACTGGCATCCCGCAAATGCGAGGACGAATAAAAGAGTGGTGCATGCGGGCCAGGGGAAGGGGGGCGTTCGTGTCATCGGAGCGTCCTGCGCCGGTGGTATGAGGTTCGACGCTATGAACTTTGTGGCTAAATATCAAGATGTCGGGCGTTAGCGTGATATGTCGCGAGGAGTGGCGTGTCACATGAACGCGCAAGACGCATCTCCAACGTTTCAGAAATTATGCCATCCGCCGCGTTCACAGCAGATCGGTATCCATCTTGTCCGGGTTCTGGCGCGTGCTGCCCATGTTGGCGTTCCTTGCTTAGTAGGTTTGGCTGAAGACCTTGATCAGGTCGCTGCGGGAATGGCTGTGGCGATTTCCTGGTATTTGCTCTTCCTTGGTCCAAAGAGTGGCCTTCATGTAGACATTGATCGTGCGATCATTGACTTCCAGGATGATGCCGGGAAGAGAGCCTTGGTTCTCGGTCAACTCCTCGCGCTTGAGGTTGTGACGGATCAGCCGGTTCTTGAAGATCGTATCCATGTCGATCTCGGCGCGATGCGGAGTGCCATCACTGGAGCGCCAGGTGGCGATGGCCGGCGGCGGGAAATTGCGGATGGGGCCCCAACTAGCTCCCAGGACATCCGGGTACGCTGTTACGGATGCAGAAGCGCGCCGTAGCTCTTCGTCGGGATCTTCTTTGAAATAGTTGCCATATCGAACCGTGCATCCATAGGTGCTATAGCACGCCGTATCGAAATAATGTCCCCCGAATCGCAACGGCCAATCAGCCACGGTCTGGGTATAGGTTTCTTCTTTTAGTGACGGCTTCATGGTGTAGGCCTTGGGGGCGTCGCGGGACGGGGTGGACTGGCACCCTGCAAGGGCGAAAGCGAAGAGCAGGGCGATCCATGCAGGCCATTGGAGGGGGAGCGGTCGCTTCATCGGAGCATCCTGCGCCGGTGGTATGAAGTTCGACGCTATGAACTTTGCGGCTAAATATCAAGATGTCGGGCGTCAGCGTGATATGTCGCGAAAAGTCGCCTGTCATATGAACGCACAACAAGATGCATCTTCAGCATCCTGGAAGTCCTTTCCCCGAAAAACTCACTTCAACGCCATCGATGGATGCGTGGCTGGGGATGAATCATTGCAGTCGCACGCAAGTCCCGGATCAGGATTGGTGCGACGAATGGACACGGTCCGCAGCGGAACATGAGGGCTTCAGGAGGTCCATGCGGGGGAGAGGGCGCGGTATGCGATGCGCAAACCGGATTCTCCAGAGTGATCGGTTACAATCTGACTCGATTCCACTCGAATAATCGTCCCATGAGTACGCTGCCGCCCTGCCCGCAATGCCGTTCCGAATACACCTACGAGGACGGCGCGCAATGGGTCTGCCCCGAATGCGGGCACGAATGGTCCGCCGACGCGGCGGGCGCCGGCGACGATGCGCGCGTCATCAAGGACGCCAACGGCAACGTGCTGCAGGACGGCGACACCGTCACCGTCATCAAGGACCTCAAGGTCAAGGGCTCCTCGCTGGTGGTCAAGGTCGGCACCAAGGTCAAGAACATCCGTCTGGTGGACGGCGACCACGACATCGACTGCAAGATCGACGGCATCGGCGCGATGAAGCTGAAGTCGGAGTTCGTCCGCAAGGCCTGAGCGGGCGGGCGGGTTCCTCGCGCGGCGCGCGTGACCGCGCTGTCGTGCTTCAGCGATCCGGATTCACGGGTTGCCGGTGCCGTGGCTGCATTGAACGCGCGCGGGCGAAGCGCTCAGTCCTCGCCGATGTCCTCGTTCCAGACCTCGGGATTGGCGCGGATCCAGTCGCCGAGCAGGTCGATGCATTCCCGGTCGTGCAGGTCGACGACGTGCACGCCGTTCTCGCGCAGCCAGTCGATGCCGCCGCGGAAGTTCACCGATTCGCCTACCACCACCGTGCCGATGTTGAACTGGCGCACCAGCCCGCTGCAGTACCAGCAGGGCGCCAGGGTGGTGACCATGAGGGTGTCGCGGTAGCGGCGCTGGCGGCCGGCCTTGCGGAAAGCGTCGGTCTCACCGTGCACGGAGGGGTCGCCTTCCTGCACGCGACGGTTGTGGCCGCAGCCGAGCAGGCGGCCGTCGCGGTGGTACAGCGCGGCGCCGATCGGGATGCCGCCTTCGGCCAGGCCCTGGCGGGCTTCGGCGATCGCGGTGCGCAGCAGGGCGGCGTAGTCGGGTGTGTCCATCGGATGGCGTCTCGGCAGGAAAAGAAGGCGGAAAAACGGCCGCGGCTTCCGTAATGTGAGGAATCTCACAGCGGCGGCCGGCGACGGAAGGCTACAACGCGGCAAGTCCCGGCGCATGGCCGGGCGATGTCGGGGAAAGCCATGGAACGCCGCGCCACCGCACCGCATGCACCGGGCATGCGCCTGTTCTGCTGCCTGTCGCTGCTCGTCACGGGCATTGTGCCGGCGGCGGCGCAATCCGTCGAACAGGGGCTGCTGCAACTGGAGTGGGGCGATCCGCGGCCGGTGGCGCAGGGAGAGGCGCGGCCGCCGCCGAAGTTCAACGCCTGGCTGGTGAAGGACGACGGTACGCGCCTCGCGCTCGATCCGGCGCAGGCGCGGCTCGCCGCCGGCGATCTCTACATGCTGGCCAACCGCCGCGTCGCCGTCTCGTACGCGGCCACGCCGGCGCAGGCGCGGGTGATGGCGTCGGCGCCGCCGCGGATCGAGGCCATCGTGTCCGCCGAATCCGCGGTGCGGACCGGGCCGGTCACCGCCGCCAACGCCCGGGTGATGGCGGCCGCGCCGGTGACCGGAACCACGCGCTGGGTCACGGTGATGTGCAAGTTCGCCGACATCGCCACCGAGCAGAAGGACCGGCAGTTCTTCAACGACCAGTACGGCACCGCGGTGGGTCAGTTGGGCCATTACTGGAGCGAGGTCTCCTACGGCAAGATCAACCTGGCCGGCAGCAGCGCGCAGGGATGGTTCACCCTGCCGCAGCCGCGCAGCCACTACGTCACCCAGGAGAACGGCAAGGACAAGGCCGACCTGAAGAAGCTGTTCGCCGATTGCGGCGCGGCGGCGGATGCCAGCGTGGACTTCGCCAGCGTGCAGGGCGTGAACCTGATGTTCAACGGCGAACTGGACGGCTTCGCCTGGGGCGGCGGCAGTTGCGCGCCGCTGGAGGGGCGCACCAGTTTGTGCACGCGGGTCACTTGGAATCCGCCGTGGTCGTTCAACAACGCCGCGCCGCTGGCACACGAGATGGGGCACGGCTACGGGCTGCCGCATTCGGACAACTCCGACGGCGACGACGACACCTACGACAATCCCTGGGACGTGATGAGCGACAGTTGGAGCAACGCGGTCCGCGACAGCGTGTACGGCGCGCGCCCCAAGCACATCAACATCTTCCAGCGCCACCGCCTGCAATGGGTCGACGCCGCGCGCCAGCGGGTGATCCTGCCCGGCAACGCCGCCACCCAGCAGATCGACCTGGACTACGCGCACATCGCCGGCTCGGCCAACACGCAGATGCTGGTGCTCTCGCTGTCCGCGCAGTCCGATCCCTACGCGACCGTCGTCTACACCCTGGAAGCGCGCAAGCGCGAGGGCCCCTACGAAGGTGCGCTGGCCGGCAATGCGGTGATCATCCACAAGGTGGAGCGCTCCGGCACCGCGTACAGCATCGACGCCGACGTGCCGCCCGCCGACACCTCGAACAACGAGGGCTCGATGTTCAAGGTGGGCGAGCGCTGGAGCACGCCGGACGGCACGCACGCGGTCACCATTACCGCGCAGACCGCGACCGGGTTCCGCGTCACCGTCGAGCCCGGCGTGCCGCCGCGGGTGATGAGTTCGCCGATGCCGCCGCGGCTGGTGCAGTCCACCGCCAACGCATCTTCGCCCGCATCCACACAGGTACAAGGCGTGCCTGCGCCGGCCGATGCGCCGAGCGCGGCCGAGCGGGAAGCGTGCGCGGCGCCGCGCGATGGTCGGGTGCGCCCGTCGGGCTGCCTGCTGCGTTGACCGACGTCGTGTCGGGAGTTTCCCGACAGCGGAAACGACGCGAACGGAACGCCGTCGCACTCTCGGCATCGCGATGCCGCGATGCCGTCGCGCAGCCTCAAGCGGACTGCGTTTCCGCCGAATAATCGCGTACCGGAACAGCGATGCCTCATGCGCGACGACACGATCGCGCAGACGGAGTGGAGGCGCTCCGCGCATCGCGAATTCCTGCATCACCCCGTCGTCCCGCGCCGCACGCGCGATGGCCGGCGTGCGGTGCACACGCTCGTGCATGTTCGCGGAACATGCGCCGCCGGACGTGTTGCGCATCGTGAAAACAGGCCTCGGAACGCCGTTCGTCGGCGCTTCACATCACAAGCAAGACGTGCATTCCAGATTCGCATGTTGATGCCGAAATCGTCCTTCCGGGACATCAAGTAATTTCCGGGTCGCCGATATCCACGAAGACAGCGCCGAAGAGCGCGGCAATGCGTGGAGTCACTCATGCTTTCCTTGAAACGGACATTTAGGGCATCGTGCGTGCGGGCGATGCTGTGGACCTGCATCGCGTTCGGCGCAGTCGGCACGTGGCAGGATGCGAAGGCGGACGCGGAGACGGTGGTGCAAGGCGTCCTGCAGTTGCGCTGGGGCGACGCGCCGCGCGCACCGAACGGGCAGGCACAGTTGCCGGAGCAGTTCGAAGCGTGGCTGGACGCCGGCCCGGGCAAGCGCTACGCGCTCGACGTGGCCCAGGCCAAGCGCGCCGCCGGCGACCTGTACGCACTGGCCAACCGCAGCGTCGCGGTTTCCTATGCGGCGCCGGCCATCGTGACCTCCGGCGCGAAGGTGATGGCCGCCTCGGGCGCGGTGCCGGTGATCACCGCCATCGTGGCCGCCGACAAGCTGCCGCAGCGCGCGCAGGCGGTCGGTGTGGACGGCCGGGTGATGGCGGCGGCCGCGGTGCTGGGCAGTACGCGCTGGATCACGCTGATGTGCAAGTTCGCCGACATCGCCACGGAACAGAAGCCGCGCTCGTTCTTCCAGGACCAGTACGGCAACGGCGTGGGCCAGCTCGGCCATTACTGGAACGAAGTCTCCTACGGCAAGATCGACCTGGCCGGCAGCACCGCGCACGGCTGGTACACGCTGCCCAAGCCGCGCTCGGCCTATGTGTCCGAGGTCGCCGGCAAGCTGAAGGCCGATCTCTCGCAGTTGTTCTCCGACTGCTCGGCGCTGGCCGACGCGGAAGTCGATTTCCGCGACGTGCAGGGCGTGAACCTGATGTTCAACGGCGAGCTGGACGGCAGCGCCTGGGGTGGCGGTGCCTGCGCCACGCTGGACGGCAGCTACACCTGCACGCGGGTGACGTGGAGCCCGCCGTGGTCGTTCGCCAACCTGGCGCCACTGGCGCACGAGATGGGCCATGGCTACGGCCTGCCGCACTCCAACAATTCGGACGGCGACAACGATACCTATGACAACCCTTGGGACCTGATGAGCGACGCCTGGCGCAACGCGACCAGCAACGCGGTCTTCGGCCTGCTGCCCAAGCACATCAACATGTACCAGCGCGAGCGACTGGGCTGGGTGGCCGAAGCGCGCAAGCGCGTGATCCCCGCCGGCAACGCCGCCAGCCAGGACATCGTCCTCGACGCCGGCAGCCTGCAGAACTCGTCCAACACGCAACTGGTGGTGCTGGCGCTGCCGGCGCAGGCCGATCCCTACAGCACCGAGATCTACACCCTGGAAGCGCGCCGCCGCACCGGCGCCTACGAGGCCAACCTGGCCGGCGACGCGGTCATCATCCACCGCCTGAAGGACTACGGTATCGCCTACAGCGTGGACCAGGACGATCCGGCGGCGAACTTCTCCAGCAACGAAGGCTCGATGCTGAAGGTGGGCGAGCGCTGGAACACGCCGGACGAATCGCATTGGGTGGAAGTGGTGTCCTCCACCGCGAACGGCTTCGTGGTGCGGGTGGGGCCGCGGCCGCGCGCGATGAGCACGCCAGCGCCGGTGCTGAGCTCCTCGTCCGCCGCCACGGCCTCGTCCAGGCCCACGACGGCGAGCGGCAGCACGCCGGCGGCCAAGAAGACGACGGCCACCGCGCCCCGGCCCGTGGCGCGGCGCAGCGCCTGCGACCGGCTGCCGGCGGCGGTGCGCTTCACCGCCCTGTGCAACCTGCTGGAGCGCTGAGGGACGCCACGGCCGACCGGGAGTGCGATAATCCGGCCATGAGCGAATCCCCCTACGACAGCGGCACCACCCACTTCGGCTTCCGCGACGTCGCCGCCAAGGACAAGCAGAAGCTGGTGGGCGAGGTGTTCACCTCGGTCGCCGGCAAGTACGACCTGATGAACGACCTGATGAGCCTGGGCATCCATCGGGTCTGGAAGCGCTACTTCGTCGGCACCTGCCAGGTGAAGCGCGGCGACCGCGTGCTGGACCTGGCCGGCGGCACCGGCGACATCGCCGCGCTGCTGAAGGAGCGCGTGGGCGACGCCGGGCAGATCGTGCTGGGCGACATCAACGCCGGCATGCTGTCGGTGGGTCGCGACCGCCTGACCGACCGCGGCCTGGTCTCCGGGCTGGAATACGTGCAGTGCAACGCCGAGGCGCTGCCGTTTCCTGACGCCAGCTTCGACCTGGTGACCATCGCCTTCGGCCTGCGCAACGTCACCGACAAGGACGCCGCGCTGCGCGACATGCACCGCGTGCTGAAGGTGGGTGGGCAGGCGCGCGTGCTGGAGTTCTCGGAAGTGACGGTGGACTGGTTCAAGCCGGTCTACGACTTCCATTCGTTCAAGGTGCTGCCGAAGCTGGGGCAGTTGTTCGCGCAGGACGCCGGCAGCTACCAGTACCTGGCCGAGAGCATCCGCAAGCACCCGCCGCAGGCCGAACTGCAGGCGATGATGGACGCCGCCGGCTTCGCCCGGACCAGCTACCGGAACCTGTCGGCCGGCATCGTCGCCATCCATACCGGATACAAGGTCTGATACCGGGCGGGCTGCGTCCCGCCCGCGCGGCCTGTCCCCCTCCTGCAGGGGGCATGGAGCGCGGGTTTCCATGCCGCAGGGACCGGCATGCCGGCGCGGCGCGGTAAACTGCCGGCTTCCCCCGATCGCTGGAAGTCCCCGATGCGTTCACTGGCTCTGCTTTTCTCCTGCGCCGCCGTGCTGGCGGCCGGTTGCTCCAAGGAACCCGAACCCGCCCCCGTGGCCGTCGCCACGAAACCCGCCGTCGAGAAGATCGTCGACCACGACGAGCATTCCTATGCCGAGCCGCAGAAGGTCGCCATCGACGACCTGGCGCTGGACATCGCCGTCGACTTCGACGCGAAGACCATCGGCGGCACCGCCACCTACACCCTGGACTGGAAGGACAAGGCCGCCACGCAACTGGTGCTGGACACCCGCGACCTGGCCATCGAGAAGGTCGAAGGCGAGGCGAACGGCGCCTGGGCGCCGCTGCAGTACGCGCTGGGCGACAAGGACCCGGTGCTGGGCAGCAAGCTGACCATCGAGACGCCCGAGCGCAACGCCCGGGTGCGCGTGGCCTACCGCAGTTCGCCGGAGGCGTCCGGCCTGCAATGGCTGACCCCGGAGATGACCGAGGGCAAGCGCCTGCCTTTCATGTTCAGCCAATCGCAGCAGATCCACGCGCGGAGCTGGGTGCCGCTGCAGGACACGCCGCAGGTGCGCTACACCTACAGCGCGCACGTGACCTCGCGCCCGGACGCGATGGTGCTGATGAGCGCGGACAACGACCCCGCCGCGGTCCGCGACGGCGACTACAGCTTCAAGATGCCGCAGCGCATCCCGTCCTACCTGATGGCGATCGCCGCCGGCGACCTGGTGTTCAAGCCGATCTCCGCGCGCAGCGGCGTGTGGGCCGAGCCGGCGATGGTGGACAAGGCGGTGGCCGAGTTCGCCGACACCGAGAAGATGATCCAGACCACCGAGCAGTTGTACGGCCCCTACCGCTGGGAGCGCTACGACATCCTGGTGCTGCCGCCCTCGTTCCCCTACGGCGGCATGGAGAACCCGCGCCTGACCTTCGCCACGCCCACGGTGATCGTCGGCGACAAGTCGCTGGTCTCGCTGATCGCGCACGAGCTGGCGCATAGCTGGTCGGGCAACCTGGTGACCTTCTCCAGCGCCAAGCACGGCTGGTTGAACGAGGGCTTCACCAGCTACGTGGAGAACCGCATCGTCGAGGCGCTGTACGGCAAGGAATTCAGCAACATGGAATTCGCCATCGCGCGCAACGGGTTGAAGAAGGAGATCGGCGGCATGCCGGAGGCCACCCAGGCGCTGGCGGTGAAGCCGGGCACCAGGCTCGACGCGGACGACGCGCTCAGCGCGGTGTCCTACGACAAGGGCGCGTGGTTCCTGCAGTTCCTGGAGGAGCGCTTCGGCCGGCAGGAGTTCGACGCCTTCCTGCGCGGTTACTTCGACCACTTCGCCTTCCAGAGCATCACCACCGAGACCTTCCTGGACTACGCCAAGAAGAACCTGTTCGACAAGCATCCCAACCTGGTCAGCGACGCCGAGATCCAGGCCTGGGTCTACGGCCCGGGCATCCCTGCCAACGCGCCGACAGCGCAGTCGCGCGGCTTCTCCAACACCGACACCGCGCGCATCGCCTGGCTGGGCAGCGGCCAGTTGCCCAACCCGCAGGTGACCAACGACTGGGTGACCCAGCAGTGGGTGCACTTCATCGAGGGCATGGGCGACACGCTGACCGTCGAGCAGTTGAAGCAGCTCGACGACGCCTATCACTTCACCGGCACACCCAACGGCGAGATCGCCATGCGCTGGTACCCGCTGACCATCCGCAGTGGCTACGCGGACGCGCGGCCGGAGATCGCGAAGTTCATCGAGCGGGTCGGCCGCCGCAAGCTGATCATGCCGATCTACGAGGAACTGGTGAAGACGCCGGACGGCCTGGCCTTCGCCGAGCAGACCTTCGCCCGCGCCCGGCCGGGCTACCACCCGATCACCACCGCTTCGGTCGAAGGCGTGATCGCCAAGGCCAAGGGCGGGGAAGCGAAGTAAGGCATGGCGGTGCGCTGGACCCCCGCGCGGACGGTCGCCCTGTTGGCGGCCGTCCTGGCCTGCGTGCTGGCGTTCCGTGTCTGGCGCGAACCGATGGCGCCGGTGCGCGGCGCCATGGCCTTGCAGGGCTGGTGGATCGGGCTGTCGGAGAAGCGGTTGGTGGCCGGCGACCATCGCTGGGCCTACGACGTGCGCGAGGCGGAGCAGGCGAGCGCCCCCACCGTGGTGATGGTGCACGGCTTCACCGGCAGCAAGGAGAACTGGTATCCGCTGGCCGAGCGCCTGGGCGGGCATTACCGGCTGGTGATCCCCGACCTGCCGGGCTGGGGCGAGAGCCAGCGCATCGCCGGCGCCGACTACGGGTTCGCGGCGCAGGCCGAGCGGCTGGCCGCCTTCCTGCGCGAGGTCCGGCGCGAAGGCAGCCCGGTCGTGCTGCTGGGGCATTCGATGGGCGGCGGCATCGTCGCGATCGTCGCCGCCGGGCATCCCGAGCTGGTGGACGCGGTGGGCCTGATCGACGCGGCCGGCGTGCGCTTCAAGGACAACGCCTTCGGCGAGGAAGTGCTGGCCGGCGGGAATCCCTTCGCGGTCACCGACGACGCCTCGCTGCAGCGCTACCTCGACACCGTCTTCCACGATCGCGCCGCGCGGCCTTCGATCCCGTGGCCGGCGTCGGCGGCAGTGATCGGCTGGCGCGTGCGGCAGGCGCCGTTCGAGCAGCAGGTGCTGGACCGCATTGGCCGCAGCCCGGAACGCTTCCTGCCCGGGCAGGCCGCCGCCGCGATCCGGCAGCCCACGCTGCTGCTGTGGTGCCGGCAGGACCGGGTGATCGATCCCAGCGCGATGGACCTGTACGCCGAACGCATCCCGCAGGCGCTGCGGGTTTCACTCGACGGTTGCGGCCACATGTCCATCATGGAAAAACCCGACGACGTGGCGGCCGCGGTCGCCATGCTGTCCCCGTGAAGCACGCCAAGAGGAAGAATGCCGCGATGAAGAAGATGTGGTTGTCGATCGCCTGCGCCGTCGCGCTGTCCGCCTGCGGCGACCGCGAGGCCGAGCGCGCCGCCGCCGCCGCCGCGCAGGCGGCGGCGCAGGAACAGCAGGCCGACGAGGTGGCGAAGAAGTACGACAGCGCCGTGGCGTCGCGCGACTGGGACATGGCGCGCATCCACGGCGTCGCGTTGGTGTCGCAGTACCCGCAGAGCCAGGCCGCCCTGCGCATCGGCCCGGCGCTGGAGGAAGTGAAGGCCAAGGCCGACGCCCTGCGCGAGCAGCGCCGGATGGAAGCGTTGTGGGACTACGCACAGGTCGCGGCCGGCAAGGGCACGCAGCGCTCGGCCAGCGTGCTGAGCAAGGACCCGGTGGACGTGGACGGCAGCGGCGCCAAGCCGGTGCAGCTCGTGTTCCGCGACCATCCGGAATGGAAGCGCAGCGCCTACCTGGTGTTGCAGGGCGGCGACTTCGCCCGCGCGTGCTACAAGAGCTGCCAGGTGACGGTGATCGCCGACGATGCCGCGCCCCGGCGCATGGCCGCCGACCGCCCCGACACCGACGAGGCCATCGCCATGTTCATCACCGATAACAAGGCGTTCTGGCGGCTGGTGCGCAAGGCCCGGGTGGTGTCGGTGGAATTCCCGGTGAAGGCCGGCGGCACCCGCACCGCCGTGTTCGAAGTCGGCGGCCTGGACGGCAGCCAGATGCCCGGCTGGGACTGAGCCCTGGTGGACGTCGCGGCGGCGCCTTCGCTGGCGCGCATCCGCCACTGGGTCTTCGACCTGGACGGCACCCTGACCCGCGCGGCGCACGATTTCGCGTTGATCCGGCGCGAACTGGACATCCCGCCCGGCGACGACATCCTGGCCCATCTGGCGGCCCTGCCCGCCGCGCAGTCGCGAGCCAAGCACGACTGGCTGATGCGCCACGAGCGCGCGCTGGCCGAGGCGGCCCGCGCCGCCCCCGGCGCGGTGGCGCTGGTGCGCGCGCTGCATGCGCAGGGCTGCCGGTTGGGCATCCTCACCCGCAACGCGCGGCCGCTGGCCGACGTGACCCTGCGCGCGATCGGGCTGAGCGGCGTGTTTGCCATGGACCACATCGTCGGCCGCGACGAGGCGCCGCCCAAGCCCGCGCCCGACGGCCTGCACTACTTCCTGCACCGCTGGCAGGTGCCGGCGGAACACGTCGTGATGGTCGGCGACTACCGCTTCGACCTGGAATGCGGGCGCGCCGCCGGCACCCACACGCTGCTGGTGAACCAGCCGGGCGATCCCTGGCCGGGACTGGCCCACTGGTGCCTGCCCGATTGCGGCGCGGTGCTGGCGCACCTGGAAGCGGCGACGGTGCAGGGCGGCGCACCGGCTCCGGCCTGACGGCCGGCGGCGGCCTTACTGCGCTCTGGGCGCCGGATGTGCAGCAAAGCGCCGGCGCAACGCAGATTGCGTGGCGCCGTGGCGTGCGCGTCGTCGCCGTCCCGTGCAAGGCGCCGTGGCCCGGCATCGCGCATCGCCGGACGCCCGGTCAGGCCGCGCCGTGCAGCGGCTCCGGCCTGGACGCAGGATCAGGCTTCAGGGCTGGCCGCCAAGAGCGCTCCCGAGAGGAACAGAAGGCCAAGAGCCCCGACGGCGCTGGAGGACACCCACCAGAACAGGTCGCTGTTGCCCGGGAACATCGGGCGCAGCAGCGGAAAGGCGGCGGCCCTGGCCAGCAGGAGCGCGGCGATGCCGAAAAGCACGGGACGCAGGAACGGCAGCGGAGCCAGCATGCCGGCCCCGGACAAGGCGTATGCCGCCGCTATTGCCAGCAGAGTCGCCACGGCCACTGCCGATGCGTGCGGCCTCCAGTCCCCGGCCGCAACCGCATTGGCCACGGCCTCGCCGGCTCCCAGGAAGCGATAGCCCGCAGCGCCCCACGGGATGCAGGCAAGGTGCAGCAGGGCCGCGACCGCGCAGGCCGCGGCCGCCAGCAGGAGGAGGATCGATCCGGTGCTCATGGTGCGCTCCTGGAACCCGGCGTTCGCCCGGGCCGCTCACCGGGCTTGCCGCCGCCGCGGCGCGGGTTTTGGCGCCCGCGCCGGCTGCGATCAAGGTATCGCGGAGGCCGGCCGCGACGGGCTGCCGCGGCTCAGAGCGCGTAGCCGAACTGCTGCTTGAACTGCTCGCTGAACTCGTCGAAGTCGAAGCGCTGGTTCTGCGTGCCGGGGTGCTCCACCTTCAGCGCGCCCATCAGGTTGCCCATGCGGCCGATGGTGGTCCAGTCGTAGCCCTTCTCGATGCCGTAGATCAGGCCGGCGCGGAAGGCGTCGCCGCAGCCGGTGGGGTCGGTCACGCGGCGCTCGTGCGCCGGCGGGATGTCGAAGGTCTTTTCCTGCGTATGGATCAGCGCGCCCTTGGGGCCCTGGGTGGTGATGTACGCCTTGACCCGCTGCATGATGTCCTTCTCCGACCAGCCGGTGCGCTCCTGCAGCAGGTTGGATTCGTAGTCGTTGACCGTCACGTAGTCGGCCAGCTCGATGAAGTGGCGCAGTTCCTCGCCGTTGAACAGCGGCATGGCCTGGCCCGGGTCGAAGATGAAGGGGATGCCTCCCTCGGCGAACTCGGCGGCGTTCTGCAGCATGCCCTCGCGCCCGTCCGGGCTGACGATGCCGAAGGTGACCCCGGCGACGTCCTTCACGTGGTTCTCGTAGCTGCGCATCATCGCGCCGGGGTGGAAGGCGGTGATCTGGTTGTTGTCGTGGTCGGTGGTGATGAACGCCTGCGGGGTGAACAGCTCGTCGATCACCTTCACCTGGTCCAGGCGGATGCCCTGTTCCTGGAAGTGCTCGCGGTAGGGGCCGAAGTCCTGGCCCACCGTGGCCATCGGCACCGGGTCGCCGCCCAGCAGCTTGAGGTTGTAGGCGATGTTGCCGGCGCAGCCGCCGAACTCGCGGCGCATGCGCGGCACCAGGAAGGACACGTTCAGGATGTGCACCTTGTCCGGCAGGATGTGGTTCTTGAACTGGTCCGGGAACACCATGATGGTGTCGTAGGCGAGGGAACCACAGATCAGTGCGGACATCGGCAGGCTCGGCTGGAAGTCGCGGCCATCCCCGGCCGCAGGAAAAAGCGGGACGTGCGCCCCATTCCCGGCGCGCCGGTGCGAAGGTTACCGGCTGGGGCTGCCCCCGGCCAGTCTTGACCGCCGGCCGGGCCCGCCCGCCGGGCTCGCCGCCGGCGCCGGAAAACGCGGTTTCGCCCTTGGATTCACGAGATTTTTCCTTGCCCGCACCCATGCGGGTTGTTAGGCTAGCCGACCGCATTTTCGCCCGGAAAACCGCCGTTTCCGGCGCTCAGCCCCAGCAGGAACCCGTCCCCCGATGTTCAAGAAGCTCCGCGGCATGTTCTCCAACGACCTGTCCATCGACCTGGGCACGGCCAACACCCTGATCTACGTGCGCGGGCAGGGCATCGTCCTCAACGAACCCTCGGTCGTGGCCGTGCGCCAGGACCGCGCCATCGGCGGTTCGCGCTCGGTCGCGGCGGTCGGCGCCGAGGCCAAGCAGATGCTGGGCCGCACCCCCGGCCACATCACCACCATCCGCCCGATGAAGGACGGCGTGATCGCCGACTTCACCTACACCGAGGCGATGCTCAAGTACTTCATCAAGAAGGTGCACAAGTCGCGCTTCCTGCGCCCCAGCCCGCGCGTGCTGGTGTGCGTGCCGGCCGGCTCCACCCAGGTGGAGCGCCGCGCGATCAAGGAGTCGGCCGAGGAGGCCGGCGCCCGCGACGTCTACCTGATCGAGGAGCCGATGGCCGCGGCCATCGGCGCCGGCATGCCGGTGACCGAGGCGCGCGGTTCCATGGTCATCGACATCGGCGGCGGCACCACCGAGGTGGCGGTGATCTCGCTCAACGGCATCGTCTACTCGCAGTCGGTGCGCATCGGCGGCGACCGCTTCGACGAGTTCATCACCAACTACGTGCGCCGCAACCACGGCATGCTGATCGGCGAGGCCACCGCCGAGCGGATCAAGCTGGAGATCGGCTGCGCCTACCCGCAGGCCGAGGTGCAGGAGATGGAGATCTCCGGCCGCAACCTGGCCGAGGGCGTGCCGAAGATGATCAAGATCAACTCCAACGAGGTGCTGGAAGCCCTGCACGAGCCGCTGTCCGGCATCGTCAGCGCGGTCAAGCTGGCGCTGGAGCAGACCCCGCCGGAACTGTGCGCCGACGTGGCCGAGCGCGGCATCGTGCTGACCGGCGGCGGCGCCCTGCTGCGCGACCTGGACCGCCTGATCTCCGAGGAGACCGGCCTGCACGTGCAGGTGGCCGACGACCCGCTAACCTGCGTGGCCCGCGGCGGCGGCCGCGCGCTGGAACTGGTGGACATGCACGGCAACGAATTCTTCGCGCCGGAGTGAGGCCGGCCACCGGGAACCGGGCACAGGGAATGGAGGTCCGCGCCATGCGTCCGGTTCCGCGTTCCCCGGGATCGAACCGGGCGCCCTTGCACGGCATCTCCCGCACCACGCCGCCGGCAGGAATCGGCCACTCGCCGCTCCCTGTCCCCCGTTCCCGCACCTGATCGCCCCCCGTGCCTCCCTACGCCGGCCCTCCCATCGCATCCCGTTCCGGCGAAGCCGCCGGCACGCTGCGCCTGCTGGGCTACCTGGCGCTGACCATCGCGCTGCTGGTGCTGGACCACCGCGGCGGCTGGCTGTCCCAACTGCGCGCGCAGGCGAACGTGGTCACCCAGCCGCTGTGGTGGCTGGCCGGCCTGCCCGGGCGGGTGAGCACGCGGGTGCAGGACGATGCGGCCACCCGCCAAGGGTTGATCGAGGAGAACCGCCGCCTGCGCAACGAACTGCTGGTGGCCAACGCGCGCCAGGTGCGGTTGCAGACGGCCGCGGCCGACAACGCGCAACTGCGCGCGCTGCTGGGCGTGAAGCAGGCGCGCGGGCTGGACGTGCAACTGGCGCCGATCCTGGACATCGATCTGGCGCCGGGGCGGCAGCGGCTGGTGCTGGACGCCGGCAGCCGCGACGGCGTGCGCCGCGAGCAGGCGGTGATCGACGCCGGCGGGCTGATGGGCCAGATCATCGAGACCACCCCGGAGCATTCGACCGTGCTGCTGCTGACCGACCCGGACCACGCGGTGCCGGTGATCGTGGCGCGCAACGGCGTGCGCCTGATCGTCTACGGCCGTGGCCGCAGCGACCTGCTGGAACTGGCCGACGTGCCGCTCAACAGCGGCGTGGAGGTGGGCGACGTGCTGGTGACCTCCGGGCTGGGCGGGCGCTTCCCGGCCGGCTTCCCGGTGGGCACGATCAGCGCCCTGCGCCCGGACGACAGCCATGCCTTCCTGGTCGGCGACGTCGCCCCGGCCGCGCGCCTGGACCGCGGCCGCGACGTGCTGCTGCTGAAATCCGCTCCGGCGCAGCCGCTGCCGCCGGTGGACCCGGCGCGCTTCCTGCCGGAACAGGCCGCGCCCGGCGCAGCCGCCCCGCCGCCGGCCGGGCCGGACGCCGCTGCGGCGCCGCCTGCCCAAGGACCTTCTCCCACCGGGAGAGGCGTCGGGGCGAGGGGCAATGAAGCTGGCAGCGCTACCGGCACCCAGGCGGCCTCCGCACCCGCGATCCAAAGCGCCTCTCCCACCGGGAGAGGCGTTGGGGCGAGGGGCAACGGAGCCGGTAGCGGCACCGGCATGCAGGCGGCTTCCACACCCGCGACGGCGGCCCCGCAAAGCCCGCGCGCCGCGAACGCCCCGGCCCTCCCATCAACGCCTCTCCCGGCGGGAGAGGGGACCAGGCCCGCCACCCGTGCCGAGTCGTCGCCGTCGCCCCGGTCGGCCACGCAGGAGCCGCCGCGATGAGCCGCTCGCGCACTGGTTGGCTGCTGCCGGCGAGCATCATCGTGGCGCTGCTGCTCGGGCTGCTGCCGCTGCCCGGCGCCTTGCAGCCGCTGCGCCCGTACTGGCTGGCGCTGGTGGTGGCGTACTGGGTGATCGAGGCGCCCGAGCACGCCGGCCTGGGCTTCGCCGTCATCGTCGGCCTGGTTGCCGACCTGATGTTCGGCACGCTGCTGGGCGAACAGGGGCTGCGCCTGGTCGTGATGGCCTTCATCCTGCAGCGCTTCCGCGCGCGGCTGCGCTTCTTCCCGCTGTCGCAGCAGGCGCTGGCGATCGGCGGCCTGCTGGTCAACGACCGCATCGTGACCCTGCTGGTGCACCTGGCGCTGGGCGAGCCGCGGCTGCCGTGGCAGTACTGGTGGGCGCCGCTGCTGGGCGCGGCGCTGTGGGTGCCGCTGTTCCTGCTGATGGACGCGCTGCGGCAGGGCAGGGGCAAGCGTGGCTGAGCCATGATGGTCCCTCGCCGCCGCAGCAAGAACCCGCATGCCGAGGCCGAGCAGTTCCGCCGCCGCGCGGTGCTGGGCTTCCTGGTGGTGGCGCTGTGCCTGGTCGGGCTGGCGGCGTGGTACTTCAAGCTGCAGGTGGTGGACCACGCCGAGTACGCTACCCGCTCGGAAGCCAACCGCATCCGCCCGCGCCCGGTGGTGCCGGGGCGCGGCACCATCTACGACCGCCACGGCCGGCTGCTGGCCGAGAACGTGCCGGCCTTCCGCCTGGACGTCACGCCCGACAAGGTGAAGGACCCGGCCCGGCTGGTCGCCGAGCTGGGCGCCATCATCGCGCTGACGCCCGAGGACATCGAGCGCTTCGAGGCCACCCGCAAGGCCACCCGCGGCTTCCGCCCGATCACCCTGAAGCTGCGCGTGAGCGAAGAAGAGATGGCGCGCTTCGCGGTGGACCGCTGGCGCTACCCGGGCGTGGAGCTGGTGCCGTACCTGACCCGCCGCTATCCCTACGGCGACCTGTTCGCGCACATCGTCGGCTACGTCGGCCGGGTGGACGAGAAGGATCTCGAACAGATGGGCGAGATCAACGCCGCGCTCACCCACATCGGCAAGACTGGGCTGGAGCGCTACTACGACGAACAACTGCGTGGCCGCATCGGCTACGAGAAGGTCGAGACCAACGTGGAAGGCCGCGCGCTGCGCGTGGTCGGGCGCGTGCCCGCGCAGGCCGGCACCGACCTGCGGCTGAGCGTGGATGCCACCCTGCAGCAGGCGATGGTGGACGCCTTCGGCGAGCTGGAGGGCTCGGCCATCGCGGTGGATCCGCGTACCGGCGAGGTCCTCGCCATGGTCAGCCTGCCCAGCTACGACCCCAACCTGTTCGTCAACGGCATCTCCCGCCAGGACTTCAAGCTGCTCAACGAGAACCCGTCGCGGCCGCAGTTCAACCGCATCGTGCTGGGCGGCGTGGCGCCGGGCTCCACGATCAAGCCGCTGGTCGCGCTGGCCGGCCTGGACAGCGGCCTGCGCCGGCCCGAGGACCGGGTGCTGTCCACCGGCATGTTCTACCTGCCCGGCACCAAGCGCGGCTGGGGCGACGCGCACCGCGGCGGCCACGGCTGGACCGACCTGCGCAAGTCGATCGCACAGTCGGTGAACACCTATTACTACCGGCTGGCGCTGGACATGGGCATCGAGCGCTACGACGACTACATGACGCGCTACGGCTTCGGCCAGCCCACCGGCATCGACCTGCGCGGCGAGATCGGCGGCATCCTGCCTTCGCCCGCGGCCAAGATGAAGGCGCGCAAGGAGCGCTGGTACCCCGGCGACACCGTCAACGTCAGCATCGGCCAGGGCGACTGGAAGGTCACGCCGTTGCAGCTCGTGCGCGCCACCGCCGGACTGGCCACCGGGCAGTTGCAGCGGCCGCACCTGGTCAGCCAGGCGCGGCATGGCTTCGACAAGCCCTGGCAGCCGGTGCCGGAACCGGCGCCGGTGCCGATCAGCCCCAATCCCGCCCACGTGCAGGTGGTGCGCGAGGGCATGATGATGACCATGCAGCCCGGCGGCACCGGCTACGCCGTCGCCCGCGGCGCACCCTACGCGATGGCTGGCAAGACCGGCACCGCGCAGGTGGTCAGCCGCCGCGGCACCGCTGCGGTCAACCCCAAGAGCCTGCCCATGCACCTGCGCCATCGCGCGCTGTTCGTCGGCTTCGCCCCCGCCGAGAATCCGACCATCGCCGTGGCGGTGGCGGTGGAGGGCGGCGGCTATGGCGGCAGTACCGCCGCGCCGATCGCGCGCAAGATCCTCGACGCCTACCTGCTCGGCAAGATGCCGGAGAAGGAGGGCGAGGCGACGGAAACCGGGAGCGCGGCGCCGGACACGGGCAATGGGCAACAGGCAACCGGGAATGGCGGCCCCGGGGCGCTGGACGGCGAGCAGGGAACCGGAGCCCGCGTGCCGGGCGACGGGACCGGGCCGGCGACTGGAACTGGAGCTGGAGCTGGAACCGGCGCGGGGAATACGGCCGCGCCGGCAACCGCGGCACCGGCAGCAGCACCGAAGCGGCAGGCACCGACACCCCGTAACACGCCCGCGCCACCTTCCGGCGCCGCGAAGCAAAGCCCCTCTCCCGCCGGGAGAGGGGTTGGGGTGAGGGGTGACGGAGCCAGCGACGGCGGCGGTGCATGGAGGACTTCCGCGCCCGTGACAGTTCCCGCGCAAGCCGCGTGCGCTGCGCATGTCCCGCCCCTCATCCCAACCCCTCTCCCAGCGGGAGGGGGGCTCGATACGGCCGTTGTCCGTAGTCGTGCGGGCGAAGAAGAACTTCCTGACGCGGCGCGCCCGCGGAGCGCCTTCGCATGACCGAACTGCTGCGCTGGGCCTTCGATCTGCTGCGGCATCTGCTGCGCACCCTGGACTGGCCGCTGCTGGGCGCCCTGCTGGCGTTGATGGGCGTGGGCCTGGCGGTGCTGTACAGCGCTGGCGGCGAAGCGCTGGGCATGCGCCTGGTGATCGCGCAGGGCGTGCGCTTCGCGGTGGGGCTGGGCGCGATGTGGGCGCTGTCGCGAGTGTCGCCGGTACGGCTGCGCGCATGGACGCCGGGGGCGTTCGCGGTGTCGCTGATGCCGCTGGTGCTGGTGCTGTTCATCGGCACCGGCAAGCACGGGGCGCACTGGATCGACCTGAAGTTCTTCTACCTGCAACCCTCGGAACTGCTGAAGATCGCGCTGCCGATGATGCTGGCCTGGTACCTGCACCGCGAACCGTTGCCGCCGGGCTGGCGCACCACGATCGTCTCGGCGCTGCTGATCGGCCTGCCGACCGGGTTGATCCTGCTGCAGCCGGATTTCGGCACCGCCATGCTGGTGGCGGCCAGCGGCGTGTTCGCGCTGTACCTGGCCGGGCTGTCGTGGTGGTGGTTCATCACCGCCGGCGTGCTGGGCGGTGGCGCGGTGGGGCTGGTGATGTTCGCGCCGATCTCGTGGTTCTCGTTCCTGCGCGAATACCAGCAGAACCGCATCCTGACCTTCCGCGACCCGGAGAACGACCCGCTGGGCACGGGCTGGAACATCATCCAGTCCAAGATCGCCATCGGTGGTGGCGGCTGGACCGGCAAGGGCTGGGGGCAGGGTTCGCAGTCGCACTTGGACTATCTGCCCGAGCACACCACCGACTTCATCTTCTCGGTGCTGTCGGAGGAATTCGGCTGGGCGGGCGTGGCGCTGGTGCTGGCGCTGTACCTGTTCGTGGTCGGCCGCTGCCTGTGGATCGCGATGGACGCGCGCGACACCTATTCGCGCCTGATCGCCGGCACGCTGGGCATGGCGCTGTTCGTGTACGTGATCGTCAACGGCGGCATGGTGTCCGGGCTGATGCCGGTGGTCGGCGTGCCGATGCCGCTGCTGAGCTACGGCGGCACCTCGGCGGTGTCGCTGCTCGCGGGCCTCGGACTGGTGATGGCGGTGAGGGCGCACCGGCCGGTGCATGGGTATTGAGGAGTGAGTGGAGAGGAGTGAGGAGTGAGTGGAAGCGGCTCCTCGGCTCTTGCTCACTCCTCACTCCTCTCCACTCACTCCTCGCTGTTGGCTGTTCACGATTTCCCAAGGACCCCGTGCTACCCTCGCGCCGATGATGCGACGCGCTCTTCCCTGTCTGTTCGTGCTCGGCCTGGCCTCGTGCGCCACGCCGCAGGCACCGTCTCCCGCCGCTGCCGGCGACACTCCGCAACCCGCTCCCGCCGTGCCGGCCGAGACCTCGGTCGAGCGCGTGGCCGAAGTGCCGCCGGAAGCCTTGCAGCCGGTCGATTTCCCCACCGCGCGCGCGCAGTTCGTGCGCGACACCGCGGCGAAGTACGGCATCGCGCCCGCCGAGATCGAGGCCACGCTGGCCAAGGCGCAGTTCCTCGACAGCGTGGTCGCGGCGATGTCGCGGCCGGCCGAACGGGTGAAGCCGTGGAGCGAGTACCGCACGGGCTTCCTGACTCCAGCGCGCATCCAGGGCGGGCAGAAGTTCATGGCCCAGCACCGCGACGAACTGGCGCGGACCGAGCAGCAGTACGGCGTGCCGGCCGAGGTGATCGTCTCGATCATCGGCGTGGAGACCAACTACGGCGGCTTCACCGGCCGCCACAAGGTGCTGGATGCGCTGTACACGCTGGCGTTCCGCTATCCGCGCAGCGGCGACCCGGCGCGCGCGGCCTACGAATACCGGCGCGAGCAGTTCTTCCGCGACGAGCTGGCGCAGTTGTTCGCGCTGGGCCGCGAGGAGAAGCTGGACATCGCCTCGCTGACCGGCAGCTACGCCGGCGCGATGGGCATGGGCCAGTTCATGCCGTCCAGCTACCGCGAGTTCGCGGTGGACGGCGACGGCGACGGCCGCCGCGACCTGTTCGGCAGCCTGCCGGACGTGTTCGCTTCCATCGCTAACTATTTCCGCAAGAAGGGCGGCGAGCGCGGCGGCTGGGTGCCGGGCGGCGCGGTGGTGGCGCGCGCGCAACTGCAGGACGGGTATCCGGAGTTCACCCCGGAGACGTGGACGCCGGACTACACGCTGGCGCAACTGGCCGAGAAGGGCTACCGCCCGCTGGAACCGGTCGCACCCGACGCCACCGCCACTTTGGTGTCGCTGGAAGGCGCCGACGGCAAGCAGTATTGGCTGGGCTTCCAGAACTACTACGCCATCACCCGCTACAACAACTCCAAGATGTACGCGATGGCGGTGCACCAGCTTTCGCAGGCGATCGCCGGCAGACCGGTGCCGCCGGCATGAAGCGGCTGGTGCTGCCCGCGCTGGCGTTGGCGCTGGCCGCCTGCGGCACGGTCCCGAAGAAGTCCGCGCAGGTCCCCGGCACTTCCGCCGGCAAGCCGCCGCAGACGGCCGCGCGCAAGCCGGGAGGCAAGGACTGTTCGCGCTACACCCCCGCGCAGGAAGACCTGTCCAAGCGCGGCGACTACACCTCCGGCGGGCTGTACGCTCCCGGCGTGGCCGACACCACCCCGGACCACATGCCTGACCTGGACTGCATCCGCGAGCCGGCGGTCACCGCCGAGCCGCGCTCGCCGGTCGGCAACAAGTCGCCCTACTCCGTGCTGGGCAAGCAGTACCGCGTGCTGGACGACGTCGGCGGCTACGTGGAGCAGGGCACGGCTTCGTACTACGGCAACAAGTTCCATGGCCGCCGCACCTCCAACCTGGAGGTGTACGACATGTACGCCTTCACCGCCGCGCACAAGACCCTGCCGCTGCCCAGCTTCGCGCGGGTGACCAACCTGGACAACGGGCAGTCGGTGGTGGTGCGCGTCAACGACCGCGGCCCTTTCCACGACGGCCGCGTGATCGACCTGAGCTACGCGGCGGCGGTCAAGCTGGGCATCACCCAGCGCGGCACCGGGCGGGTGGAAGTGCGTGCGTTGAAGCCGGGCGAGACCTCGCTGGCTGCCGCGCCTTCGCCTTCGCCTGCGCCGGCCGCACCCGCACCCGCACCCGCACCCGCACCCGCACCCGCATCGTCGGCGATGGACCGGCTGGTCGATGGCCTGCCGCGGCAGGACGGCGGCGCGCGCTATGCCGTGCCGGCGCGGCCCGGCGGCACGCCGAGCGCGGATGGATTCGATGCTTGGATGAAGGCCAACGGCGTGCGCGTGGCGACCGGCCGCCCGGCCTCCGCGCTGCCGGCGTCTTCGCCGACGCCCGTGCCTGCGCCGCCGCAGGCCGCGCCCGTCGCTGTGGCCGCGGCCGCGGCTTCCACGGCGTCCGCCGCCAGCGTGCCGGCCGCTTTGCCGCCGGCCCTGCAATTGCAGGTGGCCAGCTTCTCCAGCCGCGACAACGCCGATCGCGCGCTCGCGCGCCTGCTGGCCGCCGGTATCAGCGATGCGCGGTTGAGCGATGCCTCCAGCCAGGGCCGCGTGCTGTGGCGGCTGCGGGTGGGCGCGCCCGATCCGGCCGCCGCCGAAGCGCTGGCCGGGCGCATCGTCGGCCTGGGTTTCGGCCGTCCGCAAGTGGTCCGCGAATGATGCGCCGGGTGGCGGCCGTTCACGGCTCCGCCACCCATCGCCGCGCGCGTCTCCCTACAATGTCGGCCTGCCTCGCCTGGCCCGACCAGGCCCCTCCAGGAGTCCCTGCCCGATGAAGTTCCGTTTCGCCCTCGCTGCCCTGGCGACCACCGCCATGGGTCTGGCCATCGCCCAGACGCCGGCGCCGCAACCCGCCGCCGCCCCGGTCGCCCCGGTCGTCGAGATCCCGCCCGCGCCCAAGCCGGCGGGCACCGCCTGGGTGCTGATGGACTACACCACCGGCCAGGTGCTGGCGGGCGAGAACTACGACCAGCGCGTCGAGCCGGCCAGCATCACCAAGGTGATGACGTCCTACGTGCTGGCCGCCGAGCAGAAGAACGGCAAGATCAAGCCCGGTGACCAGGTGATGATGAGCGAGCGCGCCTGGCGCGAGGGCGGCGCCGGCACCGACGGCAGCTACAGCGGCTTCGCCGTCAACAAGACCGCGCCGCTGGTGGACATGGAAAAGGGCATGGCCGTGCAGTCGGGCAACGACGCCGCCATCGCGCTGGCCGAGCACGCCGCCGGCAGCCAGGAGGCCTTCGCCTCGCTGATGAACAACTACGCCGCGCAGATCGGCATGAAGGGCTCGCACTTCGTCAACGCGCACGGCCTGTCGGCGCCGGAGCATTACTCGACCGCCTACGACCTGGCGCTGCTGGGCCGCGCGCTGATCCGCGACTACCCGGAAACCTACGCGTTCAACAAGATCAAGGAATTCACGGTCGGCACCATCACCCAGCCCAACCGCAACCTGCTGCTGTGGCGCGACGCCAGCGTGGACGGCATCAAGACCGGCCACCACTCCGGTGCCGGCTATTGCCTGATGAGCTCGGCCCAGCGCGGCGACCAGCGCCTGATCGCGGTGGTGATGGGCTCGACCTCGGAGAAGCAGCGCGCCGAGGACAGCCTGGCCCTGCTCAACTGGGGTTTCCGCTTCTACGAGACCCACCGCCTGTACGAGCCGGGCAAGGCCATCGCCGCCCAGCGCGTATGGAAGGGCAAGGCCCGGGAAGTGCAACTGGGCGTGGCCCAGCCGCTGCTGGTCAGCGTGCCGCGCGGCCGCTACCAGGACCTCAAGCCGATGATGGACGTGCCCAAGACCCTGGTCGCGCCGATCACCGCGGGCCAGGCCATCGGCACGGTCAAGGTCACCCTGGACGGCAAGGTCGTCGCGCAGTCGCCACTGGTGGCGGTGGCGGCGATCGAGGAAGCCGGCTTCTTCAAGCGGCTGTGGGATGCGTTCTGGATGTGGTGGGAATCGGACTGATCCGCATCGCGTCCGCCCCCTCGTTTCTTCTGGAAGCCGGCGCAAGCCGGCTTCCGCGTTTTCGTAGCGATCGCGGGCACGGGATCGAAGCGTGCTGTTCGCCGCCCGGGCGCGCTGCGGCGCGTTCATCATCTGGCCGGCGGAATGGCCATCGGGGCGCGGCGCGTCCTACGCCAGGTCGGCGGCGATCAGGGCGATGGCGGTGATGGCCAGCGGGATCGCCAGCAGGTTGAGCCGGCCGAGCCGCTCGCGGAACAGCGCCATGCCGGCCAGCGTGCCCAGCACCACCACGCCGATGTTCATCGTGGAGAACACCACCGCCGGGTTGTCCGGCAGCGCGCGGTGCGCCTTCACGTAGAACAGGATGTTGCCGAAGTTCAGTGCGCCCAGCAGCAGGCCGCTCCACAGCGCCGGCATGGCCGGCACCACGCCGTGGCGCCAGTGGCGCAGCAGTTGCGCGCCCGCCATCACCACGAATGCCGCGACGAAGGCGACCTGCAGCGAAGCCGCGAACGGCGTGCCCGCCGCGGCGATGTGCTTGAGCAGCACGTCCACGCCCGCGTAGCCGGCCAGCACCAGCAGCGGCAGCGCCCAGCCGCGCCAGCCCGCGCCCGTCGCCGCGCCGCGCTCCGGCCGCAGCACCAGCAGCACGACGGCCACCACGCCCAGCGCCAGCCCGGCCAACCGCTGCGGCGTGGCCTGTTCGCCGAACCACAGGAACGCGGCCAGCAGCGACAGCACCAGCGACAGCCGCTGCGCCACGTCGGTGCGCACGATGCCGGCCGCCCGCACCGAGGCCGCCAGCGCCAGGAAGATCCCCGGCAGCAGCAGGGCCAGCAGCGCCAGCGCCGGCCACGGGGCGTGCGGTGCGGCCAGTGTGCCCAGCGGCGGGTCCAGCAGGGCGAAGCACAGCAGCGAGGCGGCCAGGTAGTTCCAGCCGATGGCCTGGGCGGTGTCGATGCCGCGGCGCTGCATGAGTTTCAGCAGCACCGAGACCGCGACGCTGCACAGGATGCTGAGGCACAGGTAGAG
>CALJUL010000016.1 GCA_937975725.1 uncultured Pseudoxanthomonas sp. | reverse complement strand
TCGGTGCTGCGCATCCTGATCGTGTTCGCGCTGGTCACGCCGTTCTGGTCGCTGTTCGACCAGAAGGCCTCGACCTGGGTCATCCAGGGCAAGGCGATGCTGATCCCGCACGACCTGTGGTGGTGGCCGAGCTGGCTGGTCAAGGACGCCACCCAGATGCAGGCGCTGAACCCGGCCATGGTCATGCTGCTGATCCCGTTCAACAACCTGGTCCTGTACCCGCTGCTGCGGCAGATGGGCTTCAAGGTCACCGCGCTGCGGCGGATGGGCTGGGGCATCGCGATCTCGGCGGTGTCGTGGGTCGTCGCCGGCCTGCTGCAGTTGCAGATGGACCAGGGCGAGCAGGTGTCGCTGGCCTGGCAGACGCTGCCCTACCTGCTGCTGACCTTCGGCGAAGTGCTGGTGTCGGCGACCGCGCTGGAGTTCGCCTACAGCCAGGCGCCGATGGCGATGAAGGGCGTCATCATGGCCTTCTGGTACCTGACCAGCACCTTCGGCGGGCTGTGGGTGCTGCTGACCAACGCCAGCGTGCGCGATCCCGCGGTGATCGGCTGGATCCAGGCGCAGGGCTGGACCGAGAACGCCTTCCTGATGTTCTTCTTCGCCGGCTTCGCGTTCGTGGCGGCGCTGGCGTTCGCGCTGTACGCGCGGACCTATCCCATGCAGGACAACTACCGCGCCGCGGCGTGAGGACGAAAGAATGAGCGCACCGATCACCCTGCTGCTGATCGCGGTCACCTGCGCCGTGAGCTTCGCGGCGCTGCGCATGCCGGCGCTGGCGATGCGGCTGATCCTGTGGCCGCCGGCGATCGACCGCCACCGGCAGTACGACCGCCTGGTCACCTACGGCTTCATCCACGCCGATTTCTGGCACCTGCTGTTCAACATGGTGACGCTGTTCTTCTTCGGTCGGGTGATGGAGGACATCATCACCCGCCTCAGCGGCAGCCGGCTGACCTTCGTGGCGTTCTATTTCTCGGCACTGGTGGTGTCCATCCTGCCGACCTACCTGAAGCACCAGAAGGACCCCAACTACCGCAGCCTGGGCGCGTCGGGCGCGGTGTCGGCGGTGCTGTTCGCCTTCATCCTGGTCGATCCGTGGGCCAGGATCGGGGTGTTCTTCATCCCGATGCCGGCCATCGTGTTCGCGGTGCTCTACATCGGCTACAGCATCTGGATGGACCGCCGCGGCGGCGACAACATCAACCACGGCGCGCACCTGGCGGGCGCGGCCTACGGCATCCTGTTCCTGGTGGCGATGGAGCCGGGCATCGTGCAGCACTTCCTGCAGCAGTTGTCGCAGCCGCGCTTCGGTTAAGCCGGCATTGCGGCCGGCATCACCCGGATTTCAGGCCGGGCATGCTATCCCGCCCCCACGTCCCCACGTGGAGCAGCGCATGGCAACCGCCAGGAAAACAGCACGCAAGGCCGCTTCCCGCAGCGGCACCGGGAAAGCCGCGACGAAGCGGGTAGCGGCGAAGAAGGCCGGCACGCAGAAGGCCGGTACGAAGACGGCAAGGAAGACAGCGGCGAAGAAGACTTCCACTGCCGGCACCGCCCGCACCGCGAAGAAGTCGGTCGCCAGGCAGGCAGGCGCAGCCACCCCATCCACTGCACGCACGGCGAAAGCGGCCACCGGCAAAACGGCCGTCGTCGCGGCGAAGAAGACGGCACGCAAGACATCGCCGGCCGATGGCGCGAAGGCGGCGGCTCGCACGAGCCCGGCAACCAACAGGAAGGCGAGCAGCACCAGCACGCGCAGGACCCCGGCCCAGGCGCCGGCAGCGCCCCGCAAGCGCCCGATGGCGACCGCCGCGCCGCGCAAGCGCGCGCCCCGCAAGGTCACGCCCGAACTCGCGCTGGCGAAGGCGAAGGCTTTGCTGGAGCAGAAGCAGGAACACGACCGCCGGCAGGCGCCCTGGCAGCAGTTCGACCAGGGCGATCAGGGCAGTGAACAGGCGGCAGGCTTCGTGTCCGCCGATGCCGCGACCAAGGCGCACGAACTGCATGCCGCGGAGAGCCGGATGAAGGCGATCCAGGGCAGCTCGGGCGTGCAGGGCCGGCACAACCAGGGCAAGCGCGACCACCGCGGCGAAGAATGAGTTTCGCCTTGCGTGCGTCTGTAAGGGATCGGGGAAAGAAGCCCGCCTGTGCGGCGAGGGACGGGACTCCGGCGCGGCAGTCGCGCCCGGAGGCGGACCCCTGCGCCGCGCCGGAGCACCCGGTAGCGGACAAGATGGAGCGTGCGGTGCGTCAGCCGGCCAGTGCGTTCGCGGCGTGCGCCTGGCTGTCGGTGCCGGAATAGGTGGACAACAGGCGCTCGTACACGGCGTTGTTGAGGCGTTCGAATTCCCAGTCCTGGGTGTGGCCGGTGACGGTCAACTGGAACAGGCCCTCCAGCAGGGTGAAGTCGCTGGCGGTGGAGACGTCGGGCAGTTCTTCGGTCAGGCTCATGGCGGAACTCCGGAAGCGGTCTATGCCCGGTAATCGCAGTAATCGTGCCAACTCCGATTCCGTGACCGGATTCGCGGTTCTGCGGAGGCGCGATTTCTTCACAAGCATGAATGTGACGCGCTGCGTCCAGTTCTGCCGCAAGGTTCCGCTGAGCAATCAGTCACAATGCCGGTGAGCCCACCGCCACGGAGCCGCCATGAGCACCGTCCCCGCTTTGCCCGACATCGCCCACGATCCCGACCGCCGCCGGTTCTGGACCCGGATCGACGGCCACGAGGCCGAACTGCTCTATACGCTGCGCGGGCAGGGCACCCTGGTCATCGACCATACCGGCGTGCCGGAGGCCATCGGCGGCCGCGGCGTCGCCGGGGCGCTGGTCAAGGCGGCGCTGGAGTACGTGCGGGCGCAGGGCTGGCAGGTCGTGCCTGCCTGCTCCTATGCGGCGGTCTACGTGCAGCGGCACCCCGAGTACGCCGATCTGGTGGCGGCCGGTTGAGCGCCTCTGGAGCGCCGCCGCAACGCACCCTAGAATTTCCGTCCTCACACGCGGAAGGAGCCCGAACGTGAACCCGTTGTTCCCCCACAAATCCTTCGTCCGAACCGCCCTGGCGGCAGCCCTGCTGCTGGCGCTGGCCGCCTGCCAGCGCGAGCCGGTGGCGCCCGCCGGCCAGCAGTCCCCCGCGGGCAGCGGCGAGGCCGCCACTCCGGCCGACGCCGCGCCGGCGGAGGCGCTGAAGGATGTCATCGAGACCAATGAGCGCTACGTCATCGGCATCAGCTATCCGCCTTCGGCCAACAAGTATCCCGGGCTGGCCAGGTTGATGGGCGACTACGCGGCCGCGGCGCGCGCCGAGCTGATGGAGGCGGTGGCGGCATTCGGCAACGACAAGCCCACTGCGCCCTACGAGCTCTCGCTGAACTTCGAGCAGGTCCTGGACACGCCGCAGATCGTGGCGGTCGCGGCCGACGGCAGCAGCTACACCGGCGGCGCGCACGGCTCGCCGCTGATCGCGCGCTTCGTCTGGCTGCCGCAGCAGGACAAGGCGCTGACCGCGGCCGAGCTGGTGCAATCGCCCGCGGGCTGGCAGGCCATCAGTGACTACGTGCGCGAGCAGTTGCATGCCGCGGTGGTGGTGCGCGCCGACGAGGACGAACTGCCGCCGGCCGACCGCGCCGCGCTGATCAAGAACAGCGCGCGCATGATCGACGAGGGCACCAAGCCCGTGGCCGAGAACTTCAGCCAGTTCGTGCCGGTGCTGGACGCCGGCGGGCGGATCGCCGCGCTGCGCTTCGTGTTCCCGCCCTACCAGGTGGGGCCGTATTCGGACGGCACGCAGACGGTGGACGTGCCCGCCCCGGTGCTGTTGCCGCACCTCTCGCCGGAGTACGCGGGGCTGTTCGCCCGCTGACCTCGCCATGGCCCACGCCCGCTTCGAGCGCAGGATGTCCGACCTGCTGGCCGAAGCGGACGTGCGCATCGGCGGCGACCGTGCCTGGGATCTCCAGGTCCACGACCCACGGGTGTATGCGCGCGTGCTGGGGCAGGGCTCGCTGGGGCTGGGCGAAAGCTACATGGACGGCTGGTGGGACGCGCCGTCGCTGGACGGCTTCCTGTTCCACCTGTTGCAGGCGCGCCTGGACGAGCGCGTGCACGGCGCCGGCGAACTCTTCGACGCACTGCGCGCGCGCCTGCTGAACCTGCAGTCGCGCCGGCGCAGCGGCGAAGTGGGCCGCCGCCACTACGACCTGGGCAACGACCTGTACCGCGCCATGCTGGGCAAGCGGCTGGTCTATAGCTGCGGCTACTGGCGCGAGGCCGCCGACCTGGACGAGGCGCAGGAGGCCAAGCTGGACCTGGTCTGCCGCAAGCTGCGGCTGCGGCCGGGCATGCGCGTGCTGGACATCGGCTGCGGCTGGGGCGAGGCGCTCAAGTTCGCGGCCGAGCGCTACGGCGTGAGCGGGGTGGGCATCACCATCTCGCGCGAGCAGGCGGCCTTCGCGCGCGAGCTGTGCGCGGGGCTGCCGGTGGAGATCCGGCTGCAGGATTACCGCGAGCTGGACGAGCCGTTCGACGCGGCCTTCTCGCTGGGCATGTTCGAGCACGTCGGGACGAAGAACTACGCGGCCTATTTCGGCGTGGTCCACCGCTGCCTGCCGCCGCACGCGCTGTTCCTGCTGCACAGCATCGGCACCAACCGCTCGGTCTCGCACACCGATCCGTGGATCGCGCGCTACATCTTCCCGAACTCGATGCTGCCCTCGGCCGCGCAGATCGCGCAGGCGCTCGACGGCCGCTTCGTGGTGGAGGACTGGCACAACTTCGGCGCCGACTACGACTTCACGCTGCAGGCGTGGCGCAGCAACGTCGAGCGCGCGTGGCCTGCACTGGACGCGCGCTACGACGAGCGTTTCCGGCGCATGTGGCGTTTCTACCTGGCCGCCTCGATGGCGACTTTCCGCAGCCGGCGTTCGCAACTGTGGCAGATAGTGCTGTCGCCGCACGGCGTGCCCGGCGGCTACGTGGCCCCGCGCTGAGCGGGGCCGGGAAGGCGGACGCGGGCCTCGGCGCGATGCGCGCCCGTGCGGCGCGGGCTCAGGCCGGCGGCAACTCGCGCGAGTGGAAGATGCGTTCGATGACCTCGGCCAGTTCGTCCTCGGAGAACGGCTTGGTCAGGTAGGCCTTGGCGCCCTGGCGCAGCCCCCACATGCGGTCGGTGTCCTGGTCCTTGGTGGTCACCAGGATGACGGGGATGTGCTTGGTGGTGGCCTCGCGGCTCAGCGTGCGGGTGGCCTGGAAACCGTTGAGGTTGGGCATCACCACGTCCATCAGCACCATGTCGGGCAGCTCGCGCTTGGCGACTTCCACGCCCGCGGCGCCGTCCTCGGCGGTGATGGATTGGTGCCCCAGCTTCTCGACGATGCGCTGGATGCCGAGCAACTGCGACGGTGAATCGTCGACGATCAGAATCTTTGCCATGAAGTTCCCCCAGGTTGTCCCCGCCGGCGATTGTAGAGCGACTGCGGACGGAACAGGAATGGGGCAGACGGTCGCGGCCGGACGCCCGTCGCGCCGCCGCTGCCGCTCATCCCATTCGCACCAGCGTCCGGCCGAAGGAACGCCCGTCCAGCATGGTGCGGAACACCTCGGGCAGGCCGTCCAGGGTGGTCTCGCGGGTGCAGATGGTGTCCAGGTGGCGCGGCTTCCAGTCATTGGCCAAGTGCTGCCAGACCCGTTCGCGGATGTCGCGCGCGGTGCCGGCCGAGGCCACGCCCAGCAGCGAGACGCCGCGAATGATGAACGGCATCACGGTTCCGGACAGGTCCGCGCTGGCGGCCAGGCCGGCGCTGGCGACGTTGCCGTAGGGCGCGGTCTGCGCCAGCAGGCTGACCAGCATCGGCCCGCCGACGTTGTCCAGGCCGCCGCCGAAGCGTACCGATTCCATCGGCCGCGCCGTCGCCAGCGCGTCGCGCCCCAGCACTTCGGCGGCACCGATGGCCTTGAGGTAGGGGGCGTTCTCCGGCTTGCCGCTGATGGCGTGCACCTCGAAGCCGGCGCGGCTGAAGATGTCCACCGCCAGCGAGCCCACGCCGCCGGTCGCACCGGTGACGGCCAGCGGCCCGAGTGCCGGCGCCTGCCGGTTCTCGACCATGCGCAGCAGCGCCAGCGCCGCGGTGAAGCCGGCGGTGCCCAGGATCATGCTTTCGCGCAGGCTCAGCCCTGCGGGCAGCGGGATCACCCATTCGGCCGGCAGCCGCGCGTACTCGGCATAGCCGCCGTCGCGCGTCTCGCTCAGTCCGCAGCCGGTGACCAGCACCGCGTCGCCTTCCTTGAACGCGGGATCGGCGGAGGCGGCCACGTGGCCGGCCACGTCGATGCCGCCCACCAGCGGGAAGCGGCGCAGGATCTTGCCCTCGCCGGTGCCGGCCAGCGCGTCCTTGTAGTTGACCGACGAGTAGGCCGTCCGGACGACGACTTCGCCGGGGCTCAGGTCGCCGAGCGCGAGCGCTTCGATGCCGCTGCGGTAGCCAGCGGCGTCATTGTGGATGCGGAAGGCGTTGAAGGAAGCGGGCAGGGTCATGGCGTGGTTCGTGTGTCCGGCGTGGCCGGGCGGAGGCGGAAGAGTCCGATCACAGGATACCGGGATGGAGGGCGCGCCACGCCGGGTTCGCATCCTCGATAAGCGGGAGCTCGATGGCGGAGGATCGATCCCTCGCCCGCCGAGCGAGGAATCAGCGCAACGACTTGCGCCGCTTCTCGTCCATCCACTTGTCCGCCTGCGCCGGGGTGTAGGCGCGCATCCAGGCGACCATGGCGGCTATGTCGTCGCCGTGCCACAGATCCTCGCGCTGTTCGGGGTGCAGGAAGCGTTCGGCGACCATGCGGTCGATCATGCCCATCAGCGGGGCGTAGAAGCCTTCCACGTCGAGGAAGGCGCAGGGCTTGTCGCCGATGCCCAACTGGCGCCAGGTGAGCATCTCGAACATCTCGTCGAGGGTGCCGAAGCCGCCGGGCAGGGCGACGAAGCCGTCGGACAGGTCGAACATGCGCTTCTTGCGCTCGTGCATGTTGGCGACCACTTCCAGCCGGGTCACGCTCTTGTGCGCGACTTCCCAGTTGACCAGTTGCTCCGGGATCACGCCGACCACCTCGCCGCCGGCGGCCAGCACCGCGTCGGCCACCACGCCCATCAGGCCGACGTTGCCGCCGCCATAGACCAGCGTCATGCCTTCCTTGGCGATGCGGTCGCCCAGGGCGATGGCGCGCTCGGCATAGGCGGGCTTGTTGCCGGCGTTGGAGCCGCAGTAGACGCAGAGGCTTTTCATGGGGCGGGAACGGGAAGCAGGGAAGGGGGCATGGTAAGAGTTGCAGGCGGGGAAGCAAAAACGCCGGCATCGCTGCCGGCGTTCCGCGGGGAGCGGGGATGGGAAGCCGCTTGCGCGCTACCCGTCCACCGTTCCCGGCGCTCAGTTCGCCTTGTGGATCGCGCGCTTGTCCACCGCCATGGCGGCGTCGTGGATGGCCTCGGACAGGGTGGGGTGGGCGTGGCAGATGCGCGCCAGGTCGTCGGCCGAGCCGTTGAACTCCATCGTCAGCACGCCTTCGTGGACCAGTTCGGAGACGTTGACGCCGACCAGGTGCATGCCCAGCACGCGGTCGGTTTCCGCGTGCGCGATCACCTTCACGAAGCCGGCCGGCTCGGCCATCGCCACGGCGCGGCCGACGGCGGCGAACGGGAAGCTGCCGGCCTTGTACGGCACGCCTTCGTCCTTGAGCTGCTGCTCGGTCTTGCCGACCCAGGCGATCTCCGGCTCGGTGTAGATGACCCACGGGATGGTGTCGAAGTTGACGTGGCCGGGGAGGCCGGCGATCAGCTCGGCCACCGCGATGCCTTCCTCGAAGCCCTTGTGGGCCAGCATCGGGCCGCGCACGCAGTCGCCGATGGCCCACACGCCGTCCGCGCCGGTGTGGCAGTGCTCGTCCACCACGATCTGGCCGCGCTCGTTGAGCTGCACGCCGGTGCCGTCGGCCAGCAGACCCCGGGTCGCGGCCTTGCGGCCCACGGCGACCAGCAGCTTGTCCACGGTGAGCGTCTGCTCGCCGGAGGCATCGGTGTAGGTGACCACGACTTCCTTCTTCTTGCCCTTGCCGACGACCTCGGTCTTGCCGACCTTGGCGCCCAGGCGGATGTCCAGGCCCTGCTTCTTGAATTCCTTGGCGGCGGTCTTGGCCACGTCGGCGTCGGCCACGGCCAGGAAGTCCGGCAGGGCCTCGAGGATGACGACTTCGGCGCCCAGGCGCTTCCACACGCTGCCCAGCTCCAGGCCGATCACGCCGGCGCCGATCACCGCCAGGCGCTTGGGCACTTCGGTGAAGTCCAGCGCGCCGACGTTGTCGACGATGTTCTCGCCGTCGAACCTGGCGAACGGCAGTTCGATGGAATCCGAGCCGGCGGCCAGGATGACGTTGGTGCCCTTCAACTCGGCCTCGCTGCCGTCGTGCTGCTTGACCTTGACCACGTTGCCCGGCTGCAACTGGGCGAAGCCGTAGAACGGGGTCACCTTGTTGGCCTTGAACAACTGGGCGATGCCGCCGGTGAACTGCTTCACGATGGCGTCCTTGCGGCCGACCATCTTGGCCACGTCGATCTTGGCGTCCTTGAAGCTGATGCCGTGCTGGTCGAACAGGTGGCCCATGTTCCAGTACTGGCGCGAGCTGTCCAGCAGCGCCTTGGACGGGATGCAGCCCACGCGCAGGCAGGTGCCGCCCAGCGCCGGCTTGCCGTCCTTGCCCAGCGCGGCGTCCACGCAGGCGACCTTCATGCCCAGTTGCGCGGCGCGGATGGCGGCGTGGTAGCCGGCCGGGCCGGCACCGATGACGACGACGTCGAATTGTTCGCTCATTTCATTCGCTCAAATAAGAGGAGTGAGTGGAGAGGAGTGAGGAGTGAGGAAGAGAAAGCAAAAGCGCAGCCCTCACTTCTCGCTCCTGATCACTCACTTCTCGCTCTTACATGCCCAGCAGCATGCGGTGCGGGTTCTCGAGCTGGTTCTTGATGTCCACCAGGAACAGCACCGCGTCCTTGCCGTCGATGATGCGGTGGTCGTAGCTCAGCGCGATGTACATCATCGGCGCGGCCACCACCTGGCCGTTCTCCACCACCGCGCGTTCCTTGATCGCGTGCATGCCCAGGATGGCGCTCTGCGGCGGGTTGACGATGGGGGTGGACATCAGCGAGCCGAAGGTGCCGCCGTTGGTGATGGTGAAGGTGCCGCCCTGCAGGTCTTCCAGGCCCAGCTTGCCGTCGCGCGCCTTCTTGGCGTACTCGGCGATGCCCTTCTCGATGTCGGCGAAGCTCTGGCGCTCGACGTTGCGCAGCACCGGCGTGACCAGGCCCTTGTCGGTGGACACGGCCACCGAGATGTCGGCGTAGCCGTGGTAGATGATGTCGTTGCCGTCCACCGAGGCGTTGATGATCGGGTGGCGCTGCAGCGCATTGGCGGCGGCCTTGGCGAAGAAGCTCATGAAGCCCAGCTTGATGCCGTTGGCCTTCTCGAAGGACTCGCCCAGTTCCTTGCGCATGGCCATGACCTTGCCCAGGTTGACCTCGTTGAACGAGGTGAGCATGGCGATGGAGTTCTTGGACTGCATCAGGCGCTCGGCGATGCGAGAGCGCATCCGGGTCATCGGCACGCGCTCCTCGGGGCGCGCGCCGCCGCTGACGCCGGCGGTCTTGCCGCTGGCGTAGTTGACCAGGTCTTCCTTGGTCACCGCGCCGCGGCGGCCGGTGCCTTCCACCTGCGCCGGGTCGATGCCCTGGGTGACGGCGGTGAAGCGGGCACCCGGGGGCAGGCTGTCGGCGGCGGGCGCAGCGGCCTTGGCCGGAGCGGCAGGGGCGGCGGCCGCGACAGGTGCGGCAGGCGCCGGAGCAGCGGCGGCCTTCGGAGCCTCGGCGGCCGGAGCCGGCGCGGCGGCGCCTTCCTCGATGACCGCCAGGACCTGCTGGCTGGTCACCGTGTCGCCTTCCTTGAACCTGATCTCCTTCAGCACGCCGTCCACCGGCGAGGGCACTTCCAGCACGACCTTGTCGGTTTCCAGGTCCATGAGGTTCTCGTCGCGCCTGACCGCGTCACCCGCCTTCTTGTGCCAGGCGGCGATGGTGGCGTCGGACACGGATTCGGGAAGAACCGGAACTTTGACTTCGGTGGCCATTGGCTGGGGCGTCCTGATTGGAAGTGTTGTGCGTGGAAAGAGGGAGGCTTACTCGGCGGCGTCGTCGGCGCCGAGCTTGTTGACCAGCGCGTCGGCGACCAGCTTGAGCTGCTCCTCGACGTGCTCGGCGAAATGGCCCGCGGCGGGCGAGGGCGAGCGCGAGCGGCCGGCGTAGTGCAGTTCCTGCTTCGGCGCCAGGCAGGCCTGCAGGTGGTGCTTGATCTGGTACCACGCGCCCTGGTTCTGGGGCTCTTCCTGGCACCACACCACGTCGGTGGCCTTGGCGTAGCGCTTGAGCTCGGCGGCCAGCAGTTCGCGCGGGAACGGGTACAACTGTTCCACGCGCAGCAGGGCCACGTCGTCCTGGCCGCGCTTGGTCGCGTCCTCCAGCAGGTCGTAGTAGACCTTGCCGGAGCACAGCACCACGCGCTTGACCTTCTTGGGGTCGGCGGACTTGTCGGGGATCAGTTGCTGGAACTCGCCATTGGCCAGTTCGTCCAGGGTGGACACGGCCAGTTTGTGGCGCAGCAGCGACTTGGGCGTCATCACCACCAGCGGCTTGCGCGTGGTCATGCGCATCTGCCGGCGGATCATGTGGAACGCCTGCGCCGGCGTGGTCGGCACGCAGACCAGCATGTTCTCCAGCGCGCACAGTTGCAGGAAGCGCTCCAGGCGCGCCGAGCTGTGCTCGGGGCCCTGGCCTTCGTAGCCGTGCGGCAGGAACAGCGACAGCCCGCTGATGCGGCCCCACTTGGCTTCGCCGGCGGCGATGAACTGGTCGATCACCACCTGCGCGCCGTTGGCGAAGTCGCCGAACTGCGCTTCCCAGATGCACAGCGTGTTGGGATCGGTGGTGGAGAAGCCGTACTCGAACGCCATCACCGCCTCCTCGCTGAGCAGCGAGTCGATGACGGTGGCCTGCTCCGGCTCTTCCACGAGCTGGCGCAGCGGCAGGTAGTAGCTGTCGGTCTTCTGGTCGTGGAGGATGGCGTGGCGGTGGAAGAAGGTGCCGCGGCCGGCGTCCTGGCCGACCAGGCGCAGGCCGTGGCCTTCGGCCAGCAGGGTGGCGTAGGCCAGGTTCTCGGCGAAGCCCCAGTCGCCCGGCAGTTCGCCGGCGGCCATCTTGGCGCGGTCCTCGTAGATCTTGGCCACGCGCGGGTGCAGCGAGACGCCGGCCGGGATGGTGGTGATGATCTTGGCCAGCGAGTCCAGCGACTTGCGCTTGACCCGGGTGTCTACCGGATCGGACAGCTTGCCTGCCAGGTAGCGCGACCAGTCGATCGCCAGTTCGTCGCTCTTCTGCTTGGCCAGCTCGGTGGTGTACTCGCCCGAGTCCAGCTTGTTGCGGTATTCGTCGGCGATGGCCTTGCCGCCGTCGGCGGGGATGATGCCGGCGCTTTCCAGCTTGGCCGCGTACATCTCGCGGGTGGTCGCGTGCTTGCGGATGGTCTGGTACATCACCGGCTGGGTGGCCGCCGGCTCGTCGGCCTCGTTGTGGCCGTGGCGGCGGTAGCACACCAGGTCGATCACCACGTCCTTCTTGAACTGCTGGCGGAACTCGAAGGCCAGGTTGGCGCAGAACACCACGGCTTCCGGGTCGTCGCCGTTCACGTGCAGCACGGGCGCGCCGACCATCTTGGCCACGTCGGTGCAGTACAGGGTGGAGCGGGCGTCTTCCTTGTTGCTGGTGGTGAAGCCCACCTGGTTGTTGATGACGATGTGGATGGTGCCGCCGACGGCGAAGCCGCGCGCCTGCGACATCTGGAACAGCTCCATCACCACGCCCTGACCGGCGAAGGCGGCGTCGCCGTGCATCAGCACCGGCAGCACGGCCTTGCGCTCGACGTCGTTGCGGCGCTCCTGGCGCGAACGCACGCTGCCGGCCACCACCGGGTCGACGATCTCCAGGTGCGAGGGGTTGAAGGCCAGCGCCAGGTGGACCGGGCCGCCGGGGGTGGCGACGTCGGCGGAGAAGCCCATGTGGTACTTCACGTCGCCGGCGTGGGCCAGGGCGTTGTCGTGCTCGAACTTGCCCTCGAACTCGTCGAACAGCTTGCGCGGGCTCTTGCCCAGCGTGTTGACCAGCACGTTGAGGCGGCCGCGGTGGGCCATGCCGAT
>CALJUL010000015.1 GCA_937975725.1 uncultured Pseudoxanthomonas sp. | reverse complement strand
GGGCATGCAGTTCGACCGCGGCTACCTGTCGCCGTACTTCATCAACAACCAGCAGTCGCAGCAGGTCGAGTTCGACGACCCCTTCATCCTGATCCACGACAAGAAGGTGTCCAACGTCCGTGAACTGCTGCCGGTGCTGGAAGGCGTCGCCAAGGCCGGCAAGCCGCTGCTGATCGTGGCCGAGGAAGTGGAGGGCGAAGCCCTGGCCACCCTCGTGGTCAACACCATCCGCGGCATCGTCAAGGTCGCCGCCGTCAAGGCGCCGGGCTTCGGCGACCGCCGCAAGGCCATCCTGGAAGACATCGCCACGCTGACCAATGGCACGGTGATCTCCGAGGAAGTCGGCTTGCAGCTTGAGAAGGCCACCATCAACGATCTGGGCCGTGCGAAGAAGGTCGTGGTCTCCAAGGAGAACACCACCATCATCGACGGCGCCGGCGATGCCGACCGCATCCAGGCCCGCATCAAGCAGATCAAGGCGCAGATCGAGGAGACCTCTTCGGACTACGACCGCGAGAAGCTGCAGGAGCGCGTGGCCAAGCTGGCCGGCGGCGTGGCCGTCATCAAGGTCGGCGCTTCGACCGAGATCGAGATGAAGGAAAAGAAGGCCCGCGTCGAAGACGCCCTGCACGCCACGCGTGCGGCCGTCGAAGAAGGCGTGGTCCCGGGCGGCGGCGTCGCCCTGATCCGCGCGCTGCAGACCATCGGCAACCTGAAGGGCGCCAACGAAGACCAGAACCACGGCATCCAGATCGCCCTGCGCGCGATGGAAGCCCCGTTGCGCGAGATCGTCACCAACGCCGGCGAAGAGCCGTCGGTGATCGTCAACCGCGTCAAGGAAGGTTCGGGCAACTTCGGCTACAACGCCGCCAACGGCGAGTTCGGCGACATGATCGAGTTCGGCATCCTGGACCCGACCAAGGTTACCCGCTCCGCGCTGCAGAACGCCGCCTCGATCGCGGGCCTGATGATCACCACCGAAGCGATGGTGGCCGAGGCCCCGAAGAAGGATGAGCCGGCCATGCCGGCCGGCGGTGGCATGGGCGGCATGGGCGGCATGGATTTCTGATCCGCCCGTTTCCCGCTTCACCGCAGTACCGGAAACCCCGCCGCGAGGCGGGGTTTTCGTTTGCGCTCGGCGCACCGTGCGGCCATGGCGCGGCCTTGTGGCGGCCGGCGCGGGCGCGTAGCCTGCGCGGCCATGCATACCTCGCTCATCGTCGTCGACGACTTCCTCGGCGCGCAGGACGCGCTGGCCCTGCGCGACGCCGCGCTGAAACTGACCTATCCCGACCTGCGCGGGCCGTTCCCCGGCCGCAACTCGCTGGAGCGCATCGAGATCGAGGGCCTGCCGGAAATCGCCTCGCACCTCACCGGCGAGCGGCTCAAGCCGATCAACCCGCTGCAGTCGCACGGCAAGTTCCGTATCACCCTGGCCGATGACGTCGGCTCGGCGAAGGTGCACATCGACCAGGCGTACTGGTCCGGCATCCTTTACCTCAGCCGGCCGGAGGATTGTCGCGGCGGCACCGAGTTCTTCCGCCATCGGCCCTCCAACCGCGATCGCGCGCCGCTGACCGACGCCGAGCTGGCGGAGATGGGCTTCGCCTCGCACGCGCAGATGCACCAGGAGATCATCGAGAAGCACAGCAACGACGACAGCGTGTGGGAACCCACCATGCAGGTGCCGATGCGCTTCAACCGGCTGGTGCTGCTGCGCCCGTGGCTGTGGCACACGGCCGGGCCCGCGTTCGGCAACACGCTGGAGAACGGGCGGCTGGTGTACCTGATGTTCTTCACCGCCGCATGAGTCGCGCGCCGCGGCAACGTTGCCGATGAAACATTCGCCATCGACGGAAAGCCGTGGTATCACTGCCTGCGAATGAACCCGACCCGCGCCCGATTCTGGTTTTGGTATTACGGCGACCCGATGCCGACGGCGGAGGCGGGGCTGCATTCATTCTAGGTCAGGTACCAGAAGAATCCCCTTGAAGCCGCCAGCGAACCTGGCGGCTTTTTTCTTGATCGCATACCGGAGAACCCCCATGGCCCCCCACACCGACGACCTGCGCATCCGCACCCTGGACGCGCTGGTCACGCCCGCCGACGTGATCGGCGAACTGCCCGCCGACGAAGCGGTCTCGCAGACGGTGGCGGATTCGCGCCAAGCGCTGCACCGCATCCTGCACGGCGAGGACGACCGGCTGGCGGTGGTGATCGGGCCCTGCTCCATCCACGACCCGGCCTCGGCGATGGACTACGCCCGGCGCCTGAAGCCGTTGCGCGACGCGCTGGCCGGCGAACTGGAGATCGTCATGCGCGTCTACTTCGAGAAGCCGCGCACCACCGTGGGCTGGAAGGGGCTCATCAACGATCCCGGGCTGGACGGCAGCTTCAACATCAACCACGGCCTGCGCCTGGCGCGCGGGCTGCTGCGCGACATCAACGCGCTGGGCCTGCCGGCCGGCTGCGAATACCTGGACACCATCTCCCCGCAGTACGTCAGCGACCTGGTGGCCTGGGGCGCGATCGGCGCGCGCACCACCGAGAGCCAGATCCACCGCGAGATGGCCAGCGGCCTGTCGTGTCCGGTGGGCTTCAAGAACGGTACCGACGGCAACGTGAAGATCGCGGTGGACGCGGTGGGCGCGGCTTCGCATCCGCACCATTTCCTGGCCGTGACCAAGGACGGCCGCTCGGCCATCGCCGCCACCGCCGGCAACCCGGACTGCCACGTCATCCTGCGCGGCGGCAAGGCGCCCAACTACGACGCCGCCAGCATCGAGGCGGCCAGCCAGGTGCTGGGCAAGGCCGGCCTGCCGGCGCGGCTGATGGTGGACGCCAGCCACGCCAACAGCGGCAAGAACCCGGACAACCAGCCGGCGGTGATCGACGACATCGCGCGGCAGATGGAAGCCGGCGAGCGCCGCATCATCGGCGTGATGGTGGAAAGCCACCTGGTCGGCGGCCGCCAGGACCTGGTCGAAGGCCAGGCGCTGGCCTACGGGCAGAGCATCACCGATGGCTGCCTGGGCTGGGAGGCGTCGGTGGGCGTGCTCGAACGGCTGGCGGCGGCGGTGCGCACCCGGCGCACGCGCGAGGTATCGCGCGCGGCGTGAAGCGGTTACCGCAGCCGTAGCGGCAAACGCAGGCGCGAACCCGCAGATGCCGACGCGGACATGGGCGCTGCGATGGTGCGCGTTCGCGACCACGCGGTTCTTGCGATGAGTGTGCTTGCTGCGTGGGATTGTCGATAGGTGGGTTGGTTGCCGGGTCTTCGGCGCTGGGCGGAACATACGCGCATGCGATTGCCACAGGTACGAATGTGGACGCACGCAGCCGGCGGTTCCCGGGCGACGGCGATTGCGGCATCCTGCGCCGATGCGTACTCCCCTGTTTCCACGGCATCGCGCCTGGCGCTGGTTGCGCCTGGCCGTCTTCGCGCTCGCCGCGCTGTACGGCGCCTACCTGGTCGGCGGCAATCTCTTCCTCAACACCGCGTGGGGCGAGCGCGCGATCAATCGCAAGCCCGACCGCTTCCGCATGCAATGGGCCTCCGGGCGCACCTGGTGGCCGGGCCGGGTGAGCCTGGAGGACGTGCGCCTGCAAGGCCAGGCCCGGCGCATCGCCTGGCATGCGCAGGCCGCGCAGGTGCGTGGGCGCATCGCCTTGTGGCCGCTGCTGCAATGCCGGCTGCACGTGCCCTGGGTGGAGGCGCAGGACGTCACCGGCGGCCTGGCGCGGCTGGAGAAGGAACTGCCGTCGTTGCCGCCACGCGAGGGCGGTTGGGCCCTGCAGTTCGACCGCATCGCCGTCGGCGCGCTGCGCGGCGGCGAGATCGACGGCTGGCGGCTGCAAGGGCAGGGCGAGGCGGTGGTGGGCTTCTACAAGCAACTGCGCGGCGGCCCGATGGAACTGATGCCGTCCACGCTGCGCTTCCGCGACCTGAGCGCGACCCGCGGCGGCACGGAATGGCTGCGCGGCGGCGACCTGCAGGCCGGCTTCTCGCTGGCGCGCCATCGCCGCGAGCAGGCGGCCGGCGTGGACAAGCTGCTGCTGACCGATCTGGCGGTGAAGCTGGCCGGCGTCACGCCCGGCCTGGACGTCAGCGTCGACCGCGAGGGCAAGGTGACGATGGCGCAGGTGCCCGGCGAAGGACGTGCCGATATCGACCTGGGCTATGCACGCGGCGTCCTCCGGCCCGGCAGCCGCCTGCAATGGAGCATGCCGCTGACCGGGCACGACGCGACCGGCGCGCGGAAGCGGGATGCGGTGGGGCTGGCCATCGCGGTGGACCGCGACATCGCGGTCAAGGCGACCGTGCCCGCGCATGCGGACGGCCGGCTGTCGCTGGACGCCGACCTGCGCCTGCGCGGCAACCGGCTGCCGGTGCGCGACTTCGCCACCCTGCTGCCGCGCGCGTCCGGGCACGTGGTGGCCGACTGGCATTTCAGCACCCTGCGCTGGCTGTCGGGACTGTTCCCGCAGGCGACCTGGCTGCAACTCGACGGCGCCGGCGACGTCAGCGCGAACGTGCGCGTGGTGGACGGCCGACTGGCCGCGGGCAGCCGTATCGGCGTGCCGGCGGTGGACGCGGTGGCCGACGTGATGGGCAACCGCATCCGCGGCCGCGCCCGCGCGGACATCCGCCTGGAAGCCGGCCCGCAGGGCACGCTGCGGCCGCGGATGGACGCGGTGATGGAGCGCTTCCATGTGGCGTCGGCGAAGGCGCCTGGCCGGCCCTACGTGCAGGGCCGCGACCTGCGGCTGACGCTGGACGCCGACGGCGATCCGGCGCAGGTGAAGCAGACGCTGAAGGCGCGGGTGGTGTTCGACGACGCCGAAGTGCCCGACCTGCGCGTCTACAACCCGTTCCTGCCGCGCCGGCACATGCGCTTCGACGGCGGCTCGGGACGGCTGAGCGGCGACCTGTCGCTGGACGCGGCGGGCGAAGTGGGCCACGGCAGCCTGCGTATCCGCGGACGCCAGGCGCGCATGTTCGCGGCCGGCATCGCCTTGCGCGGCGACGTGGACATCGGCCTGCGCCTGCGCCGCGCCGACCTGCGCCGGCAGGCGTTCGTGGCCGACGGCAGCACGGTGGAGTTCCGCGACATCGCCTTCAGCGAGCCCGGCGGCGAGGCGCGCAGCGGCTGGTGCGCGCGCCTGCGCCTGGACCGCGCGCGCCTGGACGTGGGCGCGCCGCTGGAAGCGGGCGGACAGGCCGACATCGCGATGAAGGACGTCGGCTTCCTGCTGGCCCTGTTCTCGCGCCGCAAGGAATATCCGGCCTGGGTCTACAAGCTGGTCGACGCCGGCCAGGCGCAGGCCGACGGCCGCCTGCAATGGCGCGACGACGTGCTGGTGCTGGACCGCGTGCGCGCGAGCAACGAGCGCTTCGGCGTGCAGGCCCGGCTGCGCCTGCAGGGGCAGCACCGGCAGGGCGATCTGTACGCCCAGTGGCGCGCGCTGAGCATGGGGGTCGAGCTGGACGGCGCCAACCGCCGCTTCCACCTGGTGCGGGCACGCGAGTGGTACGAGGGACGGCCCTCGCTGCTGAAGTGAGCCCGGTTTGCGCGCGCCGGGTGCTGTTCCCCCTGTTCAGGTAAATGCGTTACGAAAGTAATTCCGGTTTTCCCTTGCCGGGGCAATTGGTATGAAATCGGTTACATCGGAAAATCCCCGGAAATTGCGCCTGTTCACGTTTCGGCACGCCGTCCGTCGGCCTCGTGAACCACACGGTTCTGTTTTGCAGTGCAGCGTGCAAGACCCGTAACACACCCTTCACGATGGCCCCGCATCCCGACGTGGGGGAGGGAGCAAGCCCGCAAATGGCCCAGCCTTTGCGGGCTTTTTTATGCGCGAAACAGGCCGTCGTGCAGGGGTCTGGTAGGAGAGGCTTCAGCCCCGACCCCCGGCGCACCCCGGCACCGCACCGCCATGCAATCCGCTCGGCCTTCCCGGATCATCTTCACGCCGTTGTGAATGGACCGAGACCGATGGTCGAGTGCAGGGGTCGAGACTGAAGCCCCTCCTACAGGGGGGACCGGCATTGCGTGCAGGGCGAAGTCCGACAGCCTTTCACGAGATTGCGGGACAAAACGCCGGTGCAGGCATGGCGTCCATGAGTCCATGGGCCTTGCGTCTCCGTGCCCATGCCGCCGCTGCCTGCGGCCACACTCGCCTCCCGGGGCCGCTGGGCAAAAACGGCTAGAATTGCCGGCATGAACGACTCCCCCGCCCGCGTGATTCCCCTCCAGGTCGTCAATGCCGCTCCCGATGCGCTGGAGGCCGGCGCCAAGCAACTGGGCGGGGACAAGATCGCCCGTTCGCCGGTGCAGTTCGCCGAGGCGCCGGTGCTGCGCAAGCCGTCGTGGATCCGCGTGCGCATCCCTTCCGACGGTTCGGTGGCCAAGCTCAAGGCCAAGCTGCGCGAGAACCGCCTGGTTACCGTGTGCGAGGAAGCGAGCTGCCCGAACATCCACGAATGCTTCGGCCACGGCACCGCCACCTTCATGATCCTGGGCGAGGTCTGCACGCGCCGCTGCTCGTTCTGCGACGTGGCCCACGGCCGGCCCAAGCCGCCGGATCCGTCCGAGCCGCTCAGCCTGGCCCACACCGTGGCCGACATGGGCCTGAAGTACGTCGTGGTCACCAGCGTGGACCGCGACGACCTGCGCGACGGCGGCGCCCAGCACTTCGTCGACTGCATCGCCGCCATCCGCGAGCATTCGCCCGGCACCCGCATCGAGATCCTCACCCCGGACTTCCGCGGCAAGGGCCGCATGGACCGCGCGCTGGAGATCCTGGCGGCCAATCCGCCGGACGTGTTCAACCACAACATCGAGACCGTGCCGGACCTGTACCCCAACGTCCGCCCCGGCGCCGACTACCAGTGGTCGCTGACCCTGCTGCAGCGGTTCGGGCAGCAGCACCCGCACCTGCCCACCAAGTCCGGGATCATGCTGGGCCTGGGCGAGACCATGGAACAGGTGAAGGCCACCCTGCGCGACCTGCGCGCGCACGACGTGGACATGGTGACCATCGGCCAGTACCTGCAACCCACGCCGCACCACCACCCGGTGATGCGCTACTGGACGCCGGACGAGTTCAAGGAACTGGAGGAATACGGCAACGGACTGGGCTTCAGCCACGTCGCCTCCGGTCCGCTGGTGCGCTCGTCCTACCACGCCGACCGCCAGGCCGCCGAAGCCGCCCGCCACGCCGCGCCCGCGGCCGGCTGAATCCGCATCACCGGGCAAGGCTGCGGCGGCACCGCCACGGCCCGCCTCCCCCGGCACGGCCACGGTTCACCTTTTCCTCCGTTCCCGCCGGTAGGCTGCCCAAAGGCAGATGACAAGCCGTGCAACTTTGTGCACTGTCGTCCTGTCCCAGCCACACCCGTCAATGCCTGACTGGCCCCCTCGGCCGCGAGTACGCGATGAAACTGAAGAAAGCCCCCCTGCTGTTGCTGTCCCTGGCCCTGATGTCCCCGCTGGCGCTGCTGGCGCGCGCCGACGGCGACGCAGTGGCGGTGGCGCCCACCGCCGACCAGTCCAGCACGTCCAAGCTGGTGTACGGCCTGCTGTCGGACAGCCGCTACGCGTACCGCCCGCGGCCGCTGGACGATGCGCTGTCGCAGGACATCTTCAAGCGCTACCTGGAGGCGCTGGACGGCGGCAAGCAGTTCTTCACCACGGCCGACCTGCAGCGCTTCGCGCCCTACAAGACCCAGCTCGACGACGCCATCCGCGGTGGTGATCTGGCGCCAGCCTACGAGATCTTCGCCGTGTACCGGCAGCGCGTGGGCCAGCGCGTGGCCTACGCGCGATCGCTGCTCAAGCAGGACTTCGACTTCAACGGCGAAGAGCGCTGGGAATACGACCGCAAGGATGCGCCGTGGGCGGCCGACGGCAAGGCGCTGGACGAGCTGTGGCGCAAGTCGGTGATGAACGACTGGCTGCGGCTGAAGCTGGCCGGCAAGAAGCCTGAAGACATCCGCAAGACGCTGGACAAGCGCTACGCCAACCTCCAGCGCAGCATCGACGAGCTGAAGACTGAGGACGTCTTCCAGACCTTCCTCAACGCCTACACCGGCGCGATCGATCCGCACACCGACTACTTCACTCCGCGCACCGCGGAGAACTTCAACCAGTCCATGTCACTCTCGCTGGAAGGCATCGGCGCGGTGCTGCAGCGCCAGGACGACCTAGTGGCGGTGCGCGAGATCGTGCCGGGCGGCCCGGCCGACCTGAGCGGCAAGCTGAAGGTCGGTGATCGCATCGTCGCGGTCGGGCAGGGCAAGTCCGGGCCGATGACCGACGTGATCGGCTGGCGCATCGACGACGTGGTGGCGCAGATCCGCGGCAAGAAGGACACCCAGGTCCGCATCGAGTACATCCCGGTCGAGGCCGGCATCGACGGCAAGCACGCGCAGGTCACCATCACCCGGCAGAAGGTCAAGCTGGAGGAGCAGGCCGCCAAGGCCGAGACCATCACCCTGCCGGCCGCGGCGGCCGGCGAGCCGGAGCGCCGCATCGGCGTGATCAAGCTGCCGACCTTCTACCAGGACTTCGAGGGCCGCCGCCGCAACCCGAACGACTTCAATTCCGCCACCCGCGACATCGCCCGCCTGCTGGCCCAGTTCAAGGCCGACGGCGTGGACGGCGTGGTGATGGACCTGCGCAACAACGGCGGCGGCTCGCTGGACGAGGCGGTGGAGCTCACCGGCCTGTTCATCGACAAGGGGCCGGTGGTGCAGGTGCGCCAGTCCGGCGGCCGGGTGGAGGTCAACAGCGACCGCAAGCCGGGCGTGGCCTGGGAAGGCCCGCTGGCGGTGCTGATCAACCGCGGTTCGGCGTCCGCGTCGGAAATCTTCGCCGGCGCCATCCAGGACTACGGCCGCGGCCTGGTGATCGGCGAGACCAGCTTCGGCAAGGGCACCGTGCAGAACATGGTGGACCTGGACCGCTGGCCGGCCAACGAGACGCCGCGCTTCGGCGCGGTGAAGCTGACCATCGCGCAGTTCTTCCGCGTGGCCGGCGGCAGCACCCAGCACAAGGGCGTGGTGCCGGACATCGCCTTCCCGGTCAGCGTGGATGCCAGCGAGTACGGCGAGAGCACCTACGACAATGCGTTGCCGTGGACGCGCATCGCCGCGGTGCCGCACACCCAGTACGGCAACTTCGCCCCGCTGCTGCCGCGACTGCAGGCCCTGCATGCGGCGCGCTCGGCCAAGGATCGGGAATTCCAGTGGTGGTCCGAGGATGTGGCGCAGTTCCGCGCCGAGGCCGCCAAGAAGTACGTCTCGCTCAACGAAGCCGAGCGCCGCGCCGAGCGCGACCGCCAGGACGTGCAGCGCAAGCAGCGGCAGGCCGAGCGCAAGTCGCTGGGGCTGGCGCTGGACCCGCTAGCCGAGGACCTGGCCGACGATGGCCTGGGCGCGTCCGAGCGCGACATCGTCAAGGACGCCGCGCGCGACAAGCTGGCCGACAAGCGCCCCGACCCGCTGCTGCGCGAATCCGCCGCGATCCTGGCCGACGCCATCGACATTCTGGGCCAGGACCGCAAGCTGTCGGCGCAGGTGCTGCCGGAATCCTCGGCGCCGGGCCGCTGGGCCGACTGAGCTGGGCGGGAGAGGCCGGCTCTTCATTCGCGATGATGCGGGGCAGTCCGGGGCCCGATGGCCCCGGAGGGCCTGCTTTTCCAGACGATAGGCAGCATCGCAATGCCTGTCTGCTGCCCGACAGGCATTGCCCGGTTCAAGGCATACGAGCAAGCATGAGGATGCGGAAAGCACGCCGCTCCTGCATGGCTCGGGCGTAATGCAGGAACGTCCATCGCCGGCGATTCGTCGCAGGTGAGTCCACGGTGGTTCGCCGCGCAATGCCGTCGGTTTCGCACAAACGATTCAGAACAGCAGCGGCCCGGCTTGCCCGGCGGCGCATTTTCCGGATTCGCGATCACCGGCACGGGGCCGGAAGCGGCTCGTATCGACCCGCGGCCTGAATGCAAGCGCGCGCTCCCCATGCAGCGCAGGAATCGGATAGCGGACGCCGACAGATGCCCGTAACCTCGCCGCCATGGACCATGCCCCCGACAAACTCGACGAAGCCCGCCGGCTGCTGGAACGCGATCCGTTGCCGCTGGCCGAACTGGCGCGCGCGGTCGGCCTGAGCCCTGCGTACCTGCAACGCCGCTTCCGCGCGCGCTACGGGCTGAGCCCGGCCGAATACCTGGCCCAGCGCAAGCTCGGCACGCTCAAGCGCGCGCTGCGGAACGGCAGCGACGTCACCGCCGCGCTGTACGACGCCGGCTACGGCTCGCCTTCGCGCGTGTACGAGCAGGGCAGCGCACGGCTGGGCATGACGCCCGCCCGCTACCGCGCCGGCGGCCGCGGCGTGGAGATCCGCTGGTCCATCGTCGACACCGCGCTGGGACAGGCGCTGGTGGCGGCCACCGGGCGCGGCATCTGCGCGGTGGAGCTGGGCGATGACGCCGCCGCGCTGGAACGGCGCCTGCGTGAGGAATTCCCGCAGGCGCGGCTGGAGCGCGTGGACGCCGGCCGCGACGAATACCTGGCGCCGCGGCTGCGCGCGGTGGCCGAACGCCTGGCCGGCCGCGAGGCGGACGTGCCGGTGGACCTGCTAGGCAGTGGCTTCCAGCGGCGCGTGTGGGAAGTGCTGATGACGATCCCGGCCGGCGAAACCGTCAGCTACGCCGCGCTGGCGCAGAAGCTGGGCGCGCCGCGGGCCGCGCGCGCGGTCGCCAGCGCCTGCGCGCACAACCGCATCGCCGTGGTGGTGCCCTGCCATCGCGTGATCCGCGGCGACGGCTCGCTGGGCGGCTATCGCTGGGGACTGCCGCGCAAGCAACACCTGCTGGCGCGCGAGCAGGCTTGAGCTGGCGGGGGAGGGCCGGCTGCGTTCGCATGCGGGATCGCTGTTGCTGAAAAGGCTTTCGATGAGCGTGGGCAAGTCGATGCGCAGGATTTTCTGCTGACGGCAGGCCGCGGTGCCCCGTTCTGCATGCCGCGAGCTTTGCAATCGGAAGCCGAAGGCGCCGGCTCCTTGCCTTCGCGGGGACGACGGTGCGGGGTGTCCGGTGCGTTCGCAACGGATGCGTACCGGCGCGCGCGGGCATGACGGACTGCGTATTTGATGAGGCAACGGGCCTTCACGTGCCGTCGCGCTGCCGCATCACCGTGTCACCTCATCCCCGCATCACGCATTCCCCGTTTCCGTTCCCCGTTCCTCCCTGTCGCCATGCTTCGGAGCCTTGCGGCCTTGTGCCTTCGCGGCCCCAAGGCCGCAAGTCCAAGCCCGGCTTGAACGGGATTCAAGCCGGGCCCGAAAGCTTTCAAGCGATTCCGGGCGTTCCCGCCGCGCCGTTGTCCCGATGGCTGGCCTAGAATGTCGCCACCCCGCATCTCCCCGCTCCCATGAATACCTCCGCATCGACTGCCGCCGTTCCCGCGCGCGGCGGCATCGCCGTCGTCGTCGCACTGGCCATAGTCTACGTGGTCTGGGGTTCGACCTATCTCGGCATCCGCTTCGCCCTGGAAGGCGGGTTCCCGCCGCTGCTGATGGTGTCGGGCAGCCGCTTCGTGGTGGCCGGAGTGGCGATGTACGCGTTCCTGCGCTGGCGCGGCGTGGCCGCGCCCACACCGGCGCAGTGGAAGAACCTGCTGGTGATGGGCGCGTTGCTGCTGCTGGTGGGCAACGGCATGGTGGTGCTGGCCGAACAGTCGGTGTCGTCCGGGCTGGCGGCGGTGGCGGTGGCGTCGATGCCGCTGTGGATGGGGCTGTTCGGCGCGATGCGCGGGCAGCACCCGACGCGCGGCGAATGGCTGGGCATCGTGATCGGCTTCGCCGGCGTGGTCTGGCTCAACGCCGGCAGCTCGCTGACCGGTTCGCCGGTAGGGCTGGTGCTGCTGCTGATCGCGCCGATCGCCTGGGCCTTCGGCTCGGTGTGGTCGCGCGGACGCGACCTGCCGGCGCCGTTCATGACCGCGGCCGGGCAGATGCTGGTGGCGGGCGTGATGCTGGTGGTGGCCGGCCTGCTGCACGGCGAGCGCTTCGACACCGCGGACTGGACGCTGCAGGGCGCGGCGGCGGTCGCGTATCTGGCGGTGTTCGGTTCCATCGTCGCTTTCACCGCCTACGTGTGGCTGCTGCACCATGCGCGCCCGGTGCTGGTGGGCAGCTACGCCTACGTGAATCCGGTCATCGCGGTGGCGCTGGGCGCCTTCATCGCCGACGAGACCTTCACCCTGCACGACTTAGGCGCGATGGCGGTGATCCTGGCCGGCGTGGTGGCGATCACCCTGGCACGCGCGAGGACGCCGAAGTGAGCCCGCACGGCATCGACCGCAAGGGGCTGGCGATCACTGCCGGCACCTTCCTGATCTGGGGCATCGTGCCGCTGTACTGGCACCTGCTCAAGGCGGTGCCCTCGATGCAGATCATCGCCCACCGCATCGTGTGGAGCGCGGTGCTGGTGGCCGGCTGGCTGCTGCTGAAGAACGGCCTGGCGTGGTGGCGGCAGGTGCGCGCGCAACCGCGCGCCGTGCCGCTGCTGGGCGTCAGCAGCCTGCTGATCGCCTTCAACTGGGGCCTGTACATCTGGGCGGTGAACGCCGGCCACGTGGTCGAGACCAGCCTGGGCTATTTCATCAATCCGCTGATCAACGTGGTGCTGGGCGTGCTGGTGCTGCGCGAGCGCCTGTCGCCGGCGCAGTGGATCGCGGTGGCGTTTGCCCTGGCCGGCGTGGCCTGGCTGACCCTGCAGGCCGGCTCGCCGCCGTGGATCGCGCTGGGACTGGCGTTCTCGTTCGGCCTGTACGGCCTGGTGCGCAAGCTGGTGGCGGTGGATGCGGTGGCGGGACTGGGCGTGGAAAGCCTGTACCTGTTCCTGCCCGGGCTGGCCTACGTGGTCTGGGGCGAAATGGGGCACGGCGGCGGTTTCCTCGGCGGCTACGGCTGGAAGGACGACCTGCTGCTGGTGCTGGGCGGCGTGGTGAGCGCGGTGCCGCTGATCGGCTTCGCCTACGGCGTGCGGCGCATCCCGCTGTCGGTGGTGGGGCTGCTGCAGTACATCGCGCCGAGCATGCAGTTGCTGATCGGCGTGCTGGTGTTCAAGGAACCCTTCGGCATCGAGCGCGCGTTCGGCTTCGCCGCGATCTGGGCGGGCCTGGCGATCTTCGCCAGCGATGGCCTGTGGCGCGCGCGCCGGCGCGAAGTCGGCATGGTGGGCCGCTGAGGGCTCCGCTGCCGGCCATGCACGGCCGGTTTCCTGTTTCACTGCGAGGCGCAGCACCGCTCAGGGTAGCGAGGCGGAAGCGTCCTGCCGCGGCGGGCATGGCATCGGCGGTTCCGGCGCGCGCAGCCGGTCGATCAGGCGTTCCAGCGGCATCGGGCGCGCATACCAGTAGCCCTGGCCCATCTCGCAGCCGTGCTCGCGCAGGTAGGCCAGTTGCTCCTCGGTCTCCACGCCCTCGGCCACCAGCGGGATCATCATCTCGTGCGCCATGGTCAGGGTGGTGCGCACGATGCTCTGGTCCTCCAGCGAGTCTGGCAGCGCCGCGATGAAGGAGCGGTCCAGCTTGAGCTTGCTGAAACGCAATTTCTTGAGGTGCTTGAGCGAGGAGAAGCCGGCGCCGTAGTCGTCCATGACCAGGTGCACGCCCATGTCCACCAGCGCGGTGGCGTTGCGCAGCGCGCGGGCGGTGAAGTCCACCGCCATGTCCTCGGTGATCTCCAGTTCCAGTTGTTCCGGCGCCAGCCCGAAGTCTCGCAGCGTCTTCTGCACCATCGGCACGAAGCTGCGGTCGTTGATCGACTGCGCGCTGACGTTGATCGCCATCGGCACGTCGAGCAGACCATCGCGCACCAGGCGCATGTTGTCGTGGCACGCCTGGCGCAGCACCCATAGGCTCAGACCCGGCATCAGCCCGTGGCGCCGCGCCAGCGGCAGGAATTCCTGCGGCATCACCAGCCCGCGCTCGCCGTCGCGCCAGCGCAGCAGCGCTTCCAGCCCGCAGGGGTGCAGGTCGCGGATGTCGAACTGCAACTGGTAGTGCAGTTCCAGCGCGTCCTCGGCGATCGCGCGGCGCAGCCGCGTCAGCAGGCTGTGCTGGCGCAGCGAACGCTCGCGCAGCTCCCGGTCGAACACGTGGACGTGGCTCAGCGACGTGGCGGCCTCGTGCTCGATGCTGGCCGGCTGCGACTGGTCGCTTTCGCGCAGCGCCAGCTTGACGTGGTACATGGCCAGGTCGGCCTGGTTGATCAGCTCGTCCGCGTTGCCGCCGTGCTCGGGGAACAGGCTGATGCCGATGCTGGCGCGCGCGGAGACCGTCACGTCCTCGATCTGCAACGGTTCCTCCAGTTGCTCGATCATCCGCTGCGCGGTGTCCATGGCCGTGCCGGTGTCGGCCACGTGCGCGAGACAGGCGACGAATTCGTCGCCGCCCACGCGCCCCAGCAGGTCGTCCTTCCGCAGCGCCCCGCGCAGCCGCGCCGCGACCATCTCCAGCAGGCGGTCGCCGATCCGGTGGCCGTAGTTGTCGTTGATCGACTTGAATTCGTCCAGGTCCATGAACAGCACCGCGAAGTGCTGCTGCGTCTGCACCGCCTGGTTGATCCGCGCCACCAACTGGTGGCGGTTCAGGCACCCGGTCAGCGCATCGTAGGTGGCCATGCGCATGATGCGGTCGTTGAGCTCGCGCCGCTCGGTGATGTCGTGGCAGATGCCGAAGAAGAAGCGGCGGCCCTGCGAATGGAATTCGCCGACGCTCAGGTGCAGCGGGAAGAGGGAACCGTTCTTGCGCCGGCCGGTGACCTCGCGACCGATGCCGATGATCTTGCGCTCCCCGGTCCTCACGTAGTTTTCCAGATAGCCATCGTGCCGGCTGAAATGCGGCTGCGGCATCAGCATGGCGACGTTGCGGCCGATCAGTTCCTCGCCCTCGTAGCCGAAGTCCTGCAGCACGGCGCGGTTGAACGCCTGGATGATCCCGTGTTCGTCGATGACCAGGATGCTGTCCACGGACGCATCCAGCATGGTCTTCAGGGTGGGCAGGTCCAGCGCTTCCAGCCCGGAGGCGGGGGACGGAGCCGATCTGAGCGCGGGACGTACGGTTTCCTGCATGGGAAAACCCGTGAAAGGGGTACCCTGCACTATATCGACAATGCGTCAATTACCTTGAATCAGCGGGCGGAATGAAATAGGGGGTGAGTTTCGGAGAGCGGGGCGCGTGCCGCGAGGCGCGCATCGCATGCGCAGTGTGATGGACCGCATCAGGAGCCATGCCCGCAACGGTATCCGTGCGGGCATGGCTTCGGAAATCCGCTCCATACGGAGCGCCGGCTCAGATGGCGCGCAGCGCCTGGGTGATCGGCAAACGGGCCGCCCGCAGGGCGGGGAACAGGCCGCCCACCAGGCCGATGCCCAGCGCCCATTTCAGGCCGCTCCACAGCAGTTCCGGGGTGACCTTGAACTGGAACACCACCTGGCTGAAGTTGGCGCCCAGCGTGGCCACGCTGTAGCCGTTGAACACGGCCCAGGCGAGCAGTCCGCCCAGCACGCCGCCCAGCAGCGCCAGCAGCATGGTTTCCAGCATCACCGCCATCACCACCGGCAGGCCGCGGAACCCGATCGCGCGCATGGTGGCGATCTCGCGCGCGCGGCCGGCGACGGCGGCGTACATGGTGTTGAGCGCACCGAACACCGCGCCTATCGCCATGATGGAGCCGATCACCGTGCCCAGTATCTTGATCAGCTTGGTCAGCCCGGTGGACTGCTTGGTGTAGTAGTCGCGCGTGGTCAGCACGTCCAGCTTCAGGCGAGGATCGTTCTGCATCGCGTCCGCGAAGCGCTTGAAGCCGTCCTTGCCTTCGGTGCGCACGGTCACCGACTGGTAGGCGCGGCGGTCGTAGGCGGACGACAGCGTGTCGATGTCGGTCCACAGCTCCGAATCGTGCGCATCGCCGGCCGCGAACACGCCGACCACCGTCCAGTCCTGGTTGCCCAGGCGCAGCGTCTTGCCCACGCCCAGGCCGCGGTACTGGCCCTTGGCGCCCTGGCCGACCACGATCTCGCGCACGCCGACGTTGAACTTGCGCCCCTCGACCAGCTTGATGTGCGGCCGGATCGCCCACGCCGCTTCGCTGATGCCGCGGAACTGCGCGTTGGCGTCCTCGCCGCTGCCGGCGGTGGGCAGGTTGACGATCTGCGACAGTTCCGGCGACAGCAGCGCGCGCCCGTCCTTGCCCTTGGCGATGCCCGCCAGCGTGGAGATCAGCGGGACCTGATCGCGGGTGATGACCGAATTGGTCTCGGCCTGCGAACCGCCGCGCAGCACGATGGCGGTCTCATCGTCGCCGGTCTGCTTCAGCGTCGCGGAGAAGCCCTCGCCCATCGCCAGCATCGCCACCAGCACGCCGACCACGCCGGCGATGCCGACCACGATCACCGAGGACGCGCCCCAGCGCTGCGGCAGGCTGGCGATGCCGATCTTCGCGGCCTCCAGCGACAGCCGCCCGCTGCGGGCGAGGAACAGCCACAGCGCCAGCAGCGCTGCGATCCCGGCCACTACGAACCACGGCGACAGGATCCATGCCACCAGGCCGACGGCCAGCAGCACCACCGAGACCAGGTTGCCCAACCATTGCTTCTTCATGTCGTGTCTCCTCTCAGCGGCCGGCCAGGGCGTCGACGATTTTCAGGCGCATCGCGCGTGTCGCCGGCAGCGCGCCGACGACCAGGCCGATGCCGACCATCAGGGCCAGGCCCAGGCCCCAGGTCTGCGCGGGGATGGTGGGCAGCGCGAGCATGCCGCCGGTGCCCGCGCTCAGTACGGGAATGATGGCGGTGGCGATCAGCATGCCCAGCGTGCCGCCCAGCACGATCAGCAGCACCGACTCCACCAGCACCAGCACCAGCACGGTGCCGTTGGTGAAGCCCAGCGTCTTCAGCACCGCCAGCTCGGGGATGCGCTCGCGCACGGCCTGCGCCATGGTGTTGCCGGTCAACAGCAGCAGGGTGAAGAACACCGCGCCCATGATGGCGGTGACGATCAGGCCGATGTCGGCGAACTGCTTGGCGAAGGACTGGTTGAACGCCTGCTCGGTCTGCGTCTTGGTTTCGTGCGCGGAATTGGCCGAGATGGCGTCGATGGCCCGGGCCACGCGGGTGGCGTGGTCCACGTTGTCCAGCTTGACCATGTACCAGCCGATCTGGCCGTTGACGTACTGGTTGGCCTCGTCGAAGTACTTCCAGTGGAACAGCAACTGGTTCTCCTCGCCCTTGCGCTTGCTGTCGGCCAGCTTGAACGTGCCGCGCAGCGTCAGCGGCCAGGCGTTGCTGCCGTCCTTCTGCGGGAAGATCGTCGCCTGCAACGGGATGGTGTCGCCGACCTTCCAGCCGAAGCGCTTGGCGAGATTCTCGCCGACGATGGCGCCGGTGCGGTCCGCCTCCCACGCCTTCACCTGGGCGGGATCGATGATGTACTCGGGATACATGTCCAGGTAGCCGGGGCCGACCGAGAAGTTGGGGAAGAAGTTCTTCGGGTCCTTGTAGATGCCGCCGAACCAGGCGGCGTAGGTGGTCTTCTTCACGCCCGACGTGGATTCGATGCGGGTCAGCAGGCTGTACGGCAGCATCTGCGTGATCGACAGACGCGAGGCCACGACCAGCCGGTCCGCACCGGCCACGCTGCCGCCAGAGTTGAACGCCACGCGCACCGAATCGAGCAGGCCGAACAGCAGGAAGGCCGCGACCACCGAGAGAAGGGTCAGCAGCGTCCGCGTCTTGCTGCGGAACAGCGCCGACCATATCAGCGAGAAATATTTCATGTCCGCCTCCGGTTCAGTGTGCGGCGGCCGGGGCGTCGACCAGTTCGCCCTTGTCCAGGTGGATGGTATGGGTCGCGTACTCGGCCGCCTTGGGATCGTGCGTGACCATGATGATGGTCTTGCCATGCTCGCGGTTGAGCATCTTCAGCAGGTTGAGGATCTCCTCGGCCGAATGGCGGTCCAGGTCGCCGGTGGGTTCGTCGCAGATCAGGAAGGTCGGATCGGAGACGATGGCGCGGGCGATGGCCACGCGCTGCTGCTGGCCGCCGGAGAGTTCGTTGGGGCGGTGCGACCTGCGGTCGGCCAGGCCCACCAGTTGCAGGGCGATCTCGGCGTTGCGCTTGCGCTGGGCCGCGCCCAGCTTGGTCAACAGCAGCGGCAGCTCGACGTTCCTCTGCGCGGTCAGCGTGGGCATCAGGTTGTAGAACTGGAACACGAAGCCGACGTGGCTGCTGCGCCAGTGCGCGAGCTGGCCGTCGTTCATGCGGTCGATGCGCTGGCCTTCGATCTCGATCTCGCCGCCGCTGGGCGTGTCCAGGCCGCCGATCAGGTTGAGCAGCGTGGTCTTGCCGGAGCCGGACGGGCCCATCAGGGCGACGAAGTCGCCGTGGGGGATGTCCAGGTCGATGCCGTGCAGCACTTGCACCTTCTCCGGGCCGCGCTGGTAGGTCTTGGTGAGGTTGCGGATGGAAACCAGGGAGGACATGGGTGTTTTCCTTGGGTGGTGTTCTGGGGCGCCGCGCGCTGCGGGTGGCTGTGGTGCGACGGATGGAGATAGGCTGTTTCGACGGGGCGCTGCTGGTTGTGCGGGAACTGGTCGGATTTTCGGGTTGCGTGCTGGCGCGTCGTTTGGGTGCGCTCGCCGCGGGGCGTTACTTGACCAGCCATTCGGCTGTTGGGAGGTGCTTCTTTGCTTGTGCAAAGAAAGCAACCAAAGAAAGCACACCCCGGCGGCCCGCCCGCCGCAGAGCGACGGATGCGCAGGCCCGGCGGGAAGTTCGCAAGGAGCATCCTCTCCCATACGAAAACCGCACATGCCCTGTGCGCCGTTCCTGCGGGGTTCGACCCGCCGGACCTGCCGGGCCTCAGGGGCCCGGCAAGCGGCAGCGACAGCAACGGCAACAACAACAGCAATAGCGACAGAAGCAACAGCAACAGTGGTTTTCTGCAACGCGCGGACTCCGGGTCTTGCCTTGGCTCCGCGCTTGCGGCGATCCGTTGCGGCGCAAGGCTGCGCGCGCGGCGGTTCGCCGGGGTTATTCGGTGTCTTCGGCCAGCTTGACCTTGGTGCCGTCCTTCAGTTCGGCGGGCGGGTCCAGCACCACGGTTTCGCCGGCGTCCAGTCCTTCGGTGACGTGTGCGTCGTCGCCCAGCTTGCCGGCGACCTTGAGCGTGCGCTGCTGCACGGTGTCCTTGTCGCCGACGACGAAAGCCACCTGCGCGCCGTCGCGCTCGATCACGGCGGTGCCGGGGACGCGCACGCCCTTGGGTTGCTCGGCCTGCTGCGGCTTGGCCGCTTCCAGGAAGCTCACCCGCACGCCCATGTCCGGCACGATGCGCGGGTCCTTGCTGTCCAGCGCCACGCGCACCTTGACCGTGGCCTTGCTGCGGTCGGCGGCGGGGATGATGGCGATCACTTCGCCGGGGATCTGCCAGTCGGGATAGGCGTTCAGCGTGGCCTGGATCGGCATCTTCGGTTGCACGCGGCCGATGAAGGATTCGTTGACCTCCACTTCCACCTCCAGCGAATCCATGTCCACGATGGTGCCGATGCCGGTGCGGGTGTAGCCGCCGCCGGCGGACAGGGGCGAGACGATCTCGCCGGGCTGGGCGGCCTTGGCGATCACCACGCCGGCGAAGGGCGCGCGCACCACGGTGTTGTCCACGCCGATGTCGGCGATGCGCAGGCGGTCGGCGGCGGTGGCGGTGTTGCGCTGGGCGGTCAGCAGTTGCGCGCGCAGGGCGTCGCGCTGCGCCACGGCCTGGTCGTACTGCGCGCGCGACACCAGTTGCTGCGCCACCAGCGAGGACAGCCGGCGCGCGTTGGCCTCGGCTTCGACCAGTTGCGCCTGCACGCCGCCGGTCTGGCTGCGCGCGGCCTGCAACTGGCTCTGCGCCAGCGCGCGGTCGGCGTCGGCGTCGATGGGTTCCAGCCGTGCCAGCACCTGCCCGGCCTCCACCCGCATGCCTTCTTCGATCAGCACTTCCTGCACCTTGCCGGTGACCTTGGCCGAGACCGTCGCCATGCGTCGCGCCACCACGTAGCCGGAGGCATCCAGCACCGAGGCCGACGCGCCGCCGCTGCCCAGCGCCACGGCCGGGGCGGTGCGCACTTCGACGGGCTTCTCGCGGCCGAGCAGCGCCCAGCCGGCCGCCAGCAACGCCAGCAGCGCGACGGCCGCGCCCAGGGCGATCCACAGGCCACGGCGCGACGGCGGGGCCGGCGGCGGCGCCTTGCGGTCGATGCGGAGTTCCTTCAGCAAGTCGGCAGAGCTGTTCATCGTGTATCCGGACGGTGGATGCGGGGAAGTGTGACCAGCAAGGGTAACGGAAGCCTAGTTGCCGGAAGTCACTTCCCGCACGGCGGCCGGGTCGGCCGGCGACGGATGGCATCGTGGACCCGTCGGCGCCGGCATCCCAGTGACACCTGTCACCTGATTCGCCTGAGGGCCGGCACTCATCACGCGCGCCGGGCGCCGGCACGATGCCGGTACCTTCCCACGAGACCCCGGCATGAACGTCGCATCCGCTTCCTCCGCACCACTGGCCCGCCTGCGCGGCGTGCGCCACCACCACGGCAGCACGCTGGCCCTGGACGGGCTGGACCTGGAACTGCACGCCGGACAAGTACTGGCGCTGCTGGGCCCCAACGGCGCCGGCAAGAGCACCGCGATCGGCCTGCTGCTGGGCCTGCACCGCGCCGAGGCCGGTACCGTCGAACTGTTCGGCCAATCGCCGCAGGTGCTCGCCGCGCGCCGCCGCATCGGCGTGATGCTGCAGGCCGCCGCCGTGCCCGACACGCTGAAGGTGCGCGAACTGATCGACCTGACCCGCAGCTACTATCCGCAGCCGCGCAGCGTGGCCGACTGCGTGGCGCTGGCCGGGCTGGATGGCCTGATGGCGCGCCGCTACGGCCAGCTCTCGGGCGGGCAGCAGCGGCGGGTGCAGTTCGCCCTGGCCGTATGCGGGCGGCCGGCGCTGCTGTTCCTGGACGAACCCACCACCGGCCTGGACATCGACGCGCGCCAGACCCTGTGGCGCGCGGTGCGCGAACTCGGCGCGCAGGGCTGCGCGGTGCTGCTGACCACGCACTACCTGGAAGAAGCCGAAGCCCTGGCCGACCGCGTGGCGGTGCTCGACCGCGGCCGTCTGGTCGCCGAGGGCACGGTGGCGCAGATCCGCGCGCGCGTGGCCCGGCGCCGCATCCGCTGCACCAGCGCCTTGCCCGCCGCGCGAGTGCAGGCATGGCCGGGCGTGCAGGCGGTGCAACGCGAAGGCGGACACCTGGAGATCGTGGCCGAGTCCGCCGAGCCCATCGTGCGCCGCTTGCTGGCCGAGGACGCCACGCTCGCCGAACTGGAAGTGCAGCGCGCCGGCCTGGCCGACGCCTTCCTCGCCCTGACCCGCGACGCCGCCCGCCAGGAGGCCGCCTGATGAACACGATCGCCGCCGTTCCGTTCTCCTCCGCGCGTGCCTACCTGCTGGAAGCGCGCTACGAATTCCTGCGCCTGCTGCGCACGCCGTCGTTCTCGCTGCCGTGCCTGCTGTTCCCGCCGGTGTTCTATCTGTTGTTCGGCGTGCTGCTCCACGGCAGGGGCGGGGCGCAGGCCGCGCATTACCTGCTGGCCGGCTACGGCGTGTTCGGGGTGATGGGCGTGGCGCTGTTCGGCTTCGGCGTGACCGTGGCGATGGATCGCGAACAGGGCATGCTGGCGCTCAAGCGCGCGCAGCCGATGCCGCCGGGTGCGTACCTGACCGCGAAGATGGCGATGGCGCTGCTGTTCGCGGCGATCGTCCTGCTGCTGCTCGGGGCATTGGCGGCGGGCGTGGCCGGCGTGCGCTTGCCGGCGTGGCAGTGGCTGGCGCTGGCCGGCGCCTGCCTGCTGGGCGTGCCGCCGCTCAGCGCGCTGGGCCTGTGGCTGGGCACCTTGGTCGGTGGCCGCGGCGCCCCCGCGCTGATCAACCTGGTCTACCTGCCGATGGCCTTCCTGTCGGGCCTGTGGGTGCCGCTGAAGATGCTGCCGCCGTTCCTGCAGGCCGCGGCGCCCGCATGGCCGGCGTATCATCTGGCACAGATCGCGCAGAAGACGGTCGGCGTGGATGCGGGACAGCCGGCATGGCTGCACGCCGGCGTGCTGGCGGCGGTCACCGCGGTGTTCTTCGTGCTGGCCCGCCGCCGCCTGGCGCGATGAGCCGGCGCCCCGGCGCAAGGAGTCGACCATGAACCTGCCTGCTTCCCCTTCGCTGCGCGCGCTCACCCGCCTGCGCGACCGGCTCGTGCCCGAGGCGCTGGGCCTGGGCTGGATGCCCATCCTGCTGCTGGGCTACCTGGTGTTCCTGTTCGTGCCGGTGCTGGTGCCGTCCAACGCCGACTGGGGCAGGGGCGTGCGCTGGCAGTTGTGGCCGACGCTGGCCTCGATCGCGGTGTTCCTGCCGATGTACTTCCACGCCTACCGCGGCAGCGCGATGGCGCGCGTGCTGTGCACGCTGGGCATCGCCGCGCTGGGCTACGGGCTGATGGCGTTCAACGCGTTCTCCAACACCTACGTCATCTACGCCGCCGCGTTCGCCGCGCTGCTGCCGGGCGCGCTGTGGAGCCGGCTGGGCATGCTGGCGCTGTTGCTGGTCCCCTACTGCGGGATGGCCGTCTGGCTGGATTTCCCGTTGTTCGTGTCGGCGGTCACGGCGATCGTGTCGGTGGCGGTGTTCACCGGCAACTACTTCCAGGCCGAGACCGTGCGCAAGCGCGCCGAACTCAAGCTCTCGCACGACGAAGTGCGCCGGCTGGCCGCGCTGGCCGAACGCGAGCGCATCGGCCGCGACCTGCACGACCTGCTCGGCCACACCCTGTCGCTGGTGGCGCTGAAGTCCGACCTGGCCGGGCGTCTGGTCGAGCGCGATCCGCAGGCCGCGCGCGCCGAGATCGCCGAAGTCAGCCGCGTCGCGCGCGAGGCGTTGGCGCAGGTGCGGCGCGCGGTGACCGGTATCCGCGCCGCCGGACTGGCGGCGGAAGTGGCGTCCGCGCGGCTGTTGCTGGAATCCGATGGCGTGACCCTGCGCCACGACGTGCAGGGCGCCGCGCTGCCGCCGGACGTGGAAACCGTGCTGGCGCTGTGCCTGCGCGAAGCGGTCACCAACATCCAGCGCCACGCGCGCGCCAGCCTGGCCGAAGTGTCGCTGGCATGCACGCCGGCGCAAGCGATGCTGACCGTGCGCGACAACGGCGTCGGCACCGCCGCGGTCCCCGGCAACGGCCTGACCGGCATGCGCGAGCGGGTGGAATCGCGCGGCGGCCGCCTGCGCCTGGATTCCACCCGCCGCCAGGGCACCTGCGTGGAAATCACCCTGCCGCTGCCGTCGCCCGACGGTCCGGCGGACACGCACGAAGTCCCCGCGCCCGCACAGGCGCCGGTAGGAGCGACGTGAGTCGCGACCGCACGCCATCCGTTCCACAAGGAGGATTCTCATGGAAGGCATGTCTTCCCCGCTTCACCAAGGCATTGCCTCATGCGCCTGCCGCGGTCGCGACTCACGTCGCTCCTGCGGGCGTGTGGTGACGATGCGGTGCCTGCGCCCGGTGCGATTCGTGGGCATGGCGGCGGTTTTCCCGCTGCAGGTGTCCCGATGATCCGCGTGCTGCTCGCCGAAGACCAGGCCATGGTGCGCGGCGCGCTCACCGCGCTGCTGGGCATGGAGAGCGACATCGAAGTGGCGGGCAGCGCCGCCGACGGCGAAAGCGCCTGGCGCGAGTTGCAACGGCTCAAGCCCGACCTGCTGGTCACCGACATCGAGATGCCCGGCCTGAGCGGGCTGGAACTGGCCCAGCGCATCCAGCGGCACGGCTTGCCCTGCAAGGTCGTCATCGTCACCACCTTCGCGCGCAGCGGTTTCCTGCGCCGCGCCCTGGACGCCGGCGTGTCCGGCTACCTGCTCAAGGACGCGCCCGCCGAAGACTTGGCCGAAGCCCTGCGCAAGGTGCACCGCGGCGGCCGCGCCATCGATCCGCAACTGGCGCTGGAAGCCTGGTCCGACGCCGACCCGCTCAACGACCGCGAGCGCCAGGTGCTGCGGCTGGCCGGCGAAGGCCAGTCCGCCGGCGAAATCGCCCGGCAGCTCAACCTGTCGCAGGGCACCGTGCGCAACTACCTGTCCGAAGCCATCGGCAAGCTCGGCGTGGGCAACCGCATCGAAGCCTACCGCCTGGCCCGCCAGCGCGGCTGGCTGTAGCGCCCCATCGGCACGGCCGTAGGAGCGACGTCAGTCGCGACCGTGCGTCCTGGGGGGTGTTGGACACGGATCAGGGCGAAGAAGCGGATTGAAGGCGCCTGGTGCGTGTTTGTCGGTGCCGATCCCTGGTCACGTCGTCTTCGGGGCCGTGGTCGCGACTGACGTCGCTCCTACAGGGAGGTAGGCTGTGTGGCGGGGCTTCCAGCCTCGACGTGGGGCCGGTCTGGATGAGATGGGGCAATGCAAAGCTCATCCGCGTTCATCCGCGTCTAATGCCCTTGCGCCGGCGTCATGCGCCTCTGTGGGAGCGACGTCAGTCGCGACGGGAGAACCCAAGATGCAGCATGCACGAACGCGGCCATGGCTTCGTTGATGCCTTATCCGCATCCATCCGCGTCATCCGCGGCAAAATCGCCTCTCCCTCGACCCGTCGCTCCCACAACACACAGCAGCACGGGGAGGGCCCGGGGGATCAATCGCCGTAGCGCGCCTTCAGCATGGCCCAGGCGCTGCGCAGCGCCAGTGCTTCGCCGCCGGCGGGGCGGCCGGGGCGGTCGCTGTCGTTCCAGGCGTAGACGTCCAGGTGCGCCCACGGCAGACCTTCCGGCACGAAGCGCTCCAGGTACAGGGCGGCGGTGATGGCGCCGGCCATGCGCGAGCCGGCGTTGGCCAGGTCGGCGATGCCGCTGGTCAGGTAGCGCAGGTACGGGCGCCACAGCGGCATGCGCCACACCGGGTCGCGCATGCGCTGGCCGGCGGCGATCCAGTCCTGCGCCAGCGTGTCGTCGTTGGCGAACAGCGCCGGCAGGTCCGGGCCCAGGGCGATGCGCGCCGCGCCGGTCAGCGTGGCGAAATCCAGCAGCAGTTCGGGCGACTGTTCGCCGGCATAGGTCAGCGCGTCGCACAGGATCACCCGGCCTTCGGCGTCGGTGTTGTCGATCTCCACGCTCACGCCCTTGCGGGTGGCGATGACTTCGCCGGGGCGGAAGGCGTCGGGGCCGATGCTGTTCTCCACCGCCGGCAGCAGCAGGGTCAGCCGCACCGGCAGCGCGCGCGCCATCACCAGTTGCGCCAGCGCCAGCGCGTGCGCCGCGCCGCCCATGTCCTTCTTCATGTGGCGCATGCCGTCGGCCGGCTTGATGTCCAGGCCGCCAGTGTCGAAGCACACGCCCTTGCCGACCAGCGCCACGTGCGGGTGCGACGCCTCGCCCCAGCGCAGCGCGATCAGCCGCGGCGCGCGGTGCGAGGCGCGGCCGACGGCGTGGATGGCGGGAAAGTTCTGCGTGAGCAGCGCGTCGCCGGCGATCACTTCCACCTGCGCGCCGTGGACCGCGGCGAGCTCGCGCGCTGCCGCTTCCAGGTCGTCCGGGCCCATGTGTTCGGTCGGCGTGTTGACCAGGTCGCGCACCTTCAGGCTGGCGTGCAGCAGGTCCATCGCCTCGGCGTCGGCCTGCGGCAGCAGCAGCCGCGCCGGCTTGCGCGGCGCCTGCTTGTAGCGGTCGAACCGGTAGCTGCCCAGGCCCCAGCCCAGTTGCAGCGCCGCGCGCGCTTCGGCGGCCAGCCCGCTCGCCAGCGCCCAGTCGCCGGCCGGCAGGCCGAACGGCGCGTGCGCATAGGCATACGGGTCCAGTGCGTCGCCGATGCCGATCGCCGCGCCGGCCAGTCCGTCCGCGCCGGGCAGCAGCAACAGCGAACCGGGCGCGGCGGCGAAGCCCTGCGCGTCCAGCCACGCCTGCACGGCGGGCGGCTGGCGTTCGCGCCAGGCGGCCAGTTGCCCGCGTTCCAGCACGTGCAGCGGGCGGGCGTCGGCGGAGGATCCGGTGTAGGCGAGGGCGGCGCTCATGCGGCGGCGTGGTCCTTGGCGGAAGAGGGATGCGCGTCCAGCCAGTCGGCCAGTGCGGTCAGGGTGGCGAATTCCAGGTCGGGCCGCGCGGTCGCGTGCGTCCATGCCTGCGGGCGGCCGCCGTGGTCCTCGGGGCGGTTGATCCAGCAACTGCGCAGGCCGGCGCGGGCCGCGCCCAGCACGTCCATCTCGATGTGGTCGCCCACGTGCAGCACTTCGCCCGGGGGCACGCCCAGCAGGCCGCAGGCGGCGTGGAAGATGCTCGCCTCCGGCTTGGCCGCGCCGTGGCCGCGCGCGTGCACCTGGTGCGCGAACAGATGATCCAGGCCGATGCGCTGCAGGTCGGCGTTGCCGTTGGTCACCGCGGCCACCGGCAGGCGCGCGGCGATGCGCTCCAGCGCGGCCAGCGCGTCGGGGTAGCACTCCACCTGGTTGCGCGCGGCGTAGAAGATCTCGTAGGCCGGCTCCAGCAACGCGATGTCGGCGCCGCTCTCGCGCAGCGCGCGTTCCAGCGTCATCCGCCGCAGTGCGCTCAGGTCGTGCTTGAGCTGCGGGTGCGCGGCGAAGACGTCCTCGCGCAGGGCGCGCATGCGCTCGACCGGGAACATGGCCGCGGTGGCGGGGCTGTGCCGGCGCAGCCAGTCGTCGAGCACGCGCTCGATGCGCGCGCCGATGGGTGCGAACGGCCACAGGGTGTCGTCGAGGTCGAGGGTGATGGCGCGGACGGGGAAACTCATCGGCAGGAGTTTACCGCAGCGGGGATGGGGGGCTTGGGGCCGGGGGCTACTCCAACAACCGCGCCCATCCCTCCATCCCCTCCACCCGCGCCAGTACCAGCTTCACGCACACCAGCAGCGGCACCGCCAGCAGCAGCCCCACGATGCCCCACAGCCATCCGAACAGCATCAGCGCCAGGATCAGCACCAGCGGCGACAGCGCCATCCGCCGGCCCAGCACGATCGGCGTGACCACCTGCCCCTCGATCGTGTGCAGCACCAGGTAGGCCGCCGCCGGCAACAGCGACTGCAACGGCTCCTTGAAGGTGATGAAGCCCACCAGCAGCATCGCCACCATCCCGATCAGCGGGCCCACGTAGGGCGCGAAGTTCAGCAGCGCCGCCATCGTGCCCCACAGCAGCGCCTCGGCCAGCGACAGGCCCAGCAGGTACAGCGCGCCGGCGAACACCAGCCCCACCACCGTGTTGATCAGGCTGATGGTCAGCACGTAGCGCGACACCTCGCGCTCGATGGAGTGCAGGATGTCCACGGTGAACTTCTTCTGCTGGCGCCCGGGCAGCAGCGCGATCGCGTTGCGTTGCAGGTTCTCGCCGTAGACCATGAAGAAGAACGTCAGCAGCACCACCGCCAGCAGCGAGGCCAGCAGCCGCGGCGTGGCCAGCAGCTTGCGGTAGGGGTCGTCCTGCGGCGCGGTGTGCACCACCTCCGGCGCGCGGCCGGTCTGGCCGCCGGCGGCGCGCGCGAAGCTTTCCGCGGCGCGGTTGGCGTCCTGCACCGGCTTGGTCAGCTCGCGCAGCTTGGGCGCGAGCTGGCGCATCTCGCGCGGCGCCTGCTGCGCCCATTCCATCGCCGAGGGCAGCATCTTGTGCGCGAGCAGGCCGGCAGCGGTCATGCCGCCCAGCAGCACCGCCAGTGCGGCGACGAAGCGCGGCACGTGCAGCCGCCGCAGCAGGCGGATGATGGGGTTGCCCACCAGCGCGAAGAACATCGCCAGCAGCACCGGCAGCAGCACCTCCTGCGCGGCCCACAGCGTATAGCCCACCGCCAGCGTCGCCAGCACCAGCAGCGGCGCCGAGGCGCGCGGGCGCGGGGAAGGCGGGGGCGGCAGCGCGGGCGCCGGCGAAGCCGGGGCGGCGGGAAGCGGTGTTTCGTCTGGGGCTGGGGGGCTCATGGACGGGCGGTCTGCGGCACGGGGAGGAGGCGATTATGGTGCGACGCCTCGTGGGCGCGGCGTGAGCCGGGCAGGTGCATCGGGCTGGGATGGCTGGTGCGGGCGGTTTCGTGTGGCGCTGCCGCCATCGCTGCGTGGATGGGAGGCGGTGCCTTTGCGTTCGTTCCTTTTCCGCAGGTTGCCGGGGAGGAAGTCGCGGGGTTCACGCCTGCGCAGGGGGCGATGGTTCTAGGTGTCGTCGTTCTTGTTCGCAAGGGCGAGGTGTGATCGGGCGGACGCTCGGAGGACGAGGCGTACCCGTGACGGCATCGGCTGGCGATGTCGCCTGGGTGGCATGGATGGCGGAGCAGTGCGTTGCCGGGTTGTTACAGTCGGTATACGCGTCCTGGCGCTTGCCCAAGAGAATGCGGCTGGCGCGATGCGCGGACGTGAACGTTCGTCAGGGCTTGCACGGTTCTTCGCCGTGTTGCGGGTGGTGGTCGACGATGGCGCCGCATCATGGCGGGGTTGAAGTTGTAGTCGCCGTCGGGACTTCGGCTTCAATCTCAACTTGAGCAATGGTCCCGGCCTCGCTCTCTGTCTCAATCGAAGCAGTAAGAGGTGAGAAGGTAAGAAGTAAGAAGGCGTCGCTGCCACTGTCGCAATCATCACCACGGCAACAATCGCCGCCGCGAAAACCGGAAAGCCACAGCGGCAATTCCGGCCAAAGTCCAGCCGGAAACCAGAAGCTCTCAGCCGCAACAGCGGCAAAACCGCTCACGCAAGCGGGACGATGGACGCTCTGTGCTTGACGATCAGTGTTCGGCGCGCCGTGCTCAGCGTTCGGACAACTCGGTGGCCGCTTCGGCCGGGCGGGGGGCGGTGACGACCACGGTGTCTTCGTCGAATGCCTGGTCCAGTACCGGCTCCTCCGCCGTGTCGGTCGCCGCGGCGCCGGCCTGGGCCTGCACGTCCTGCGCGGTATCGGCGGCTTGCCCGGCCTGTTCGGCGGCGGTCGCCGCCTGCGCGGTGGCCAGCAGGCTGGAGACTGCGCTGAACATCTGCATCCAGCGCGCGCCGGTCAGTGCGCGCAGGGGTTCGGCGCGCCCGACCAGGAAGCCGCTGACCACGCCGGCGATGACGATGCGGCCCGGCGTCCAGCCTTCGCGCCATGCCTGCTTCAGCGTGCCCCACTGCGATTCCGCCAGGCTCAGGCGCTGGTCCACGCGTCGCTCGGCGCGGTCCACACGACGCTGGAGTTCGCGGAAGTTCATCGCGGCGCGCCTCCGTCGGGTGCGTCGTCGTCATCGTCGTGCCCGTCGCCGGACGGTTCGTCGAAGAAGCCCAGTCGCGACAACTGCCGGCGGGTGGCGTGCAGGCCCATGCAGTCGAAGTAGCGGGTGACCTGCCAGGCCGCCAGCCCGGTCGCCGCCAGGCTCACCACCGCCGCCAGCGACAGCGATTGCAGCCACGAGAAGCCGAAGCGCTGCATCAGCGCGATCAGCGCGCCGGCCACCAGCAGCCAGGCCGAGGCGCCGAACACGATGGCCACGCCCGCCCACGCCAGTGCGCGGCCGAAGGCGCTGCGCGCCAGCGCCAGATCGGCCGAGAGCAGGGTGCGCAGGGCACGGCCGCCATCGCGCGCCGAGCCCAGCGCCGCCTTGCCGGCGTCGCCGACCTGGCGGAGGCTTTCCTGCAGGCCGGGCGGCGGTGCGTCGTCGTCGGACGGCGCCGCTCCGGGCGCTTCGCGGGGCGTCTCGCTCACGCCAGGGGATTACTTGTCGCCGCCGCTGCGGGCCAGCTTGGCGATGATCCAGCCGGCGGCGAAGGCCACGCCGAAGGACGCCAGCGGGCGTTCGCGGATCAGCTCGGCGGCGCTGTCGATCAGGTCGCGGCCCTTGTCCATCAGCGCGTCCATCTGCTCGCGCGCGGCGGCCCCGCCGGACTCGGCGGCGGCGATGCCGGACAGTGCGCTGTCGGCCAGTTCCGACTTCACGTTGGCCTTGCCCAGCCGCAGTTCGTCGCCGGCCGCGCTGGCGGCGCCCTTGATCGCCTCGCCGGCGGCCGAGGCGGCGGACTTCAGGTGCGAACCGGCTTCGCCCAGGTTGGCCTTCACGGCATCGGTGGCGTTGGGATTGCTCATCGTCGTCTCCAGCAGGCGGGGGATGGACGCACTCTAGCGCAGGTGGATGAAGGGGCTGTTAGGGGGAACGGGAAGCGGGACCAGGGAATGGGCACGTCACTCGATTCGCAGGTCCGTGGACATGCCGCAGCAGGATGCCTTCATTCCCCCTTTCCCGTTCCATACCATCACTGCATCAACAGCCGCCCGCCGCCATTGCCGCGGCGGATGCCCAGCACCAGTTGCTCGGGCTTGCGCTCGAAGCTGGCGCGGAAGCTGGCCAGATCGCCGAACTCGCCGCTGCTGGCGCCGACGATGATGTCGCCCGGGCGCAGGCCGCTGTTCCAGGCGCGGCTGTTGCGCGCCACGTTGCTGGCCTGGACGCCGCCGGCGGCGCCCATCGCGCGCAGTTGCTGGCGCGCCGATTCGTCCAGTTCCTTGAGGGTGGCGCCGGCCAGGCGCGGGTCGATCGCGGCGCCGTCCAGCGTGCGCACGCCTTCCTTCAGCGTCGCGGTCAGTTGCAGCGGCTTGCCGTCGCGGCGCACGTCCAGCGCCACGCGCGCGCCCAGCGGTTGCAGGCCCTCGAAGTTGTGCAGGGCGGCGCGGTTGTCCACGCGCTGGCCGTTGGCCGCCAGCACCACGTCGCCGGCCTGCAAGCCGGCCGCGGCGGCGGCCGAGCCCGGGTACACGCGGGTGATCACCGCGCCGCGCGGCGCTTCCAGGCCCAGGCCGCGCGCCATGCGCTCGTCCACGTCCTGCGACTCCACCCCGAACGTGCCCCGGCGCACCACGCCGCCGTTGGCGATCAACTGGTCCATGATCCCGCGCGCCAGGTTGATCGGGATGGCGAAGCCCAGGCCGATGTTGCCGGCCATGCTGCCGCGCGGATTGAAGCTGGCGGTGTTGATGCCCACCAGCCGTCCCTGCAGGTCCACCAGCGCGCCGCCCGAGTTGCCCGGGTTGATCGAGGCGTCGGTCTGGATGAAGTTCTGGTAGCCGGCCACCGGGATGCCGCTGCGGCCCACCGCCGAGACGATGCCCGAGGTCACCGTCTGCCCCAGCCCGTAGGGGTTGCCCATCGCCACCACGAAGTCGCCCACCTGCAGGCGGTCGCTGTCGGCCATCGGGATCGCGGTCAGGTCGCGCGCCGGGATGCGGATCAGCGCCACGTCGGTGTCCGGGTCCGAGCCGATGAACTCGGCCTCCACCGTGCGGCCGTCGTTGAGGGTGACCGACACGCCGTCGGCGTTCTCCACCACGTGGTGGTTGGTCAGCACGTAGCCGTTGGCCGCATCGACGATCACGCCCGAGCCCAGCGCGCGTTCCACCCGCTCGCGCGGCATGTCGGGGATGCCGAAGAAGCGGCGGAAGAACGGATCGTCGGCGAACGGTCCCAGCGGGCTGGCCACGCGCACCGTCTGCCGGCTGTACACGCTGACCACCGCCGGGGTGGCGCGCTTGAGCATGGGCGCCAGCGAGGGCAGCGCCTGGCCGTCCACCGCCGCGGGCAGGGCCGCGGCGACCGGGACGGCCGCGGCCGGCGTGGCCTGGGCGGGTTTCTGCAGCAGGTCGTTCAGGCCGCTGGCGGCGAAGCCGCCGAAGGCGGCCGCCGCGGTCAGGGCCAGCAGGGTGGGGAAGGGGCGCAGCGTGTTCTTCATGGCAGGTCGGCGGGTGTCGTCGAGTGTCGGGAAGGGAGAGGCCGGGCCGCGCCCGGCGAAGCTGAATGAGTCTGCTCATTGACGCCTAAACCGGCAATGAAGTCCGGCCCGCCGCGGGTGCCTGCGACACCCGGTCGCGGGCCTGGCCGGGCACTGCCGGCATGGCCGCGCGGATGCTGTCAATCCGGTTGACAGGACCCCCCCCCGGGGGTAGTTTGCTGGCTTCGTGCGGACACAAGATGTTGCGGTCCAGCACGAGGCGGACCCAAGCAATGGTGTTTTCGAGACGGCATTGCACGGGAATCCGGTGCCTTTCGGGGGGACCGGCGCAGAGAGGGCGAGGGCAACGGTGGCACATCGGGTCGGGGCAGCGGCAGACGCAAGGCCTTTCCAGGACCATCCGGCATCCGGCGCAACGCGCCCGGCCACCCGTCGCCGCGCCTGCGGACCGCCCTGACGGCAGAACATACCGGGGCCGGGCCGCCGCCCGTCCCCCACGGAATCGGTTTTTAAGGAGAACAACAGAACCATGAGCACGGTGCGCCTCGAGGCGGTCAAGACGGAACATCCCGCGCTGATTCCCATGCAGCCGGCGTCCCAGGACATCTGGGACAAGAAGTACCGGCTGAAGACCAAGCAGGGCGAGGCGATAGACGCCGACATCGACGGCACCTACCAGCGCGTGGCCCGCGCCCTGGCCGACGCTGAAGCCACCCCCGAGAAGCGCGCCTACTGGTACGAGCGCTTCGTGTGGGCGCTGCGCCGCGGCGCCATCCCCGCCGGCCGCATCACCTCCAACGCCGGCGCCCAGCAGCACAAGCCGGCCACCAGCACGATCAACTGCACCGTCTCCGGCACCATCGAGGATTCGATGGACGGCATCCTGGAGAAGGTCCACGAAGCCGGCCTGACCCTGAAGGCCGGCTGCGGCATCGGCTACGAGTTCAGCACGCTGCGCCCGAGGGGCGCCTTCGTCGCCGGCGCCGGCGCCTACACCTCCGGCCCGATGTCCTTCATGGATATCTACGACAAGATGTGCTTCACCGTCTCCAGCGCCGGCGGCCGCCGCGGCGCGCAGATGGGCACGTTCGAAATCTCCCACCCGGACGTCAAGGACTTCATCCGCGCCAAGCGCGAAGACGGCCGCCTGCGCCAGTTCAACCTGTCGCTGCTGATCACCGACGGCTTCATGGAAGCGGTCGACACCGACGCCGACTGGCCGCTGGTGTTCCCGGTGAACATCAAGGAGAAGGGCGACATCGACGTCGAGGACGCCGCCCAGGTGGTCTGGCGCGAGTGGCCCACCCACAAGAACTACATCGTCCGCGACGACGGCCTGGTGGCCTGCAAGATCTACGGCCACATCCGCGCCCGCCACCTGTGGGACATGATCATGGTCTCGACGTACGACTACGCCGAGCCGGGCTTCATCCTGATCGACCGCGTCAACGAGATGAACAACAACTGGTGGTGCGAGACCATCCGCGCCACCAACCCCTGCGGCGAGCAGCCGCTGCCACCCTACGGCGCCTGCCTGCTGGGCTCGGTCAACCTGACCACCTTCGTGCGCGACCCCTTCACCGACAAGGCGCGCTTCGACTGGGACGAGTACAAGGAAGTCGTGCGCGTGTTCACCCGCATGCTCGACAACGTGGTCGAAGTGAACGGCCTGCCGCTGGAGCAGCAGCGCCAGGAGATCCTGCGCAAGCGCCGCCACGGCATGGGCTTCCTGGGCCTGGGCAGCACGCTGACCATGCTCAAGCACAAGTACGGCAGCCCCGAATCCTGCGAGTTCACCGAGGCCATCGCCCGCGAGATGGCCGTGGCCGGCTGGGAGATGGGCCTGGCGCTGGCCAAGGAGAAGGGCGCCGCCCCGATCATGGACGAGCTGTTCACCGTCACCGCCGCCATGCTGCGCCAGCGCCCGGAAATGGCGAAGGACGGCTGGAAGGTCGGCCAGGAAATCCCCGGCAAGGTCCTGCACGCCCGCTACAGCCGCTACATGCAGCGCGTGGCCGAAGTGGCCCCGGACCTGGTGGACGAACTGGCCGAGATCGGCAGCCGCTTCACCCACCACAGCTCCATCGCCCCCACCGGCACCATCAGCCTGTCGCTGGCCAACAACGCCAGCAACGGCATCGAGCCTTCGTTCGCGCACCACTACAGCCGCAACGTGATCCGCGAGGGCAAGAAGTCGAAGGAGAAGGTGGACGTCTACTCCTACGAGCTGCTGGCCTACCGCGAACTGGTCAA
>CALJUL010000014.1 GCA_937975725.1 uncultured Pseudoxanthomonas sp. | reverse complement strand
CGGCGCCGGTGCTGTTCGTCTGCGAGGACAACGGCATCGGCATCTCGGTGAAGACGCCGGACGGCTGGATTGGCCGCAACTTCCGCGACCGCGCTGACCTGGACTACTTCCAGGCCGACGGCCTGGACCTGGCGGCCGGCTACGGCCAGGTACAGGCGGCGGTGGAGCATTGCCGCCGCACGCGCCGGCCGACCTTCCTGCACCTGCGCACCACCCGCATCATGGGCCACGCCGGCACCGACTTCGAAATCGAGTGGCGCAGCATCGAGGAACTGTGCGCAGTGGAGGCCACCGATCCGCTGCTGCGCTCGGCGGCCATCGCGCTGGAGTCGGGCCTGTATTCCAGGGACGAACTGCTGGCCCTGTACGAAGCCATCCGCGCGCGCTGCTTCGCCGCCGCCGAGGAAGCCGACCGCCGGCCCAAGATCGAGACGCTGGAGCAGGTGATGGCGCCGCTGGCGCCGTACACCCCGCAGGCCGTGGCCGCGGAGGCCGCGCGCCCGGCGCCGCACGACAAGCGCGTGGCCGCGTTCGGCAGCGAGGAGAAGCTGCCGGAAAAGCTGCCGCCGCGCCACCTCGCCATCCAGATCAACAACGCGCTGCACGACCTGTTCTGCAAGTACCCGGAGACGCTGCTGTTCGGCGAGGACGTGGCGCAGAAGGGCGGCGTGTACACCGTCACCAAGGGACTGCAGAAGGCGTTCAAGGGCGGCCGCGTGTTCAACACGCTGCTGGACGAGACCATGATCCTGGGCCTGGCCCAGGGCTACGCCAACATGGGCATGCTGCCGGTGCCGGAGATCCAGTACCTGGCGTATTTCCACAATGCCTGCGACCAGATCCGCGGCGAGGCGGCCAGCCTGCAGTTCTTCAGCAACGACCAGTACCGCAACCCGATGCTGGTGCGCATCGCCGGGCTCGGTTACCAGCGCGGCTTCGGCGGGCATTTCCACAACGACAACTCGATCACCGCGCTGCGCGACATCCCCGGCCTGGTGGTCGGCTGTCCCTCGCGCGGCGACGATGCGGCGACGATGCTGCGCACGCTGGCGGCGCTGGCCAAGGTGGACGGCCGCGTCACCGTGTTCCTTGAACCCATCGCGTTGTACATGACCAAGGACTTGTACGAAGCGGGCGACGGCCAGTGGCTGTTCCCGTACCCGGCGCAGGACCAGGCCATGCCGCTGGGCGAGGGCCGCGTGTACGACGCCGACGCCGACGACCTGGTGGTGTTCACCTACGGCAACGGCGTGCCGATGAGCCTGCGCGCGGCGCGCGGCATCGAGAAGAAGCACGGGTGGAAGGTGCGCGTGGTCGACCTGCGCTGGCTGGCGCCGCTCAACGAGGGCTTCATCGCCGAGCAGGCGAAGAGCGCCAAGCGCATCCTGATCGTCGACGAGGGGCGGCATTCGGCCGGCGTGGGCGAGGGCGTGATCACCGCCATCGCCGAAGCCGGTTACGGCGCGCGGCCGTTCCAGCGCGTGGTCGGCGCCGACACCTACACGCCGCTGGCGGGCGCGGCCTTCCTGGTGCTGCCGGGCGAAGAGGACATCGTGGCGGCGGCGGACCGGCTTGCCTGAGGCGTCGCGCAGACTGGGGATAGGCTCAGGCCCCTCCTACAGGGGGCTGACGGGGGACGGCCTAGAATGCGGGCTCACCCCAGGGACCGCACGTATGGCCATTCCACGCATCGGCGTCATCGTCGGCAGCCTACGCGAGGGCTCGTTCAACCGCCAGTTGGCGCAGGCGGTGGCGAGGCTGGCGGATGGGCGACTAGCGTTCGACTTCATCGGCATCGGCGATCTGCCGCTGTACGACCAGGACGACGATGCCGATTTCCCGGCCGCCGGCCTGCGCTTCAAGGCGCAGGTGGAGGCGGCCGACGCGCTGCTGTTCGTGACGCCGGAATACAACCGCTCCATCCCCGGCGTGCTGAAGAACGCCATCGACACCGGCTCGCGCCCGGCCGGCCACAATTCCTTCGCCGGCAAGCGTGCCGCGGTCATCGGCACGTCGCCGGGCGCGCACGGCACCGTGTCCTCGCAGCAGCACCTGCGCAACGTGCTGGCCGCGGTGGACGTGGCCGTGCTGCCGCAGCCGGAAATCGCCATCCAGTACCGCGAAGGGCAGATCGACGAGGCCGGCGGCATCACCGACGAGCGCCTGCGCAAGCGGCTGCTGCTGTTCCTGGAGCGGTTCGAGGCGTCGCTGCGCTGACGGCCGCGCCGGCGCTTCAGGCCGGGCGCAGCAGCGACAGGCCGTCGCGGATGCGCTGCCACGGCGGCAGGTCGACCGCGCGTTCGTCCACCAGCGCATGCGCCAGCGCGCGCCGGAACGGCGTGAGCCGGTTGCCGGTGCGCAGGACCGCTTCGCGCAGCATCCGGGCAGGGGCGTGGTCGTTGGTGTACAGGCCGACGATGGCGCGGGTGGCCAGGTACAGCGGGCGGGTGCCCTGGCGGTGCAGGCGCTGGTAGCGCGCCAGTCCTTCAGCGCCGCCGAGGTCGCCGTCGCGGGCCAGCGCGTCGCGCGCCATCGCCGCCAGCCGTTCCACGCTGGCCAGCCCCAGGTTGAAGCCGTGTGCGGTGACCGGGTGCATGCCCACCGCGGCATCGCCGGCCAGGGCGAAGCGGCGGCCGACGAAGCGGCGCGCGTACACGCCAACCAGCGGATATACGTGGCGGCTGCTTTCCAGCTTCATGTGGCCGAGCCGGTGGCCGTAGCGCTGCTCCATCTCGAACGCGAACTCCTCCACGCCCAGCCCCGCCAGCCGCCGCGCCGCGTTGTCCGGCAGCGTCACCACGGTGGAGGACAGGTGCTCGCGCAGCGGCAGCAGGGCCAGCGTCTGGCCGTGGCCGAACCACTCCCAGGCCGTGCCGTGGTGCGGGTGCTCGTGGTGCATGCGACAGACCAGCATGCTCTTGCCGAAGTCGTGCTGGTCGGCGGCGATGCCGAGCGCGCGCCGGGTTTCGGAGAAACGGCTGTCGGCGGCCACCAGCAGCGGCGCCTCCAGGCGCAGGCCGTCGCCCAGGGTGACGCAGGCGCGGTCGTCGCCGGTGCGCACGGATTGCACGCGGGCGTCGTCGAAGATGTCCAGCGTCGGCGCTCCGCTGGCGGCCTTCCACGCCGCTTCGCGGATGCGGTGGTTGGGCACCAGCATGCCCAGTTGCGGCTTGCCGGCCAGTTGCGCGTCCACCCGCATGTCGTGCAGGGCGTCGCCGTCCATCACCCGCGCGGCGCGCAGCGGCGCCATGTCGTCGGCCGGCAGATGTTCCCAGACGCCCAGGTCGCGCAGCAGGCGGATGGAGGCGTGGGTCAGGGCGATCTCGCGGCCGTCGAAGGCGGGCTCGACCAGGGCGGCGCGCGGCAGGCGTTCCACCAGCGCCACCCGCAGCGACAGGTCGCACAGAGCCTTGGCCAGGCACAGACCGGCCGGGCCGGCGCCGATGATGACGACATCGTGGTGCATGCGCTTACTCCTCTGCGGGCGTCCTGGCAGTGTAGGCACCGCCGCCGAGGCGTCATTGACGTGGATCAATCCGGCCGCCGATGGCGTCAGCGCTGCAATCCGTCCTGCATCGGCTGCGGCCGCAAGGGCAGGCCATCGGCGGCCAGGCCCGTGCCCGCGTGTTCCAGCGGCAGCACCGCCAGCAGCAGGGTGCTGCCGGCGTCCTGCGCGGTGCAGACGACTTCGCCCACGTCGTGCCCGTCTTCGCGCACGGCGGTGCCCGCGACGACCGGGCCGTCGGCGTCGAACAGCCGCAGGGCGCGCTTGGCCTTGCCGAGGAAATGCGTGCGGGCCACGATTTCCTGGCCGGGATAGCAGCCCTTCTTCACGCTGTAGGCGTGCAGGCGGTCCAGCGACAGTTGCTGCGGCGTCCATTGTTCGCGCTGCGCCTCCGGCAGCCGCGGCAGGCCGTGGCGCAGGTCGGCGGCGCGCCAGGCGTCCTGCAGCGGCGGGCCGTCGATGGCCTGCGCCGGGCCGACCCACAGCGCGCGCGCGCCGCCTTCGCCGCCGTAGTCCATCTCCATGCCGTCCGCGGACAGCGCCAGCGCGGCTCCGTTTGCGGCCTCGGGCGCGGCGAACCTGCCACCCACGGCGAGACCGGCAGGCACGTCGATCTTCAACTTTCGTCTGAACACATAGCGCTGCAAGGCGCCGGCGAACGCCCCGGCCGGATGGTCCGGCAGCACCAGCCACAGGCTGTCCTGCGACCGCCGGGCCAGCGCGAAGACCGCGATCACGCGCCCTTTGGGCGTCAACCACGCGTTCCACTGCCAGTGTCCCGGCGCCAGCGCGGCCACGTCGTTGGCGAACTGGGCATGGGCGAAAGCCACGGCATCAGGCCCTTCCAGCGTCACCAGGGCATGGTCGGGCAGGGCGGAAACCGGTGCAGTGGTACGGGAAAGGTTGTCAGCCAAGGGGGTGGGGATTAAAATTTTGTGCGTTGCGAGACCGCCATGATAGGTCAAACACCCCCGATTCCCGACCCCGATCCCGGAACACAGCCGCCCGAAACCCCGCCTGCGCGCAAGCCGCAGGCGGAAGGGGAAGCGGCGCTGCGCAAGGAGATCGGCGGACGCGACGGGCCCGAACCCACGCGTTACGGGGATTGGGAAAAGAACGGGCGCTGCATCGATTTCTGAGCAGCGTTTGAGCCAACGCGGTCACGACCGCCCAGCCGAGACAACGAGCGCAGTCAATGGCGACTCCACAACGTCCGCTTTCTCCCCACTTGCAGGTCTACCGCTGGCAGATCCAGATGGTGACCTCCATCCTGCACCGCGCCACCGGCATCGTCCTCGCCGCCGGCGCCCTGGTGATCACCGCGGGCCTGCTGGCGCTGATGATCGGCCCCGACGCCTGGAACTGCTTCGCCGCGCATGCCGGCGCCTGGTACGGCCAGGCGTTCCTGTTCGGCTGGACCTGGTGCTTCGCCTACCACCTGTGCAACGGCATCCGCCACATCGTGCAGGACTTCGCCATCGGCTACCGCATTGCCACGTTCGTGCGCAGCAGTTGGCTGTCGGTGATCGGCAGCCTGGTCATCACCGCCCTGATCTGGGCCTGTGTGCTGCTGGGAGGTGGCGCGTGAGCAATTTCCGCACTCCACTGAAGGACGCGCGCGGCCTGGGCTCGGCCAAGACCGGCACCGAGCACTTCGTCCACCAGCGCCTGACCGCCACCGCGCTGGTCGCGCTGACGATCTGGTTCCTGGTGTTCGTGCTGGGCCTGCTCGGCGCCGACTACGTGACCGCCACCGCCGCCGTCGCCAAGCCGTGGAACGCGGTGCTGCTGGTCGGCTTCCTGGTCGCCATGTTCTGGCACGCCCAGCTCGGCCTGCAGGTCGTGCTGGAGGACTACGTGCACAACTCGCTGCTCGCCCTGGCGGTGCAGACCACCGTCAAGTTCATCGCCGTGCTGGGCGCCATCGTGAGCGTCTTCGCCGTGGCCCGCATCGCGCTGGGGAATTGAGCCACATGTCCGCATACAAGATCACCGAACACAAGTACGACATGGTCGTGGTGGGCGCCGGCGGCGCCGGCCTGCGCGCGACCTTCGGCTTGGCCGCCAAGGGCCTGCAGACGGTCTGCCTGACCAAGGTCTTCCCAACCCGCTCGCACACCGTGGCGGCGCAGGGCGGCATCTCCGCCGCGCTGGGCAACATGGGCGAGGACGACTGGCGCTACCACTTCTACGACACCATCAAGGGCTCGGACTGGCTGGGCGACCAGGACGCCATCGAGTACATGTGCCGCGAGGCCATCCCGGCCATCATCGAGCTGGAGCACTACGGCGTGCCGTTCTCGCGCACCGAGGAAGGCAAGATCTACCAGCGCCCGTTCGGCGGCATGACCACCCGCTACGGCGAAGGTCCGCCGGCGCAGCGCACCTGCGCCGCGGCCGACCGCACCGGCCACGCCATGCTGCATACGCTGTACCAGCAGTCGCTGGCGCACGATGCGCGCTTCATGGTCGAGTACTTCGCGCTGGACCTGATCTTCGACGAGGAAGGCGCCTGCCGCGGCGTGCTGGCCCTGGACATGGCCACCGGCACGCTGCACCTGTTCCGTTCGCACGGCGTGGTGCTGGCCACCGGCGGCTACGGCCGCGCCTACTTCTCCGCGACCTCGGCGCACACCTGCACCGGCGACGGCGGCGGCATGGTGATGCGCGCCGGCCTGCCGATGCAGGACATGGAATTCGTGCAGTTCCATCCCACCGGCATCTACGGCGCCGGCTGCCTGATCACCGAGGGCGTGCGCGGCGAAGGCGGCATCCTGCGCAACAGCAACGGCGAGCGCTTCATGGAGCGCTACGCGCCG